>JAOZID010000010.1:948046-1313925 GCA_026014465.1 Candidatus Bathyarchaeota archaeon | reverse complement strand
AGTCAGCACAGATTGCTTTGGTAACTTCGTTGGCGCGTTCTTCGTACGCCTGCAAAGTGAGCCCCTGTACTTTCTGGTTCTGGTTGCTCTCGCCGCGTACCACTCCAACAAACATGGCTATGCCTCCTGTTTGGGGGTAACGGGGGTTTTTCTTAATGCTATCCATTAAATCGTTGATTGTAAAAGTTCCTTTTTCGTGAACACCCACATCAGACACACTTACCACTTCCACAGTAACTAGGGAGAAACGGGTAGATAACTAATTCCGAAAACTAGAAGGTTTTTGATGTTAAAAAGAGCAAAGAAAGGAAAGGGTGGGGGTTAGACTTGTTCGATGACGACTTCTGCTTCGGGTTCTTCGTCGGGCACTTCGGGAGCTTCGGTGTTGTCAGGTACTTCAGGTTCTTCTGCGGTGGCGGCGTCAGGTTTGTTTTTGGGGTGGGCGATGAGTTTGGATTTGCGAATTCCAACGTGTCGTAGCGGCGCTATTTGTTTGGCTTCATTGTAGATGTCAGAGGCGATTTTGCCTAGCACCATTTCTTGGACAAACTGGTCCAAAGTGAGGTTGAGGGCTTTTTCGTGGATGGTTTGTGCCATGATGTGGCGGATTTGGTGTTCTTGGGAGGTTTTGATTCGTGAGAGGGTGAGGGCGGAGACGGCGATGCGTAGTTTGTAGCCGTCTTTGACGACTAGGTTGAAGAGTCCGTCGACTTTGGTTGTTCTTCGGCGTACAAGGCTTCTTAGGTAGTCACGGCTGTACTCATGTCCTTTGAAGACTGTACGTGCGGTTTTGCCGTCTAACGAGTTTACTTGGAAGTACATTTTCAAGTACTGATGCGAAAAGTCGCCAGTAATATCGTACAATGTAGCTTCTGCGACTCTGCCAATTAGCAGTTCTTGGTCTGCAGCGGGCACAGCGCCTAACTCAACGTTCCCAAAGTAAGGGGGCGCAACAATCATATACCAAGATTTGCCTCGCCATTTATCACGCAGATGTTTTGACTTTGATTTTGAAGACAAGGTAATCCTCCAAACGCGCCCTCAACATTCTCAATCCAATATTAAAAGCTTTACCGCTGAAGAGATATTTTCTCGATACCGCACATATATTTGCGCAGAACTTTTGGCACCAAAATCGACCCGTCAGGCTGCTGATAATTCTCCAAAATGGCAACAATGGTTCTGCCCGTAGCGATAGCGGTGCTGTTTAATGTGTGCGGGAAACCTTTGGGTGGGGAACCTGTTTTTTCGCGGTACCGTATGTTTAGGCGGCGGGCTTGGTAATCGGTGCAGTTGCTACAGCTAACCACCTCGCGGTAAGCGCCTTGTGCGGGCATCCATGCTTCAAAATCGTATTTTTTCGCGGCTACTGTTCCGATATCACCCGTGCAGACGTTGACCATGCGGTAGGGCAACTCTAGCTGCTGAAGAAGCTCCTGAGCGTTGTTGGAAAGTTCCTCGTGCAGTTGCCAGGAGTCTTCGGGCGTGCAGAAAATGAACTGTTCGATTTTGTTGAATTGGTGTGTACGGAATATGCCTCGGGTGTCCTTGCCGTGTGAGCCTGCTTCTTTTCGGAAACACGGACTAAAACCTGCAAGCCGTAGCGGCAACTCGTCTTGGGTTATGACCTCGTTTTGGTACATAGCCGCCATAGGATGCTCTGAGGTTGCGATAAGGTAGAGGTCTTCTTCAGCTATTTTGTAGAGGACATCTTCAAAATCCGCCAACGCCGTAACGCCCTCATAAGGCGCACGCTTCATCAAATAAGGCGGCTCAATAAGCGCGTAACCCTTACCATGCAAAGTTTCCAAAGCAAACTGGATTAACGCCATATCCAAAAGCACCCCTGCGCCCTTGAAAAAGAAGAACCGTGCACCTGCAACTTTGCTCGCGCGCTCCAAATCCACAATGCCCAAATCCAAAGCAAGGTCAATGTGGTTTTTTATTTTGAAGTCAAACTTGGGTAGGGTGCCCCAGGTTTTTTCTATGACGTTTTCGGTGTCGTCTTTGCCTTCGGGAACGCTTTCGTGTAGCAGGTTTGGCAGGCGAAGGAGGAGGCTGCGGATTTTTTCTTCTTCCGCGGTGACTTGCTGCTGAATTTGCGTGATTTGGGTGTCTATGGCTTTGGCTTTCTCTATGGGTTCTGCTGCGTCTTGTTTGGCTTTTTTGAGTTTGCCAATTTCGGTGGTGCAGACTTTGCGGTCGTGGCGTAAATCGTTTAGGCGGGTTAGGTTTTGGCGCCAAGCCACATCAGTTTCAATTAGCTCGTTTAGCATGGCTAAGTTCGCGGGGTCGCCTCTCTTTGCTAAATTCGCTTTTACCAGTGCGGGGTTTTCGCGGATAAGCTTGATATCTAACATACAAGTCACGGCGTCAACATGATAGAACAAATTTTGCTATTTAAACTTACAATCCCACAGCCAAGACAGCAGTGCTTATAGCCAACCAACCCCACAATTATAGTGGTGACAAAGCATGTGTGAATTTAACGTCATACTAAACGGAAAAATCCTCTTCAAAGACGTAGTCTACGCCAAAGCCCAAAACAACATCGTCACAGTCAAAAACGTGCTCGGAGAAAGCAAAGAATTCTCCAACACCAAAATCGTAGAAGTCGACGTAAACACCACCCGACTAGTCCTTGAAAACACAAACTAACTATCCTTCTGCTTCTTTTCACTTACGTATGTATGCGCCGTCGAAAATCAGGGAACCATACGCCAAAGTTCACAGCAAAAAATAGAGCAGGTTTGCTTCAAACCGCAGATAGGTAGGGGCATTTGAAGTTTGTTTTAAGGGCTGTGTTTTTGTTTTGGGGTTTGTTTTGGGGGTTTTACGCGTCGTAGAATGTCTCAAAAAGTCGTTTTTTGTCGTAATGCGTCAAATATAACATAGCGTCAGGGTTGATGGGAAGGGTACAAAATAAAAGAAAGTTTAGGGGAAAAGAAAGGGGTGGCTTAGGGTTGCCATTTTTCTGTGATATATTTGGGTATTTCTGAGCTGTCGCGTGGTCCTACTTGGACTTTCCAGCCTGTGAGTTCTTCGATTTCGCCGCTGATTCTTGATGCTTTGCCTGGGATGATTAGTGTTCTGTGTTTGACTTTGTTTTCTACGCCTGATTCTTTGAGGGCGTCTGCGACTCGTTCGGCGGTTAGTTTGCGTCCAGCAACTCCGCTGTCAATGGCTGAGCCTTCGGTTTCTACGACGATGAGGTACGCGTTCATTTTGCTGCTTTCGATGTCTGAGGCTACGGTGTAGTAGGTGAGGGCAAAGTTTGAGGTGAAGAACACTGGCGAGTTCTCGTCAGGAGTGCCGAAGACTTTGAGTTCGGGTGAGACTGCAACGGGTTTGCGTGGGTCAGTGTAGATGTTTTGGCGCAACACAGTTGTTGGCAGTAGTGACCAGCCGTCGTCGCCGTGCATGACCAAGATGTCAGCGTAGCGTACAACCAGCATGGAGGCAATGTAGGATTCTTTCCATTTGATGATTTCGTCTGCGGTTTCGCCTTTGTTTACCCAAGCTGCCATGGGAACGCCCATGAGGGGGTACCCTGCGAGTTCTTCGCCGTTTTTGCATGCGGCTCTGCGCAGCATGGTAAAGTTGTTAATGGTTTCGGATAAGCCCTCGTTTATGAAGGTTCCAGGGTCAAGGACTATGTCGGTTACGCCGTACGCGTTTAGGGTTTTGGCTATGGAGACAAGTTTGTCTAGGTCGCCTGGTGCAGAGGCTACAAGCGGGCATTTGTACATGATTGCGACTTCTGCCATTTCTTTCCAGTTTGCTTCGGTTGCGGCGTACAGTAGCGGGTTGGATTTGGGTGCAGCCATAAGACCTGCTTCGGCGATGTTTGCGTCTAAAGTGCACAGTATCAGGGGCAGCTTGGTTGTTTCAGAAACCTTCTTGACAACAGCCTTGAATTTTTCCGCATCACCAGAAGTGCATCTAACAGCAATCATGTCAAGCTTTAGGGTGTAGCCGATGTATTCGTAGCTAAAGTTTTCCGTGCGCTGTATACGGGCAACAACTTCAGATTCGGGCATTTCGTCAGTTACGTCTATGGCTATGGCTGTTGGGTTAGTGTAGGTGAATTCGTGGCGGTACATGACCAGTTTGCCGCCTAATTTTTTGGCTTTTTCGCCAACGCCTACGGTGACTTCTTTAACGGCGGGTTTTAGCAGTTCCTTGAGTTTCTGGTAGGATTTCTCGTTTTCTTTCTTGAGCAGGGGTGGGCATTGGTCGATGCTGAGTTCACGGTTGACGATTTTGGTGGCAAAAGCCATGCAGTTTTCTTGTCCGCATTCTTTGCAGTTAGTTTTTGGCAGTAGCTTGTAAACGTCTATGGGGCTTAACTCTTTTATTCCAGCTTTCTTGCTCATTTTCGGTTTTCACTCCCTTAAGCCTTGACGGAGACCCATTCAGCGAATTTGGAGGGGTCAACTTTTCCGCCAGATACAAGTTTGTTAGTTACGTCTTTGAGGGTCTTTACAGCTGCGGGATGCATCATCATGAACAAGTCAACACCTGCAAGCAACAAAGTCAACGCAGTGGTTACTTCCCATAGAGGACCTCGCAGTTCTCGTGGTTCCCATTTTGCGTCCATCTTGAGCCATGCTTCACGTGCAGCCCAAGCGTTTGTGGTGCCTGAAGACATTGGGTGAGCCAGTTCATTGTCGCCCATTAAGCCTGCGATTCTTGCGCGTTCCATGTTCGTGAAGGCATAGTCAAGTCCGTAACCCAAAGCTGCAGTGGTTAAATCCATGACGATGTCTTCGGGGGCTAAGTAGTCGTAGAGTCTGCGGTTTAGTTCGCGTGCAAGGTTTAGGTCCATGGGTGTGAAGGATAACGCTGCGTGTCCTGCTTTCTTGACGTATTTAGCGCAGCGCTCAACATCCATGTCGCCAGTAATTGAGCTAATGAGGAATCGTTCGCCGGGGAATGTTTCACAGATTGCTTCGAAAACATCCGCGTCTTTAACGGGGTCACCGCATCCACCAATAACTAGGGGGACATCGACGGCTTGCAGGATTTCTTCAACGGTTTTCACTGCGTCTTTGGGAGTAGCATCCTTGAGCAGAGGGTCAACGCTGATTAAGTGAACGGTAACCATGTCGGCACCGAACTTTTCAACAGCTAGTTTTGCCCATGCTGCAGGGTCGCCTACCACGTCTTTCACGTGCATCTTGACAGCTTTAGAAAGGGGCACTTCCATGTCGAAGACGTCTAAGGTAACAATTGGAGAATTTGCTATGGGGCGTTCAAAAGTGTAGAAAGCAGGGGAGGTTTCTCCGCCTACAGTTACGGATTTGCCGCGGCTGCCGCCTTCACCTTTAGTGGCACCAAGTTTTACCTGTGCAATCTTGCCGGGGTAGGTTTCTACTGGAGGGGTAAACGCTGCCTGCAACAGAGCAGTGGGTTTGCCGCCCGCCACACCAGGAACTTTGAGCTTGGGCATGATGCGCCCGCCTACGGCTGGTTCCCAAACAAGCTCCATTTCTGGAGCGACCAGCTCGAAGTCTTCAAGCTCGATTTCTTGGAACTTGGCGAGAAGATCCAGCAGGTCTGGGCTAAGACCTAATCCGGTGGGATCTTCGGGTTTTTTGTTGTGGTGAGGCAAGGTTTTCACCGTTTTTCTTTCTTTTCGTCTTTGATGGTTTTGATGATGACTTTGTTGGCGTAGATTTTTGCGTCTTTGAGTATGATTCTGAAGCCGCCAGCGGTTATGGGCAACGCGGATGCAGTCATTACGGGCATGCCAGCGTCAACTGCTTCTTCTTCGGCAGATGCTTCTTCTGCAGGTGCTTCTTCGGTCCAGCGTGCTACTATGGGGTGGTTCTTTTCTTTGAGGAAAGCTTTGAGAGAGTCAACATCTTGCACGTCTTCTTCAGTTGGGATTTTGTCGACGATGTCTGCGGGGATGAAGTCTTTGACGCGTTCTTTGACTTCTTTAGGTAGCCAAACGATGCGGTTCCATCCGCCGTCAGCTGCAAAGAATTTGCTGGAACGCATGTATTCGATGGATATTCCGTGGAATCCGTCGACTTGTCGTCCGCCTGCAGCAGAGTCCGCAAGCGTTGAGAAGGGCAAGCCGTTGACTGTTGCGCCTTTGAAGCTGCGGTTAACTACGCCTAACCCGTCGACTTCGGGGATGTAGAAGGCAATTGCTTCGAAGCATCCGCACGAGGTGTGGGGGTAGTCAAATGCGGTGTATAGCCAGACTTTGTTGACTTCGCCCATGCTGCGTTTCTTGGCCATTTCGTTGACGCCTGAGAATTCGCCTTTTTCGGCGTTGATTAGTTCTCCGCGGTCTATGGCGAAGACGGGGCCCTTGGGGTCGATGCTTGCTGAGGCTTTACCGTCAAACCAGCTAATGGCGCCACAGTTGCTGTAGCGTTGGGGGGTGATTACGCAGACGTGGCTTGGGGCAAAGGACTGGCACAGGGCGCAGCCGTAGAATTTGTCGACTTCGTCGTCTTTTAGGCCTCTGGCTTTTGCGTCGCGTGCTTCATAGTCTGCTAGTGCGGCAGTGTACATTTCGTGGATTTTGTCGGGGTCGGTTACAAAGGTTATTTGCAGTTTTTCGATGATGGGTAGTTCGCTCTTGAAGAGGCGGTAGAGGACTTTGCCCATGGGTTCGAAGCTGTTTAGGCCTTTGTTGAATGCTTTTTTGCCAAGTCTTGTCCAGATGTCGTAGCGCTGGTTTAGGTGCATGAAGCCTTCAATGTAGTTGAGGTAACCGTGGATGCGTCGTTCAATTACACCCTCCAGTCCTTGGTCAAGCTCTGAACCTGCAGCTTCAACAAGGATACCAAAGGGGTAAGAACCGCCTTCTTTGAGGTCTTTGATGTCGGGTCCGATAATGGTGACTTTGCCGTCTTCAACTTGGTCTGCGGGTCTAACTTTGGCTAGTTCAAATTTTTCTTTGACTTTGGGTCCGCCAAGTTCGACTTGTAGGTCGTTTTTGCGGATACGTTCACCTTCGTAGATTACGCCCACGTCTACGGGGATATCTTCAAACATTGACATTTTCTTATTCTCCTCCATCTTCCAATTTTGCAGTCATTGCTGTGAGAGTTCCAATCCAATCTTTGACCGTTGAGCTTGGCAGGGACCAACTTGCATGCTGGTTGTACATGTTGTCCAAGTTGACGACCTTTAGCTTGGGTGCAAAGTTCTTCAGACCAGAGAGGACTTCCACAGCAGTAACCATAGGTACACCCACAAAGAGTACCATGTCATGGGGTCCTTGTGAATCAATGCCCATCCATTCAGGGTCAACCAATCTGCTGCCGATTTCAGTTGCGGACATCGCTCCAGCGGGCTTGTAGCCTTTGTCTAGGAATGCCTTGACTGTTTGCGCGGTTGCAACTACTGGAATGTTAGCTTTGCGGACGAACTCTATGATGTAGTCAATCAGGCTCTTTCCCTCGTATTCGGCTCCGATGAGTTCAGTGCCAGCAACAAGCAAGGGGCGGCAGGCGCTGTTAACGATGTTTGCGGCGATGTCTGCGTTAGCGATTATCAAGGACTTCTTGGTTGCAGAGATTTCAGCTAATGCCCACGGACGCTTGATCCAGCGGTGGTCTTCAGGCAAAGCTGGGGGCGCTGGTTCTCCAGAGAGCTTTTGTACGGCAGAATACTCAGGCGGACACATGTCAAAGCAGGTTCCACACTGGGTACATTTGTCCTGATCGATTACGTGGATTTTGTCAATAGCACCAACTATGGCTTGTTCAGAGCAGCTCATGGCACAGTAGTGGCAGCCATTGCATTTCTCGGGGTCTATGTGGAAGGTCAACAGTTTCTTGCAGACCAAAGCGGGGCAGCGTTTCTCTTCGATGTGCGCAAGGTATTCTTCTTTGAAGTGACGAAGAGTAGTCAACATGGGGTTAGCCGCAGTTTGACCCAAAGCGCACAGCGACGCGGAACTCATGGTTTCGGCGATTTGCGTTAGTTTTTCAAAGTCACCAGGTTTGCCTTCTCCAACGACGATATCGTCAAGGATTTTGCGTGCCTGTTTAAGACCTTCTCGGCAGGGGACACATTGACCACAGGATTCGTCGCAGAGGAAGTTGATGAAGTACCGTGCTACGTCAACCATGCAGGTGTCAGAGTCAAGAACAATCATGCCGCCTGAACCCATCATAGAACCCAGCTTGGTGAGTTCGTCAAAGTCTACGGGGTAGTCAAGATACTTTTTGGGTATGACTCCTCCAGAGGGGCCACCTGTTTGTACTGCTTTGAATTTCTTGTTGTTTCGGATGCCGCCGCCGATTTTGAATATGATGTCGCGCAGTGTCATGCCTAAGGGGACTTCGACTAGGCCAGTGTTGTTGACTTTGCCTGCTAAAGCGAAGATTTTAGTTCCTTTGCTACCTTCGGTGCCAATTGTTTGGAACCAGTCTGCTCCTTTGTTGATGATTAAGGGAACGTTAGCGTATGTTTCGACGTTGTTTAGGACGCTTGGTTTGTCGTAAAGACCCTTATCGGAGGTGTGGACGTATTTGGGTCGGGGTTCGCCGACTTTTCCTTCGATGGCGTTCATCAAAGCTGTGGATTCGCCTGAAACAAAAGCTCCTGCACCTTTGTGTATGCCGACGTTGAAGCTAAAGTCTGAACCAAGGATGTTTTTGCCAACTAAACCGTATTTTTCGGCTTCTTTGATGGCTAACTGCATGTTTTCAACTGCCAAGGGATATTCTTGGCGCACATACAGGAAACCTTCGCTTGCGCCTACGGCGTATGCTGCCAAAATCAAGCCTTCAAGCACGCTGTGGGGGTTGCCTTCCATCAATGCGCGGTTCATGAAAGCGCCTGGGTCACCTTCGTCACAGTTGACTATGACGTATTTTGGTTCGCCTTCTGCTTTGCGGGTTGATTCCCATTTGCGTCCTGTGGGGAAGCCTCCGCCTCCGCGTCCGCGAAGCTTGGATTTCTTGACTTCCTCAAGCACTTCGTCAGGGGTCATCTTTGAGAGTGCTTTAGCTAGTGCAGAGTAGCCGCCAAGTGCAAAGTAGTCCTCGATTTTCTTGGGGTCTACTTTAGCGTTATCTTCGAGCAGCAGACGGTTTTGGTATTTGTAGAAGGGCACGTCGGAGAGTTTTTCGGTGATTCTTTCAGTTACGTTGTCTTTGTAGAGGATGTGTTTGACGACTTCGCCTTTGAGCAGCGTTTTGGAGACGATGTCGGGGACGTCTTCGGGTTTTACTTTGAAGTAGTAGACTTCTTGAGGGTAAATGACAAGTCTGGGGCCTTGTTCGCAAAAGCCAAGGCAACCTGTTTCGCGGATTTTGACTTTGTCTTCTAAGCCGTGTGCTTTGAGTTCTTCTTTGAGGGCGTCAAGGACTTCTTGTCCGCCTAAAGCTTCGCAGCCAGTGCTGGTGCATATGGAAATGGTTAGTTGGTTGGGGTCGCGTTGTGAGATGATTTGTTTTTGGAGTTGTTCAAGTTCTGCGGGAGATTTTAGGGGTTGCATGGTTAGTTACTCCGTTTGTAGTCGATTATTTTTTGAATCTGCTTGGGTGTGGCGGTTCCGTGGTATTTGCCGTTGATTTCAACGACTGGTCCCAAGGCGCAGCAGCCTAGGCAGTTTACGGTTTCGAGGGTGAATTTGAGGTCTTCAGAGGTTTCGCCAGCTTTTATGCCGATGGCTTGTTCAGCAGCGTCGAGGATTCTTTGTCCGCCGCGTACGTAGCAGGCGGTTCCTGCGCAGACTCGAACCAGGTGTTTGCCGCGTGGTTTGAGGCTGATGGCGGTGTAGAAGCTTGCAACTCGGTAGATGTCGCTAACTGGAATGCCCAAACGCTCGTTAATGCGGGTAACAGCTTCCTTGGGTATCCAGTTTAGTTGTTGTTGAATGTCAAGAAGGAGTTGGATTAGAACGCCTTCTTTGCCTACGTATTTGTCTATAACTTGGTCTATTATTTGCAGCTCACTCATTTATTGCACCTTCCTTGCACGTTGCGCCATGATTTCTTTGAGGACAGGAGCAACGCTTTCTTTTGCACGGTTTTTCTTGGATTCAGACAAAGGCTGAATCTGGTCTTTTGCAACTTCCCCTTTAGTGAAAGCAAGTTTGCCAATCAGGTTTTGGCCTTTCTCGGTTCGGATAAGCACTGTAGAGCAGTCATCAGCGCTTCCCTCTGAACCAAATGCTATGTCAGCAAACATGGCGGGGAAATCGTTGCAGTAAGTGCATCCAGCTTCAATAGCGTTGTTTAGCTGATCCACGTTACAAGAGTATTCTTTGCCTGCAACTTGCACCACGAATTTGTCTCCGCGTATCTGGACTTTTTCTGCTTGGTCAATGTCGACGTTGAGAAGTTTTTGGATTTCAGCTTTGAGTTTTTGCGGGTTGAAGGATTGTCTGCAGAACATGCCAATTGTGGTTATGTCCAAGTCTGGGATTTCTTGCTGCATGGTCTGAGCCATTTTGCGTACTGCACGGACTTGGCAGGGCAAGCCAACGAAGGCGATTTTGCGTTTGCCTTGATCTATGGCGTCTAGCAAAGTGGACATGGTTTTTACTCGTATGAAGGGTGCTTCCTTTGCCGAGGTTACGGCTTCTGCGTTTTCAGCTATGACTGCTTTGGCGTTGTAGCCGCTGTCGGTGCGTTGGGCGAAAACTGCTGTGTCAAACAAGCCCGCGTTAAAACCTGCAACCAGCAAGGCTTTGATGAAGCCCTCTGAGGGGTTTGAGAGTTTAGCAGAGAAAATGTCTGTGTGCACACCAAAGATGTCGTCGCGTTCGCCTTTCATGGGAGCCATTGTTGCGTAGGTGTGGATTCGGATTTTCTTAGAACCTGTGGGGCAAACAAGGGCGCATGCGCCGCATCCGATGCAGTCATCTGAGAAGCGGTGGTAGGGCGCTGTGATTTCGCGTTCGACACCTCGTTGGGCAAAGTTTATGGCTGAAACGCCGACGAGTTCTTTGCATACGCGTACGCATAAACCGCAAAGGATGCAGTCTTCGTCAGGGTCTGATTCCCATAAGCCGTGCTCTTCGATGCCGTAGGCTTTGCCTAGGTTCTTGAGTTTGACGGATTTGGGGCACCTTGCCATTAGAAGAGCTAAGATGCCTTTGCGGACGTTGCGGATTTTTTCAGAGTTAGTTTGAACTTCTATGCCTTCTTCGATGGGGTAGTTGCAGGAGGTGACGACTTTGGTTCTGCCGTGCTTGGTGACTTCGACTGAGCAGAGGCGGCAGGCGCCAAAAGTTGAAACTTCAGCGTGGTAGCAAAGGGTGGGGATGTCGATGCCCTCTTGCCTTGCTACGTTGATTAACGTGTCGCCTTCTTTGGCTTTTACTTGTTTTCCGTCAATTGTGATGGTTACTTCTTTACCTGTTTGTGCTTGTTCCATTGTCTTTCACCTACTCCTTCATGGTCCGTACCATTCTTGGAAGCAACGTTGGGTCGGGGATCTTGCTTTCTTTCCAGTCTGCTTCTTTGAGTATCGCGGTGATTTCGTCTTTCATGGTGATGGGTATGTCTGCCGTGGTGCGGATGTACATGGGTATGTCTAGGGGCATTGAGCCGTAGTGGCGTTTGTATAGGTCGATGTAGTGGCTGAGTTTGCCTGCGCGTCCCTTCCAGGTGTCGTTGGGTCGTAGGGTTAGTTTTGCGATGGCGACCATGGCTTCTTCTTTGGTTTCTACGCTTTGGAACAGGTGTTCGGGGGCAGCGCCGACGTAGATTTTTTCGCCTGTGCGGGCGTCAATGGTGTACCAGTCTTCTTTCTTGTCTGGTCTGCCAAGCAGCATACGGCGGTACTTGTTACCGTGGGGGCCAACAAGAACAGGAATACCCAACCGCCAAAAGCCAGCAGCAATCGAAGAGGCTTTCTGAGAGAACGCTCCCCAAGCCAGACCAACTGCGCCGATACGGTTGTAGATGTAATCAGCAATTTCTTCGTAGTTACCTCGCAAGGGGCGTTTGGCGAAGATATTGGCTACTTTGATGGCTGCACCCGATATGTGTGAGTTAGCAACGCATGAGCCGATGTTGACTACTCCTCCAGCTGCGAATTCTCCGGGGAATTCTTCGTAGAGGGTTTGACCGTCTTCGTTCTTGTAGGAACCTGCGGACATGGCAGAGCAACCAGTGGTGACAACGATGAAGCGTCGTAAAGCGAATTCTCTGCAGATATCGTAGACGTCTTTTCCGCCGCGTGGATAGTTAGCGCATCCGACGACTGCGAGGATACCGGGGATTTCACCCAGAACCAAGGGGCCACCGACACTGCGGATTTCTACGTCTTGGACAGCGCCTCGGCCTGCACGGCAGAAGTTCTTTTCTGCGTACATTTCTTGTTCGCCAGCTTTTACGATGAAGCTGTGTAGTTGTAGTTTGAGGGGGCAGACTTCTTCGCATCTTCCACAGCCGATGCAGGATTCGTAGAGTTGATGTAGTTTGGATAGGTCGCCTTCTGATGCGGCTTGTATGGCTCCGGGCACGTCAAGGTTTTGAGGACATGAACGCTGGCACAGGCTGCATTGCCTACATGTTGAAGCCAACTGGACGATGTCATCGTTTGTGGGCAAAACCTTGTATTTTTTGCGCATCGGAGCAACAATGTTTGCTACTCGAACTGCGACTTCGCCGACTTTTTCAGGGTCAAGAATCAAAACACCTGGAACTTTGGCGTTGACAAGGTCATTAACAATTTCGTCTACGGGGTCGTCTGTTCTGTCTTTAAAGCCTAAGCAGTTCTTTTCAGAGGCTGCGATTACAGGGGCTTTTACGCGTTCAGCTTCAAGGTAAGCGTCTGTTCGGACACATTGCTCGTCCAAAACAACAACGTCTGCAAAGCCGCTGCGTATGAACCTTAGCTGCCAAGAAATGGGACCAACGATTTTGCCGCGTTTGTAGTAGCGGGTGTTGTCGATGGCGGTGCAGCATAGACCCACAACTTCCATCTTGTCGCCTAAGCCGTTGTCATTCATGTAGTCGATGATGCCAACTGAGGGCACGACGTTGTGACCAATGCACATGATGGTGGGTTTAGAATTGTCAACTGTGCCGATGCCCATTTCCACTAGGGGTGCTTCGGGGTCGGCTTTGGGGAAATTGTAAACGGATATCTGGGCGATGTCTGCGATTTCCATGCCTAAGTGGTCAATCATGCCGACGTGGAACGCTTTTGACTCGAAATCGAGGTTGCCGCCTTCTTGTCCAGTGTGCGTTGAAGCTAGACATTGGGTTACTTGCTGTTCAGCGTAGTCCAATGCGTCTTCGAGGTCGCCTATGGTTTGGGGTTTGAAGCCGCATACTAGCCGTGTGACGGGGGCTTCAACTTTGACGTTCATGCCGCCAACATCTAATGGGTGTCGACGTCCGAAGGTTTCAATTAAGTGATGAACTACGTGTCGCGCGTGTGCCGTGTGGGTTGCTGCGCCGATACAGCAGGATAGCAGCACGATACGTGAGGATTGAGCCGCCATGTCAAGTCCACAAGCACCACGTTTCCCAGCTGTCAAGTCACATTTCCCATAAGTGCACAAACAGCAAAGGTCACAAGCAGGCATGTAAAAAGGCTTGTACCGGTTGAGAAGCTTTAGGTCCCAGTTTCTCAAGGTCGCTATTGATGGACGAGGCGTAGGCCCCATGGGTTCCTCCCATGAATCATCAATTATTTTCCCTACAGATAAGTCGAGGTTTTTTATAAGACCAGAGTTGGTCTTCATCTCGCCGATTTTAACTCGCACGTTTTTAGCAGTCAATTTCAAACCTCAGTAAAGGTTTGGAATTATACCTGAATTTGCAGTGCTTTAAACCTTTCCAAAGCATCGGCTGAAAAGTAATGTTGCACCCCAAAGAAAGCAAGGTTAAATGGAGGATTAGTATAGAAAAGAAACTGATTTATTGATGTATGTAACCTGCCGTTTTTAAGATAGACTTAACAGATGTATATGCAGAATTGTCAGATGGCAATTCAAGCAACGATTTACCGTTAAGAACGTAATCATCCACTAGTTCATCCGCAACGATTTTACCTACATACTTAAACTCCAGCTCTGCCTCCGCTTTACCAGCAAGTTCCTCAGGAAACCGGTAGCCGCCAACAAGGTAGAAATTGTCAAACTGCATCTCAACCTCCTGAGCAATACGATAAGCACGCCTCACGTGGTCAAGGCTTTTTTTGGAGTGGTCGAGTATGTCAAAAATGTCGTTTACTTTTGACGCTATGCGCCTGTTCAGATGCTCCAAACCTGCAGGGGAATCAATGAGTATATACTTGTAGTTTTTTGTTAAAGATTCCAGCGCGGATTTTAATGCAGAGTTAGGCATACAATAACAGCCTTCCACCCATTTGGTACCCACTGACATGAAATCAAAATTATCTCCCTCGTAAAGACCCTTAGCCCAAATGTTACTTTCAATACGTTCTGCAGGGGGTACGCCAACGGTGGTTCCGCCCTTTTTTATGAAAGTATCCACGATAAGTTCTGCCATGGTGGCTTTGCCTGCAGCTGCAAGGTCTACGCCTAGCATTTCAGCCAGGTTCTGGTCAGGGTCAGCATCCACAAGCAGCAACGGCGCCGCTCCTGCATCTATGAAGCATTTTGCCATCAAAGCTGTAAAACTTGATTTTCCAGTTCCACCACGACCAACAGTTACCAAAGTTTTCACAAACACAACCTCCTAATTCTGCTCCGTTGCAGGTTGACTAGGGTTCTCTTTAAGCAACGTGTCGCATATATTGTCTATGGTCTTAACTGCAGAGATGTCCTTGTCTAGAAGGGGGGTTTCTCCGCGCATGTCTGCGTCGATTACGCGTTGGTCGAAAGGTACGAACGCGAGGATTTTCATGTTGTTTTTGTCGGCGAAGTCTTGAATGGCTTGTTTTTGGGCGTCGTTCATGACGCGGTTGCCTATGAGGTAAAGATGCTTCATGCCTGCCTCGACTGCCATATCATGTATGTGTTTGGCAATCTCTAAGGATTTCAGGTTAGAGTCAGCTACAGTTAGAAGGGCATCGACTTCTTTGGCGGTTCCCCTGCCGATGTGCTCAACGCCTGCTTCAAAATCTAAAACTACAGCTTCGTCTCGGTCAACAACTAGGTGCCTAAGCAAAGCGCGTATGACAGCTACGGGAGCGCACATGCAGCCTGCGCCCATGGATTTCACGGTGCCCATGACCATGAGGTTAACGCCCAGCGGAGTGGCTACGGAGTATTCTTTGACTATGTCATCCACGCTAAAGGATAGGCGGTAGATGCCTGAGTAGCCAGTGTTGGTTTTGGCTTCCAGCAGTGATTTGTTTTCAGATACAGGCAAAATCTCGCGAGCCTGTGTGGCAGTCAAACCCAAGGTCATAGCCAAATTAGGAGAAGAGTCCGCGTCAATAGCCATAGTCTTAAAACCGCGTTCCACAAAACCACGAGCTAACCCACCCGCAATCAAAGTTTTGCCAACGCCACCTTTACCAGAAACTGCAATCTTCATACTATATCACACAACTACAAATATGCCTCTTTCAGGACTAATTTACATTTCCCAGAGAAACAGTCAAAACCAAAAAAATTGGGGTAAAATAAACCCGACGCGCACACACCGCTAAGACCCCAGCGGAAAACACAGCCAAGCCACCGCGCTCATGGCACCCCAAACAAACACAAATATCAGCTTTTTTACCAAAACCCGCAGATTACCCTATACAGGTCAAATAAAGTATTTACAAAACAACCCAAAATTAAGCCACAACTAGTCAAGATGCAACATCAACAAGGCAGGGTGAGGGATGCAAAAGTTTTTTAATCCAGCCCGCTTACGTTTAGCCGAGAGGAAGCTCCATGAAAATACTAAATGAATTTGTTCCCACACGCAAATTTCTCAAGCTAGCTGAAGAACTCAAAGATTTAGTTGACGGATGGAACGTAACTGACGGCGCAGCGGGTTATCCTGCAGCCAGCGGCGTTGTTGTCAGCGCTGTCCTAAAAACCAAATACCCCGACAAAGAAATAGTACCCATATTCATTCTTCACTACAAAGGACCCGTTGAAGTTGGCGGTCTAGCTTTGGCCTCTGACATCGTGGGTGTTGACGGATTGGCAGTCACCATGGGTGACAACCCCAAATTCGGAGACCCCATCAAAATGCTAAAGTCCTCTGAGGAAGCCCGCGACTTTTTGCGCGCAAACATCAAGCTAAAGAACATAAAACTCGGATGCTTGCTCACTGCACGCCGCTCCCTTGAAGAAACCCTAGAACGCGTAAGAGGCGACTGGGACTTCATCTACTTCATGAGGCTCGAAGAAAAATCCTTTGACACACTAAAAGCAGTAGCCGCAGAATGCAAACGCCTAAACAAACCCATCTACGCATACTTCCTAGTAGGCACACCCAAAAACGTAGAAACCGTCAAGATGATCGGCTGGCCAACAGTTGCAACCATGGACACAGTTGAAGAAGTCGCAGGCAAACTAGACGGACTTGTCGACGGCATCATCGCCACATGTGCAGGCGACGCCGAAGGCGACAAAGAAATGCTGCAAAAACTACAAAAGTTCCGAAGCTAAACACAAAAGCTTCAAACAAACATTAGAGGCAACATGCCTCCCATCTTATTTTTATGCACATCAAGCTTTTGGCAGTCAAGTTGCGGTAAGCTTTAAGGGGTTCTTGTTAGCCAGTTTTGATAGTTGAGGAATTGCGCTTGGATGCTGTTAGGGTTATTGCAGTTGAAGGCTTGCCGCTGTTTAAGGCAGGAGATAATTTGGGGCAAATGATTTGTGAAGCAGCCAAAAATCAGGGCACGCCCCTACAAGAAGGCGATGTGGTGGTTGTTACGCATGTTGCAGTTTCCAAGGCAGAGGGAAGCGTAGTGGATTTGGATACTATAACGCCCTCAAAAAAAGCTGTGGAAATTGCGGGCAAACTGGGCAGAGACCCTGCTCTTATCGAGGTTATTCTTAGCGAAACAGAGGAGATTGTGCGGGTAGGTCCAAGCAGTCTCATAACCCAAACAAAGCAGGGCATAGTCTCAGCTAACGCAGGAGTAGACCAATCAAACGTGTATGATAGCCGCAGGCAGGTTGCGTTGTTGCCCAAAGACGCCGACTCTTCCGCACAGAAAATCAGAGAAGAAATCAAAAAATGTGCAGGTTGCGGCGAGGTGGCAGTTATTGTTTCAGATACGCATGGGCGTCCGTTTAGGATGGGAGAAATCAATATAGCGATAGGGGTTGCGGGTATTAGAGCAATTAGGGATAGGCGCGGGGAAAAGGACCTGTTTGGGCGTAAGCTTAGGGTGAAGCAGACGTGTGTTGGGGATGAGTTGGCTTCGGCGGCTGAGTTAGTTATGGGGCAAAGCAGTGAGGGCATACCTGTAGCGATAGTGCGCGGCTACAAGTACAAGCCTGCAAAGGACGTTTCAGCTAAGGAACTTACAAGACCTAAAGAAAAAGATTTATTCAGATAAACGAGAAGGAAAAGGCATGCAGGCCGTTACGCCCGGAGAGTTTTTCGAGAAGGTTTTGCCCCAAAGATTCGACCCCAGCAAAGCGGCAGGGATAGATGTTACAGCTCAAATCAGCATATCAGGACCTAATGGGGGAAGCTGGACAGTTACTATAAAAGACCAAACAATAAAAGTGGAAGAAAAAGAGCACCCCGCACCAGACTTGTCATTGAAGATTGCAGAGAAAGACTACATGGACTTGGTGAATAACAAGTTAAGCGCAGAAAAAGCGTTTTTCACGGGCAAAGTCAAGTTTAAGGGAAATATTGCGTTAGCGTTAAAGCTGCGTGACGCGGGGTTCTTATAGACTATCATGATAGCAGCGGCGTTTTAGCTTTTTATATTGAGCAGTTGGTTAGCGAACATCGAGAAGGTTAGGGGTAAACTGCCAGATTCGTCTTCAAGGTTCACAAGGAAAGTGCTCAAGTCAATTATGTTTTCTTTCATGCTTTCTTTTAGGAGGTTTCGAAAACTGTCGCACGAAGAGTAGTCAGAGTGCAAAGACAACACAACCGCGTCGTACCCAAGACCCATACCATGCTTAACTAGCAAAATGGCATGCACATCTTTAGATATTGAGTCAAAATGCAGTTTCCTAAAAGTCTCCAGTTGCTGTGGGGATTGAGAGAAAGCTGTGTTCAGTTTCAGGAAGGTGAAAGCCATGATTGTGTAGCCGATTCTGCTCAGGTTAGGTATTGCAGTGTACTCTTTGATGTAGCCTTCTTTTTCTAGTTTGGTCCTCACGCGGGTGGCGGTGGGTTGGGAGGTGCCAATTGCTTTTGCTAGTTCCCTGTCGCTTCTTCGCGAGTTTTTTACAAGTTCAGAGAGCATTTTACGTTCTATATCTTTCAAAATTACACACCTGCAAGGGTTCCAGTTAACTAATCCTTTGACCATGCTTATTAAGTTGATGCAAGAAAACAGTGTTATCAGTATGTAATTCCAAGTTTATTTGCGTTTGATTTTGGTAATTCACAGCCATACAAAGAAAAGCGGCGAAGTTTGGGTGTTTCTTGAAGAGGCAAGGTTGGAGAGTTTGCATGCTAAAAGAGCGCGGGTTTTTTATTTTATCATACAACATAAGTTCCATCTTCTGTTGCTATTTTTTTATACATAGGCGCCTACTAACAAGCAACAACACAGACAAATAAAAAGGCAACTATAATCTCCACAAAATCAACACACCAACATATACACACCCCACCCAAAACAACTCAACCACAAACCCGCCACAAACGTGCAAGTCCAAACTTGTCTAACAAAGATTTGCGCAAGTCAGCCTCCTCGCATATTTTGAAAGTTTGAGGCTCAGCTATCTTAAGTATCGCATCTAAAGAGCCAAAGTCAAGCGCACAATTAAACGCGTCAACTCAGCATAACCCACCTAACCGCCTAAACAACCCACCAACGGTTTCGACACCTATTTATCCACAAACAACACTCATTGCATAAACACAAGGAGAGCAAATCATGAAAGAAGCAGTCAAAGATTACAGGTTTTCTCCTAACATGACCACAGACCAGTTAGTTGAGCAGATGGGGCAGTCATGGGGGTTTACCGCGGGCAAACTTGCAACAGGCGTAGACATCTTGGAGGATATGATAAAGGCAGAGGGTTGCGCCAAGTTCCTCTCATTTACTGCAAACCTTATCGCCACGGGTCTGCGCGGCGTCTTTCGAGAACTAGTCAAACGCAACCTGTTCGATGTTATCATCACGACGTGCGGCACACTGGATCATGATGTTGCACGCTGCTGGAAAGACTACTACCGCGGCAGCTTTGTTATGAACGATAGCCAACTCTACGACGAAGGCGTGAACAGGCTTGGGAACGTGTTGGTACCTAACGATAGCTACGGCGTGATTTTGGAAAAGAAAATTCAGGGTTTGCTCTTGGAGCTCTACGAGGAAGGCAAACATGAAATGTCCGTGACCGAGCTTAACCGCGAAATCGGCTTACGCTGCTGCGATGAAACCTCGATTCTGTATTGGGCAGCCAAAAACAACATACCCGTGCACGTACCAGGCATAACCGATGGCGCAGTAGGCTACCAAGCATGGATGTTTAGCCAAGACCACGATTTTCGCTTAAACCTGCTCCAAGACGAAGGCAACCTCTGCGATGTTGTCTACGACTCCAAACAATCAGGAGCGCTCATCATCGGCGGAGGCATAAGCAAACACCACACCATATGGTGGAACCAATTCAAAAACGGATTAGACTACGTCGTCTACATCAGCACCGCCGAAGAATGGGACGGCAGCCTAAGCGGAGCCCGACCCCGCGAAGCAGTCTCATGGGGAAAAATCAGCCAAAAAGCCAAACACACCCACATAGAAGCCGACGCCACCATAGCCCTACCCATAATGACAACAGCACTACTCGACAGAATAAACAAAACCAAAAAATAAGAAAAAAGAAGGCTTATTTTAGGCCTTCAAAAATCCAGGACATGTCGGGTCCGTTGCGTTTGGTTTTTACGCGTTCGCATAGTGCATGGGTAACTAGTGGCAGTCCGATGGTTATGTCGCAGTAGCAGACGGCGCGGGTGTTGGGTTGGGCGTTGATTTTGCCCCAGCTTATGGCTTCTTCTAGGGTGCAGCCGCTTAAGCCGCCCCACTGTGGCGAGTCGGTGGTGATTTGGATGGAGTATTTGTGGGGGTAATAGTACTCCTGCAGACCTTTGCGCAAGCCGCCTTTTCTGCCTGCTACACCTTGGTCGTTGGTCATGGGTGATACGGAGATTGCGATGAGTTGGGTGAGGTCTTTGGGGACGCCTCCGCCTAGGTAGATTACTCCGACGTCTTTGGTTTTGGTTCCGATTTGCACGAACTGCTCAAATTCTTTGGCGGAGTCGACGATGATTTTGTGGCCTTTGTTTTTTGCCATGAGGATGGTTTCGCCGTATGCGCTGTCGAGGAAAGCGGGGCTGAAGATGGGGACGCCGTGTTGGTAGGCGGTTGCGGCTATGGCGGGTATGTTTTTTTCGGTGAGGTATTTGCCTAGTTCGTGGAAGAATTCTGCGCTGCTGTAGGGGTAGTCGGTTTTAAGCGTCATGACGAAGTCGGTTACGAGTTCTTCCATTTTGCGGTAGTCGGTTTCTTTTCCATACACGTCGTAGTAGCGGTTTACGTCGGCGTCTAAGAGGTCTTGGTCGTTTGCGAGGTGGCTGCCTTGCCAGTACCCAAAGCCCATGGCATCAACGATGTCTTCGCTTACGTTTGCGCCCGTGCTAACCAAAACGTCAATGAAACGGTTTTCGATAAGCCAGTTAATAATTGTCCACTGCCCCGCCGTACTCATACTGCCCGCGTAACCCAAAGCAATAGTCAAATCCTTTTCCTTAACCATGTTCTCCCAAACATCAACTGCTTCGCCTAATTTCCTGCCCTGATAAGCAGTCTTAGCCATATCCGTCAATAACTCATTAACACTCTTGGGCTTAACCTTGATAGGCTCAAGCTTCTTTTGAAAATAAGAATCACTCATTAACATCCACACCTTTTCTAAAACCTGATAAAAAGGGTCATATTTGAAATTTGTTATCCCAAGAACACGGCACAACAAAACAAACAGCGTTTAAAGATGGTGGATTTTGCGGGTTAGATTATTGGTTTTTCCTTTCAATAACGGCGTCTATCTTCTTGTTTAGCTTTACCAGCAAATCTGCAATTTCTTTTAAATCAGCTTCAGACATAGCTATCCAACGCTCAGGACACAAGAATTCATTTAACACTTATTGCAAACCACAAATCATTTCAAAGAACACAACAAACACGCCAAAAGACACAGCAAAACGCAGACTGCCCAAAAGCGTCTTTTCCCTATTTTCTGGGTGATGAAAAGAGTTTAAGGGTTAGTTGACGCTGTATTTGGTGGTGTTTACTTTGGAGTTTAGCAGGGTTGTTAAGCACGCAAAGATTCTTAGTCCACTGAAGAATTTTGAGGAGGAGCAGATAACGTTTGAGTACCGTGCTGACCCGTTGACGGGCAGAAACACCACCGTCATCAAAGGCATGCTAAACTATGTGGACAGGTTCCTAAAGTCGGATGCACAGTTGGTTGCAGATTTGGCGCAGAAAACCAAGGCGACGTGCCCGTTTTGCCCTGAAAGCGTACGGTCAAAAACGCCCATGTTCACCAAGAACTTTCTTGCGGAGGGCAGGATAGTTCAGGGCGAAGCTACGGTTATTCCGAATTTGTTGGGGCATGCGGAGCAGAGCATTTTGGCGATTTTGTCTAGGGCGCATAGTTTGGAATTGGATGAGTTTTCGCCGCAGTTGTTGCTGGATGGGTTTGAAGGAGCGGCAAAATATCTCAAACGCCTCGTCGAGGTTGCGCCTGAAATCAAGTATCCCGTGTTTGCGTTTAATTTTTTGACGCCTGCGGGCTCAAGCATTTTCCATCCACACATGCAAGTTTTGGTGCGTGACCGCCCCTTCTACTTGACAGAGCTGATGCTAAAGAAAAGCCAAGCCTACTACCAAGAAAACAAGAGCAGTTTTTGGAGTGATTTGGTTGCCGCCGAAAAAGACGCTAACGAGCGGTACTTGTTTGAATCTGGAGGCGTGGAGTGGTTGGTTCCGTTTGCGCCGCTGCGTGGTCTCAATGAGGTGCAGGCGGTTGTTCGTGGGAAATCGCATTTGCTTGAGCTGAGCAAGAACGAGTGGATGGGGCTTGCAGAGGGCATCTGCAGGGTATTGTGGTTCTACAAGGCGCAGGGTTATGGCAGCTTCAATATCGTCTTGGTGTCGGGTCCTATGGGGGCTAATTTGGAAGGTTTTGATGTGAACTTGCGCATGATAAATCGTGCGGGCATACAGCAGGGATGCTTCACCGATGCGTGGGCAGCGCCGTACCTGCTCTGGGACGGAGAAGCAGTCGAAGAACCCGAAAAACTCGCGCAGAAAATACAAACGTTCCTAAAAACCACGCCGCAACAGTAGCCGCCAAACCACCGACACCAACCTATTAGGCTCCAAATAGAGATTCTATGCAGAAACCAGTAGGGGAGGGGTCTGCTTTATGTGGCTGTGGATGGGTGTTTGGTATCGTGGAAAGCGGGTTGTGTTACAGAAATATTTAGATAGCCCAAGGATTGTTGATTACTGCAATGTCATCTGCTAAATTCGCTCAAAGGAAATTCGTCTCTGTTGATCCTTCGAAGTGTACGGGTTGTGGAATCTGCGAATACACTTGCAGCCAAGAGAAAGGGGAAGAAGTCTGGAATCCGCTGTACTCTAGAATTCGCGTTGTCCGTATGAAGCCGCTGTTTAATTTTGCTCTTACTTGCCGTGCTTGTGATGATGCTAAATGTGTGACTGCTTGTCCTGAGAAGGCTCTGTCGCAGTGTGAAGAAACTGGCGCATTGATGGTTAACGAGAAGAAATGCAAGGGTTGTGACTGGTGTGTACAAGCATGCCCCCACGGTGGAATCACCATTCATCCCGAGACAGGGTTGGCTATAGCCTGCAACTTGTGTGATGGAGAACCCCAATGTGTTGAGTTCTGCCCCGAAGAAGCATTAGAGGTTATTACTACAGATGAGGAAGCAGAAAAACGATTCAACGACGCCCTAGAACAGATGCCTAAAAAATGCGAAGAGCTAAACGACGCAGTAACCAACAAAGACTGGAAGCCGCTTCTAGCCGAAGCCGAACAACGCTCACAAAAAGTCGCAGAAAAACTCGAAGGGCTAAGCCGAAAAGGCAAAGCCAAAAAAGGCAAACAATAACCTGCTCGTTACGGCAGCAACGGAAACGAAAAACCTAATTCACGAGGCACATGCCTCTCTCCACTTTTAGAGTAAACTTTGAAAACCACACAATTTTAACACAAACAACAAAAAAGGCAGGTTAACGGTTTTCTTCAAAACCATGAAGCAACTGGTCAAGGTCTAAACCGTTTTGTTCGCCCACATAGCCGCCTTCCAACACAAAAAACGTGCGTTTACCCAGTTTGCCAATGCGTTTACCGATTTCACGGTAACAAGGCTCTGTTAAACCTAAAGAAGCCAAATCACCACTATGCGTATCAAACCCCGCCGAAACCGCCACCAACTCAAACCTCTCCAAATCCACCATACCCAACGCTTTATCTAACGTTTCAAGGTAGACTTTTTCGCCGCAGTCATGCTCCAAGGGAAAGTTGAGGCTGTTTCCTTTGTGGGCAGCGCCTGTTCCGGGGAAATGAGGGTAGCTGTGCAATGAGATGTAGCAGACTTTTGGGTCGTCTTCAAAGATTTCTTGGGTGCCGTTTCCGTGGTGCCCGTCAATGTCCAAAATCAAAGTGGGGAGGGCTAGGTGTTTTACGGCTACGGCGATGTTGTTTAGGTAGCAAAAGCCTCGGGTGTATGCGCCTAGTGCTGCGCCGTTTCGTCCTGCGTGGTGCCCTGGGGGGCGCATGATGGAGAACCCGTTGAGTTCCGCGGCTAAGAGGGCTCCGCCTGCGCTAAGTGCCGCGTATTCGTAGATGTTGGGGTACGCGGGGGTGTCGGGGTCTTCTACGATGTTCTTTTTTAGGTTCCAGATGTAGTCGGCGTCGTGAGCTGCAAACAATGTCTCTTCAGGCGCAGGTTGTGGCTCAATGAAGTGGTAGCCTTTTTCTTTAAGGATGTCATGGGCTTTTTTGATGCGTGGGGGTCCTTCGATGTGCCATCCACCGTAGTTGAGGCATTTTTCTGAGTAAATAATAGGGGTTTTCATGGCTTTGACGCATCCATACGTAGATAAGGACGTTTTAATAAAACATATAACCACCTAAATAAAAGCTTGAAGTACCCCAGATTTCAGGAGAAAAACCGTTGTGACTTCACAAAATCCTTTTGCTGAGTTTCGCTGTGAATGCCAAAGTGTGCTTAAGCAAGCGTTGAACAGGGAACTTCCCCAAGTACAAGTAGAAAACCTGCCACTAAGCAAACCGTCCAACCCAAACTTTGGGCAACTCGCTTCGTCAGTATGCTTTGAGTTGGCAAAAAAACTCAAACAAAAACCCGCTGACCTTGCCAACAAAGTCTCAAACGCAGTTGACCTCACAGAGTTCAAACTAATCTCTAAAGTCGCGCAGGCAGGCGGCTACGTCAACTTTTACGTGGATTTTGCCAAATTCACCGCCTTAACCATAGAGTCCATCTCTGAGTTGGGGGACGAGTACGGGTTTGTCAAAACAGACGCGCCTAAGCGCACTATCGTGGAGCACACAAGCGTTAACCCGCTGCATCCCATCCACATCGGGCAAGCACGCAACCCCATGCTCGGAGACGCCATCGCACGAATCCTAACACGCCGAGGACACAACGTTTCAAGACACTACTACGTGGATGACGTGGGAAGGCAAAGCAGCGTTATCGCTTACGGATACGCCAAACTAGGCAAACCCGAGCCCACCGAAAAAGTTGACCTCTACATCGGTAAAATCTACACGTTAACCAGCTGCCTAGTCGAAATCAACAGGTTAAAACGCCAACTCACCCAAACCACAGAAGACAGTGATAAAACCGCCAAGCTCAACAAGGAACTCTCGGAGTGGACATCCATAGCCGCTGAACTGCAACAAAAGCACCCTGAGCTGTTTGCGGCGTTGGCAGAAAAAATCGGCGAAGACCAAAACCCAGAAGAAGAAATCAACAAGCTAAATCGTGCCTACGAGAAAGGCGAAGCGCAAGCTAAAGCGTTAGTTCGTGAAGTCAGCGACATGTGCCTGGAAGGTTTTAGACAGACGCAATCGCGCGTGGAGGTGTTTTATGATTCGTGGGATTGGGAGAGCGATTTTGTGTGGAGCAACCAAGTTGGCGACGTGCTGGGTAGGCTTCAGGAAACCGCGTTTGTCTACAGTGAAGATGGCGTGTTAGAGTTTGACGCCCAAAAAGTTGTGGAAACGTTGGATTTGCGGGGGAAGCTGGGTTTGCGTGAAGACCACGAAATCACGCCGTTAACGCTTGTGCGCGGTGATGGAACTACCCTTTACACGACACGCGACGTTGCGTATACGCTGTGGAAGTTTAGCCAAGCCCAAAAAGTCATCAACGTAATTGGCATGGAGCAGTCTCTTGCACAGCTGCAGCTAAAAATCGCGCTCTACGCCCTAGGCTATGGTGATTGGGCAGAGAATTTTGTGCATTTCGCTTACAATTTAGTTACGCTGCCAGGTTACAAGATGAGCAGCCGCCGAGGACACTACATAACTTTTGATGAGGTCTTGGATGAAGCCGTGGAGAGAGCCTTCCAAGAAGTCTCCAAACGCTCGCCCCAGCTAACCGAGGAGGAAAAGCGGGAAATCGCCAATTTCGTAGGCACAGGCGCCGTACGCTACGCCCTAGTCGATGTTGACCCAGGCAAACCTGTGGTTTTTACTTGGGACCGCGTGCTCAATTTCGAAACAAACAGCGCCCCATACGTGCAGTACACCCACGCCCGCGCCTGCAGCATCCTACGAAAAGCCCCCCAACAAGACAAAACCGCAGACTGCAGTTTGCTGCAAGAAAAACTTGAAACCGAACTCGTCCTCACATTAGCCAGCTTCCCCGACGTCTTCATAGAAGCCGCCGAGTACCTCAAACCCAACACAATAGCCGACTACTCAAACGCCCTCGCCGACAAATTCAACACCCTCTACAACGCCCTCCCCGTCATAAAAGCAGCCACACCAGAACTTGCCCAATCCCGCCTCCAACTCACCCAAGCCATCAAAACCGTCCTCAGCAACGCCCTCAACCTAATCGGAATCACCGCACCCGAAAAAATGTAACCACCATTCCTTTTTTCAGTTCAGCCTAAGAACGCATATACAAAAGCTGCGCTACGAAATTTTGGGTGAAAAAAGAAGAGCAAGAAAGAGAGGAGGGTTTAGCGTTTTTGTTGGTCTATGATTTTGCCTTTGCTGTTTATGAGTTGTAGGTGTAGGGGCATTTGTCCGACGGCGTGTGTGGCGCAGCTTAGGCAGGGGTCGAATGCGCGGATGACGGCTTCTACGCGGTTTAGCATGCCTTCTTGGAGTTGTTCGGCTTTGACGTATTTTTGTGCGACTTGGGTGACGGCTTTGTTGAAGGCGAGGTTGTTGTGTTCGGTGGCGATTATCATGTTGACTTTTTGGATGATGCCGTTTTTGTCGACTTTGTAGTCGTGAATCAGCGTGCCGCGGGGGGCTTCAGCAACTCCGATGCCTTGGGTTTTGATGGGGTAGGCTTTGGCGCAGACGCGTTCAGAGAGAACTTCGGGGTCGGTTAGGATTTTTTTGGCGGTTTCTATGCAAAACAGCGTTTCTATGAGGCGCGCGTAGTGGTAGTGGAAGGTGCTTTGAACTATGCCGTTTTTGCCCATCGCCTTAAATTCTTTGAGTTCTTCGTCGGCTAAGGGGGTGCCACAGTGTGAGCTAACGTTTAAGCGGGCTAGGGGTCCTACGCGGTACATGCCCTGCGGGTAGCCTAGGGGTTTGTAGTAGGGGAATTTCATGTAAGACCAGGGTTCCACGGCTTCGCCTACGTATTTGGCGTAGTCGTCGGGGCAGATTTGGTCGGCTACGATTTTTCCGTCGTTGTCAACTATGCGTATGTTGCCTTGGTACTGCTCTAAGCCGCCGTCTGGGGTGACTAAGCCCATGTAGTAAGAGGGGAAGTCACCAAAGCTTTCGACTTCTTCGTCGCAGTTTTTTAGCCAACCCTTAAACATCGACAGCGTTTTGAGGGTGATGGTTAGGGCTTCAGGAAGGTTTCCTAGAAGGTAGTCGGCGCGTTCTTTGGTTAGGGGCCATTTGACGCCGCCTGGGACTATCCATTCTCCTGAGTGGATGCGTTTGCCTGCGACTTTTTCGATGATTTCTTGTCCGAACTTGCGTAGTTTGATGCCTTGCATTGCGAGTTTGGGTTGTTTGGTAATTAAGCCAAAGATGTTGCGTTCTTCGGGGTCAGAGTCCATGCCTAAGAGGAAGTCGGGGGCGGAGAGGTGGAAGAAGTTTAGTGCGTGGGATTGGATGAGTTGCCCCATATGCATGAGGCGTCGTAGCAGTACGGCGGTTGGGGGAACGTTCATGGAGACGATTTGATCGCAAGCTTGTGCAGAGGTTAGCAAGTGGCTGACAGGGCAGATTCCGCAGGCACGCGCGGTTATGCTGGGCATCTCGTAGTAGGGGCGTCCTTCACTGAATTTTTCAAAGCCCCTAAAGTCTATGACGTGGAATTTAGCGTCTTTAACTGAGGCGTCATCGTTTAGAGTGATGGTTACTTTGGCATGTCCTTCAATTCTGGTTATAGGGTTTATCACAATTTCTTTCATTTTTCATAACCTCCGTTTACCCGTACTTGGATTTACCCTCCATGATAGGTGTTCGACCCGACAGCAACTCTATGACTACGTAGTTTATGGTTGCGGCGGGGGGCGGGCAGCCGGGGATGTAGTAGTCAACGGTGACGACTTCATGCAGGGGCAGGGCTTTGGGCAGCAGGGTTGGGACGTCGTTTGGGATTTGTGGTTGTGCGTCGGCGGTTTCTATGTAGGCGCGCTTCAAAACGGTGTCGGCGCTGTCGTCAAGAGAGTTCCTTAAGCCGGGTACGTTGCCTGTTACGGCGCAGTCGCCTAGGGATATGAGGATTTTTGTTTTTTCGCGTACTTGCTTGAGCATTTCTAGTTGTTCTTCGTTTGCAACTGCGCCCTCCACTAAGGTAACGTCGACGTTGTCTGGGAAGACTTTGACGTCCATTATGGGGCTGTAGACTAGTTTGATGCTTTTGGCTAAGTCTACAAGGGCTTCGTCTTGGTCAAGAAAAGACATGTGACAGCCAGAACAGCCGCTAAGCCAAACAGTTGCTACTCGAGTTTTTTGTACATCAACCATCTAACGATTCCTCCGTGACAAAACAAATTCAGCTATTTCCTTATCCTTAGTACTTGAGAGAGGTTCACTTTCCACGTAAATCGCGCCCACAGGACAAACCTTAGCGCATTTGCGACAAGACGTACACGAGGGCGATTCTCCCCAGTCTTGGTCTAGGTCTTTGATGATTACGGCGTTTTTGCCTCGGTTCTTGAGGTCAAGGGTGTGTACGCCTTCGATTTCATCGCACACGCGGATGCATCGGGTACATAGGATGCAGCGGTTGGGGTCCATGACCAAAAAGTTGTGGGTGGAGTCGATTGGGTGGTTGGTCCAGTTGCGTTCAAGCCCAACGTGGTCTACGCCTAGTTCGTTGGCTATTTTTTGTAGTTCGCAGTTGTTGTTTGCAACGCATACTGAGCAGATGTGGGTGCGTTCGGAAAGAATCATCTGAACTGCCATTTTGCGGTATTCTTTGAGTTTGTCAGATTGTGTTACAACTTCCATGCCTGCTCCAACGGGGGTAACACATGCGGCGAAGAGTTTGGGGGAGCCGTGAATTTCCACCATACACAAGCGGCAGCCTCCATAACCCTTTAGCCCTTCGAGGTCGCAAAGGGTGGGGATGGTTATGCCGTTGTCTTTGGCGGCTTTTAGGATGGTTATGCCTTCGGGAACGGTTACGTCGGTACCGTCGATTTTTAGTTGTACTGTTCCGATGCTCATTGGGAAGCCTCCTCTGGTTTAGCGCTGTTTTGGAAGCATTTGCCCGCGCGGCACTTATGCTCGTTTATGTGCTCTAAATATTCTTCTCGGAAATAGCGCAGCGTAGTCAAAACAGGATTAGGCGCTGTCTGACCCAAACCGCACAGGCTAGCGTCCTTGATGAAGTTGCCAAACTTGTCAAGCGTTGTTATATCCTCCATCTTGCCTTTCCCAGTCATGATGCCCATAAAGATTTCATGCACCTTAGGCAGCCCCGCGCGGCAGGGAACACATTTCCCGCAGGATTCGTCTACACAAAAGTCCGTGAAGAACTTGGCAGTGTCAACCATGCAGGACTGGTCATCCAAAACCACGATGCCGCCTGAACCCATAATCGCGCCCGCCTTAGTGAGGGAGCCGTAGTCGATGGGCAAATCCAGCAGCGTATCAGGCAAACAGCCGCCCGAAGGACCCCCGACAAGAACAGCTTTGAATTTGCGGTCATCAGGTATGCCGCCGCCGATGTCAAAGACGATTTCGCGCAGCGTGATGCCCATGGGGACTTCGATGAGTCCGGGGTTGTTGATGTTTCCCGTGAGCGAGAAGCATTTGGTTCCAGCGCATGTGGGGGTGCCAATTCTAGAGAACCATGCACCGCCGTTTTGTATGATTAGGGGTATGTTTGCGAGGGTTTCGACGTTTTGTATGAGGGTTGGTTGTCCCCAGAGTCCCGAGTTTGCTGGGTAGGGGGGTCGGGGTCGAGGCATTGCTCGTCGTCCTTCAACAGAAGCAAGTATGGCGGTTTCTTCGCCTGCAACGAATGCTCCAGCACCAAAACGCATCTCAACATCAAATTTGAAGCCTGTTTCCAAAACGTTATCACCCAACAAAGACATAGACCGCGCTTGGGTTATGGCTTTTTGCAGGGTCTGAATCGCAAGCGGGTACTCGGCACGGATGTAAATGTAGCCTTTCTCAGCACCTATAGCGTACGCCGCAATGAGCAAACCTTCGATGATGGCGTGAGGGTCAGCTTCGGCTAAGGTACGGTTAGCGAAAACGCCTGGGTCGCCTTCGTCTAAGTTGGCAACGATGTATTTGGGTTTGCTTTGTGAACGCGCTACGAGGCTCCATTTTTGTCCTGTGGGGAAGCCTGCGCCGCCGCGTCCGCGTAGTCCGCTGCTTTTTACTTCGTAGATTACGCCTTGGGGAGTCATGGTGGCGAGGCATTTGACTATGGCTGAGTAGCCGCCCATGGCTATGTAGTCTTCAATGCGAGAGGGGTCAATTTTGCCTGCGTTGCGAAGAACAAGGCGTTTTTGTTTTTTGAAGAATTCTTCGTTGCGGTAGAGCATTTCTTTGACTGGTAAGCCTAGGACGATGTGGTCGCGTACGATTTCGCGGACTTTTTCGGGGGTTACGCTTTGGTAGAGGTGGTCACCAGGTTCAATGACTACGGCGGGACCAACTGAGCAGGTGCCAACGCAGCCTGTTTGCGCGACTTTGCATTCTTTTTCTACGCCGAATTCTTTGACGGCGTCTTCGAAGGCGTGGAGAACTTTGAGTGCACCAAAGGGCACACATCCGCTTGAGCAGCAGACGTTGATGCGGTACTTGTAGGCGTGTTGGAAGTCGACTTCGTGCTCGGCTACTTTTTGCAGGTCATCTAGTTTCAAGCTTTTACACCTCCAAGGGCAAGACGAACTTTTGCAAGCACAACCTCTTTGGTGGCTTTACCGATAACTTCGTCGTCCACGATTATGGTGGGGGCCATAGCGCATGCGCCGATGCATCGTGTTAAAGACAAAGAAAGTTTGCCGTCTGCAGTGGAGCCTCCGCGTTTAAGGTTGAACTCTTGTTCTACGGCTGACACGATAGCGTCAACGCCCTTGACGTAGCAGGCGGTTCCTAAGCAGGCAGTAACTACATGCTGGCCAGGCGCGCGCATTTTGAAGTAGCTATAGAATGTGGCTACGCCAAAAACGTGGCTGGGCGGAAGTGATAAGGTTTTGGCTATGTAGGTTAGGAGGGTTTTGTTGAGGAACCCGTAGAGTTCTTGGGCTTTGTGGAGAATTTCCAGAAGAGCGCTTGCTTCGTAGTTATGTGACTTTATGGCTTTGTCAAGCATTAATTTCCGTTTATCTTCCTTCAACATACTCAACTCTCATACAAGGTGAATTCAAAGCAGCACCTGAAGAGAAGTAGCAACTTCCACGTATATAAAAATTAAACGGCGTCAAATACAATTCAAACAATAAACAACCCCAAACAGAAAACTAAATACACCCAACCCAAAACACATACCAACCCCAAACAACATATACAAACACACCAAACACACAAACAAAAAAAAACCGGCGTAGGAAACAAAAAACGATTGGCAGACCCCCCCCCCTCCCCTATGGTTTCTGCATAGAATTAAAATTTGGAACCTAATAGATGGCAAATAGGTTCGTGTTTGGGCGGGTTGGGGTGTTTGTTAGTGGAGAAGGAAGGGGTTAGTGGGAGTGCGGGGGGGTGGGAGTTGAACCCACCAGGCCAAAATAGGAGAGAGAGTGAATGAAACCCTTTATTCCCCTCGCAACACTTTTGGGATGTAAGCGCAAGCTGGGTCTGATTCGAACAGGTCGCCTGTGTAGTATTCAGAGCGGGTTCGGCAGCCTCCGCAGATTTCTCGGTACTCGCAAACGCCGCATTTGCCTTTGATGTTGCTTTTATCACGCAGTTTCAGGTACAAGCTGGATTCTTGCAGGTCATTCCACGCGGTCTTTAGGGTCTTGGTTTTAACGTTGCCTATGCGGTGTCCTTCGTGGAAGCCACAGGCGCGGTAGTCCCCGTTTTCAGTTACGCTAACGTAGTTGCCGCCTATGCTGCATTTACCCAAGTAGCCGTTCCTAAACCAATCCCAAAAATCAACAGGATTACGTTGACGCACAATCCGCGCATAAAACGGCGAATACACATTAATCTTAACTTGCCCCAAAAGCTTGACCTGCAAATCGTAGATTTCGTTAAAAGCGGTTTCGTACTCGTCAGGCGTAGGCGCCAAATCAGGCATGTTACTTTCTGCCCTGCCCACAGGAACCAAGTTGTGGTAGACGACCATGCGTGCGCCGTACTCTTTTGCGAGCTCTGCTGGGTGCGCCATGTCTTTGATGTTGTATTTGGTCATGGTGGTTACTACGCAGTCAAGTAACCCGTTTTCGGAGAGTTTTTTCATGGCGTGAACTGCTTTGTTGTAGCTGCCTTTGCCGCGGATGATATCGTTGGATTCTGGGGTGCCGTCCACGCTGACAGCGGTGTGGACTTCGTTTTTGACGAGTTTGTCTAAGCGTTTTTCGTCAAAGGCAAAGCCGCTGGTGATGAGGCTGATTTCAAAGCCCATGCGCCTTGCGTACTCGATTATATCAAAAATGTCCTCACGCACTAGCGGTTCGCCGCCGCTTATTCCAAACCATGGAGAACCAAAATCGTAAACCTCGTCAACTATTTTGTAGCCCAGTTTCGTGTCTACTTCAGCGTCCTCGGGCTTAACAGGAGGAGTATAGCTGCAGTACAGGCAGTTGCCAACACATCGGCGCGTACACCGCCACGTTACCATGTACAGGGGAGCTTTACAAGTTGTCAATTTTGGTTGCCTTCTGTGTTACGGTAATTTTTTGGTTATGACTTCACTGTTGGGGTTGTGGGGGTCGATGGGTTTGGTTGCTGCGTGTGTCGAGTTTAGGGGGCTTGTTCGCAGCGAGGTTCTAGAAGCGCTTTTAGCCATTGCGCAGGCTTGCTTGGATGCAACCTGAACTACAGGACGATACTTTAAGATGGAAACATCAAAACCCTCCGCGTCGGCTGCGCCGTTGGGAAGCCAAACTTCAAGAGAGCCGTTTTGGAAGAATTCTTCAAGAGCCTTAGTGTCTTTCCCGTTGACCATCGGCTGAAAAATAGTCTTACCATCCTCTTCAAAAACCATAACAGAAAAATATTTTATCTTTAGACCAGACCCAAAACTACCCGTGTCCAAGCAGGTGTTTTTTTGTTGCCGTGTAGTTTTCTTCATAGTGAAGCCTCAAACAGTTAATGCACAAGGGCGATTTTTGGATAAAACAGTTTTTGTACAGATTTCTTGTCACAAGAAAATAATACTATACAATGTTCTACGTCAGGTTTATTGACAAGGGAGTTTTTACGAAAACTCTAAAAAAGCAACTGTGTAATTGTTCAGAAGGGGTTTGAATGTTCAGCTCGGAAGAAGAGACTTATTCGATAATGTTTAGCTCTTTGAAGCATCCGGCTCGGCGAAAAATTTTGCGCATGCTCTCAGAGAAGGACATGACTTTTTCGCAGATGCTTGAAGAACTAGGAACCCCCAGTTCACATTTAACGTATCACCTTGAAAACTTGGGTGAGCTTGTCGTCAAAGATGAGGCAGGCAAATACAAACTGTCAAGCTTTGGCAAAGCCTCAGTGTCCATGATGAAAGGCGCAGAAGAAGTGCCCGACATCCACGCCAAACGCTTCTCAACCCTACCGTTAAGATGGAAAACCCTCTACGCCGCCTTTTTAATAGCCATCATAGTTTTAGCCACCATGTCAGCGGTTCAGTATGCTTCGTTTAACCAGTTATCCGACGATTACCAAGCGTTGCACGCAGATTATGAAAGGCTTGAAAAGCAAAATGAGCAGTTGCTTGCGTGGAGCACTTCCGCCGCCAAATCCATGACCATCATCAGGGACGTGATTCAACTGGACATTAGCCAGTATCAGGCAACGCTTGAGAGCAGCACCGTAGAAGAACGCGCAGACTTAGGCGGCGTTATAGAAGAAGTCTTCAAGTACTCATTTAGAAACAGCTTTAGCGAACTGGAGCTAACGCTGCGGTTTAGAAACGGACACTTCTCTCTTTTCCAACTCAACCAGCTTGAAGGCTTCCCCATCTACCCCCCACGCTACACACAAACACAACCCACAGACCCCATCCAAGCATGCGACCAAATCCTTGAAAGATACAAACTCGCCTCAGGAGACGAATACCTCAACGAAATGCTCTCCCTCTTAGCAGCCGCCAACAGAACCAGCGAAGACCAAGTCTTAGGCAACACCAAACTAAAAATCGCAGCCTCAGGAGACAACGCCATAATTCTAATCCACTACACCGAAAACCAAACCGACTTCTCAGCCAAACGAATCCAAATCGTATCTGAAAACCACATCATAACCGAACTAAGAGACGACTGGTTCATCTACGAAGTGGAAAACGCCCAAACAAACATATCCGCAGAACAAGCCATAGAAATCGCAAAAACCGCCGCTGAAGACTACGAATGGGACGCCAACGGCGTACACGTCTCTAACTTCATCGTACTTGACGACCCCGTCTCAGCAGAATTCTACCCCCAACCCCGAACAGAACCACTAACCTTGGTACCGTACTGGTACGTGACATTGCACCTGGACATGACATACCCTGGAGGAGTTAACGTCATAGCAGTAGGCGTCTGGGCGGACACAGGAGAAATCGCAAATATACAAGCCCTAAGCGAACAAGTAACCCAAATAACAACATAATAACAAAAACAAACGCTGCCTGCTAAAGCCAAGTTTCTTCTTCCAATGAAAACGCATTACAGCCCAAAAACAACAGAGCTCTGTTTAAGGGAAAAGCGTAAAAAACCGTTCTTTGAGTTCAGAGGCATGCGCTACGCAAGAGATAGTTTTCAAATGTTTGTGTTAGGAGCTTTTCTGGGGTGTTTGGGGGTTGCTGCATTTTTTGTTTATGAAGGGGCAGGCGGGGTAGGGGCAGTTGCCGAGTTTTTCGTAGGTTTTGAAGCAGTCTAGCCAGTTTGTGCCTTGGGGGGTGGTTTGTACGAATTCTACGAATTTTGAAAGTTTCTCGGAGGTTGACCCGTGCACGATGTGTTCTACGGCGCAGGCGTCTTCTTCAGCGGTTTTTTCATCTACGCCAAGCAGGTTAAGAAAAGTTTGAAGGGAGGTTTGGCGTTTTTTGAGAAAAGTTGCGAGGCTTTGTCCTTTTTGGGTTAGAAAGACGTTGCGGTAGGGGGTGTATTTTACGAATCCTAAGGAGTCGAGTTTTTTTAGCATACTGGTGACGCTTGGGGATTTGACGTTGAGTTCTTTGGCGATGTCAGTTACTACAGCGTATCCGCGCGTATTTAACAGGGCATCTATAGTTTCAACATAAGTCTCTTCTGTTACGTTTAGCCTAGCAACAGGTCCAGCGTCATTCAATATTTGTTCCCAGATATCTTTTCCCCTTTTCAGTTATTAAATATACTTTTTTGCAACGTCCAGAATTAGACCCGCAAGAGCTACAGCATCCACCGCAGGAAACCGCCGCTGCAGCTCGAGGGGAGGCTTGGGGTTTGAGGTAACCCTTTGACAACAGCAAAGACAACACCTGCTCCACCATAGCCTCAGAAACACCCGCCTTGCGGGCTATCTCTGCAAGGTTAATCACACCCAAATCCTCAATTGCCCTAAGTATGTCCTTGAACATTTTTCATCGCCGTGATTTCCAAATCTTTAGCGTCAAGTACAAGCTTGGAAGAGCCGCTACAAAAAGCCAGATGCCAGGACGCAAATCATCAAGCCAGACCCATTCTGCCCAGTCAGCCATGATATCCGCGTATGCTTCAGGGACGATGTGGAAGAAGCCAAACCCGACTGCGTGTGAGAGCATTATGGCAGTGTAGACGGCAAAGAAAACAGCTGCAAGCAAAGTGCCAACAACTAGGAACGATGCGCCTTCGGTTTTGCCTTTCCATTGCGACGAGATTCCAAAGAGGAAGATTATGCCGATGATAACCAGCATAAGTCCTCCGAACACGTCAGGGTAGACTACTGCGGTGCTTATGTCTAGTTGCATCCAGCTAAGTTCGTAGGCTTGCCCCAGCCCCGTCGTTAATTCGAGGGCGCCAAAGAGGAAATAAACCAAGCCTAAACATGCAGAGTAAACTGCCCAAGGTTTTGTCATTTTAATGTTTGTAGTCATCATTTTTCACCTGCTTTAGATTATTAGGCCTCCTATGCCTACGACGAGCCAAGCCACCACGTACGCCAAGATTATCTCTGAAGCTACAGCAAAGAGCGTCCATTTCCAAGAGCCTGTTTCTTTCTTTATGACTCCCACAGTGGCAAGGCATGGCACATACAGCAACGTAAAGATCATCAGTGCAAAGGCGCTAACAGGGCTAATGGAAGCCACCAGTGCTGCTTGAATATCGGCTTCGCCGCCAACGCCGTAGATGACACCTAAGGATTCCACCATGATTTCTTTGGCTAGGAACGCAAAGATCAGGGAGGCAACGATTTGCCAGTTGAAACCCAAGGGTGCAAACAGTGGCTGAAGAGCTTGCCCGATTTGCCCAGCAAACGATTCGCCGCTTCCAGGAGCCACGCCCCAAGGCAAAACAGACAAGAGCCAAAGCAGCACAGCACCAATTAGCAAGTAAGTACCTGCCTTCTTAACGAAAGCCGAGCCGCGCTCCCACATGTGCAGCAGCGACCCTTTGAAGGTGGGCATTTTGTATGTTGGCAACTCTACGATGAAGGGTGCGGGTTCGCCTTTGAAGAGGGTCTTTCGAAGAAGCAGCGCAAAGAGTATGGCAACTATTATTCCGATAAGGTACATGGACCAGATGGCGGTTGCGGCTTGGGCTGCAAAGAATGCGCCTGCAATCAGGATGTACACGGGTAGCCGCGCGGCGCAGGACATGAACGGCACGGTCAAGATGGTTATTAGACGGTCTTTGGTGCCTTCGATGCTTCGCGTAGCCATGATGGCGGGGACGTTGCAGCCAAAGCCCAACAGCATGGGAATAAAAGAGCGCCCGTGCAAACCCAGCTTGAACATTACGCGGTCAAAGACAAAGGCGGCTCTAGCCAAATACCCACTGTCTTCTAGCAAAGACAACGCCAAGAACATGAACATAATAGGCGCAGTAAATGTTAGTATGAAGCCTAATCCGCCAAATATCCCATCAGCTAGCAAAGAAGCAACGATTTCGTTGGGTATATGCGCCGACATGTTAGAGAGCCACGCAAAGAACATTTCGATGAGCCCCATGAACGGCGCGGAGGCTTCAAATGTGAACTGGAAAACCGCCCACAACAAGGCAAAGAAAGCGGGGATTCCAACGAATTTGTTTAGGAAAACCTTGTCTAGGACATCGGAGATTGCCCATTTGCGTTCACCGCGTACCAGTGAGGTTTTGAGTATGTCGCTTATGAGTTCGTATCGGGTGTCAGCTAAGACCAAGTCGAAATCTTCGCCTAGGACTTTTTTGGCTTTCACGAAATAACCTCCAAAAGTTGCGTTTTTATGGGGCTATCTTTTATGAGCTCTAAGGCTTGTTCGTCTTTCTCAACCAGCTTGATGGCTAACCAGCGCAGCGGATACTTTTGAGAAAGAACCGCATCCTTTTGCAAAATGCCCGCGAGGTAATCAAGCAAGCCCTCAACTTTTGGACCATAAGAAATCTTGCGTTTGCCTAACGGTTTTTGGGCGCAGCCAAGAATGGCTTCTTTGAGCTCACCTAAGCCTTTGCCTTTAGTTGCTACAGTAGAGACTACGGGTATTCCGAGTTTTTCGGAGAGGTTTTCGATGTTGATTTTGTAGCCTTTCTCGTGGGCAATGTCAGCCATGTTCAAAACCAGCAAGACCTTCGCGTCTAGCTCCATGAGTAGAAAAGTCAGGTACAGGTTGCGTTCCAAGTTGGAAGCATCTGCGACGTCAACGACAAGGTCGGGTTTTTCGTTTAGGATGTAGTTGCGTGAGACCAATTCGTCTTCGGCGACGGCGGTTAAGCTGTAGGTTCCAGGCAAATCCACAATTTTAATTTGGACGCCCTGGTAGGAGAAGTAGCCCTCTTTTTTTTCAACGGTTTTGCCAGGCCAGTTTCCCACGTGCTGTCGGGCGCCAGGAACTAGGCTGTTGAATATGACGCTTTTTCCTACGTTGGGGTTGCCAATTAAAGCTACCGTGTAGGCGGGTTTGGTCATGGGTTTTCCTCCACAAAAATTTTGGTTGCTACGCCGCGTCCTAAGACAAGGCGGGAGTCGCGGACTTCAACAAGGACAGGCCCGCTGTGCAGGTTGCCTTCGCAGACAATTTTGATTTTTGTTCCGCAGGTTAACCCCATCTCTGTTAGCCGCTTGGCAAGGCTGCATCCTCCGCAGACCCTTGTGATTTTAGCTTCACAACCAAAAGGCAAAGCACTCAAAGGCATATCCACTAAGAATCCGCCTCCACAAAAATCGTCTGAGCCTCTTTCTTGCGCAAACTAAGTTTGTAATCACGGAGTTCAAGTTCCATAGGGTCACCTAGCGGGGCACAGCAAATCACCTTGACACGAGAGCCTCTGCAAAGACCCATATCCATTATTCGGCGTCTCACTGAGCCTGTAGCAGCTATTTTTACCACTATGGCGGTTTGACCAGGTTTTAGATTGCTTAAACACAAACTCAAAGTTAGTTCACCTTACCAAAGTTAGACATTACTATCTTCAGTAGAAGAAGTTAACTAAGTAATAAGCGTTACTCCAAACCCCAAAACAAAAAACCAAAACCACCAAAAGGCTACTTGCCACGATTTTTAGAACGCTTCACCTTTCTCAAAACATAAAACAAAGCCAACCCAACAAAAAAGCCCACTGCAAGATTGCTAACAAAAGAAACCACGCCCATAACAACCACCAAGGCTAAATCTGTTCCCCGCAGTTTGAAGGATGCGCGTCCAAGTTCAAAGCTTGCAAACAGCAACATGCCCCCGATTATGGCTACGGGAAAAGCGTCAAAGATGCTGGCAATAGAAGCTGCAAAAAAGAAGGCTAAAACCACTTCTATCGCACCTTCCATTATCATTGCACCGCCCGTTCTTGCGCCAAAGAAGTATTGTGAGGCAAAGCCACCTGCGCCGTGGCACATGGGTATGCCCCGTATGAAGGAGAGGATGGTGTTCATGAAGCCCATGTTTTTGGATAGGCTTTGTTCTTGGAGTTTGCTTTCGGGGAAGCGTTCGTTTACGGCTAGGGCAGTGGCTAGTATGGCATTTGAGTAGGTGAGGACTAGTTGGGCAAGGATTACGGTTATGACGCCTACTGTTAGGCTTTCTATGGAGGGTATCCATAGTTGGGGGATTGCAAAGTTTATGGTCAGGCTGATGTTTGGGTTATACACAAAAGTAAGAACCAAGCCGACGGCAAAGAGGGCAATTGCGGCGGGCAGGTACTTGTTTTTCATCAAAACCAAGATAAGCCCCACAGAAGCAAGCCCCAACAAAATGTTAGATTGAACAAGCAAAACTGCCTCCCAAAGCAAAAGAAGCATCAAACCAAATTGAATCCCCCGAATCACAACAGTTGGAGTCACCTTAGCAAATTTTTTAACCGCCCCCGAAAAACTCAACACTAACCAGATCAAACCCGACGCCAAACCGCTAATGTAGATTTGTCCAGGAAGCCAATGCTCATTTAACGCCGCTGCCCCAATGGCTTTTTGCGGCTCCACAGGCAAAGGCAACTTGTAAACCAAGCCTATGATAAGATTAGTGACGCCCATAGCCAAGAAAATTCCCGCGGGGTCTAAGCCTAAAACGGCGATGTAACCTAAAATGAACGGGTTAAGCGGACCAAAATCGCCCAATGCGCCCGCGAACTCGCGCAAACTAAACTCGTACGCACCAATTCTTACCATTTACGCTTAACCAGCTTCAATTAATTGATAGACGTCAAGCATTGCTGACGCACTACGAACCTCAAGGTTTGGTTTCTAAAGGTTCGCCGTTGTCCTCAAGCAACTTACAATATATACAAGTATATAAACCAGCGACTTTACAAACTCATAACAACGAAAAACATTTCAAACACAACAAACCAGCCAAATCAAAAAGAAAAACCACCCAAAACACAGCATCAGCATTGCAGGTGAAAAGTTGGTGCGGGAGGTGGGATTTGAACCCACGAACCTCTGCAGGATAGGAGCCTCAGTCCTACGCCTTTGGCCATGCTGGGCGACCCCCGCAAGTTTTGCCGATGCTAAATATGAGGCGGCAGAATATAAAATCAAGCACTTGTTAAAAGGCTTTACTTCCCCTGAGGGGTGGTTTTGGTGTTTGGCGGGGTTTTGGTAGGGTATATTAGCGGGGGTTGGGTTGTGGCTATTGTTGGCGTTTAACGTTTAAGCCCAGAAGGTTGTTGTTTAGTATTGAAGCGTGTGTATGATAGCGTTTTGGAGGTCATAGGTAAAACTCCGCTTATACGCCTAAACCGTTTAGCGCAGGGTCTAGACGCGGTAGTTTTGGTAAAGTTTGAAGCGTCAAATCCTGGGGGGAGCGTCAAAGACCGTATTGGGAAGAGTATGATTGAGCAAGCTGAAAAACAAGGCGTCCTAAAGCCTGGCTGCACTATTGTTGAGCCAACAAGCGGAAACACGGGGATAGGTCTTGCCATGGTGGCGGCAGTTAAAGGCTACAAAATCATAATTGTCATGCCCGAAACCATGAGCATAGAAAGACGAAAACTGCTACAAGCGTACGGCGCCAAAGTTGTCCTCTCAAAAGGCACAGAGGGCATGGGCGGTGCGATTGAAAAAGCTCAAGAAATCGCCCAAACTACGCCAAGCTGCGTAGTTCTTCAGCAGTTCAAGAACATAGCCAACCCCATGGTGCACATGGAAACAACAGGTCCTGAAATCTGGGAGGACACTGGGGGAGAGGTGGATGTTTTGGTTGCGGGGGTAGGCACGGGAGGTACAATAACGGGCATATCCCAGTACATTAAAGCGCTAAAGCCCACGCTTAAAGCGGTGGCGGTGGAGCCTGAAAACTCTCCAGTTCTTAGCGGCGGAAAAGCTGGACCCCACAAAATCCAAGGCATAGGCGCAGGATTTGTCCCTGAAGTCTACAAACGTGACGTGGTGGATGAGGTCTTCCAAGTCAAAGACGCAGACGCTATCGAAACTGCAAAGCTGCTATCCAAAAAGGAAGGCATGCTAACAGGAATTTCTTCAGGCGCAGCTGTTTATACGGCGTTGCAGATAGCAAAAAGACCAGAAAGCAAGGGCAAAACCATCGTGGCAATTCTTCCCGACACTGGAGAGCGGTACCTAAGCACTGAGCTGTTTGAAGAAGCCCAAAAAGAGAAGTAACGCACGGGGGTTGGAGTCGGTTCTCTTATATCCAACTTTTTCTAATTACACAAGGAAGGCACGTTAGATGAACTCTAAGTCTGATAGTTCAAAGCAGAAAGCCAAGGGGCGCTGGGCGGAGCCTTGGAATCCAGATGATATGTTAGAGGAGTTAATGAAGTGCAAACAAACGCCTAAGGAGGATTGGGCGCAAACAAGCTTGCCCGCGCTTGTTGAGGATATAGCAGAGAACTATGACACGTTTGGCGGCATGGACCATCTTGAAGGAAAAGATTTGCCCTCAAAAAAAGCTGTCATAGAAGTTTTAGAAGATTTCCTAACAGTATTCTTCCCCGGCTACAGGGGAAAAGCAGAAATCACCAAGTCCAACGTGAAATACGTGCTGGGTAACACGTTAACGTCTATTCAGACTAGACTAACTGATGAGGTTGAGAAGAGCCTTAAGCACATATGCCGAAAAATCGAGGAGTGCCCTCAAGATGTGTGCCGACGCCGCGCAGAAATCGTAGTCACCGAACTGCTAGAAAGCATTCCTGAAATCCGAAAACTACTCAAAGGCGACATAGAAGCCGCATACAAAGGCGACCCCGCCGCCGTAAGCACCGAAGAAGTCATCATAAGCTACCCAGGAGTTTTCGCCATAACCACCCACCGAGTAGCCCATGAACTTCACCTACGCGGAGTTCCATTGATTCCAAGAATCCTAAACGAACACGTACACTCCCTAACAGGCATCGACATCCACCCTGGAGCAGAAATCGGCAAAAACTTTTTCATAGACCACGGAACAGGCGTAGTCATCGGCGAAACAACCGAGATTGGGGATAACGTCAAGTTGTATCAGGGCGTTACGTTGGGCGCACTAAGTTTTCCCAAAGACGAAAAAGGACGCATAATCAAAGGCATGAAAAGGCACCCCACCATCGGAAACAACGTGGTTATTTACTCTGGAGCAACCCTGCTGGGTCCCGATGCGGTAATTGGCGACAATGTGGTTATTGGGGGAAACGTGTGGATAACCGAGCCTGTTCCGTCAGGAACCAAAGTGACCATGGCGATTCCTGAAAAGAACATCAAAAAAGAAAGAAACCAGCAGTAAACGCGGCAGAGAAAGTTAGATTAGGCGAAAGTTTTCTTTGACGGCGTTTAGCACAACGTGGGTGTTGGTTCGTTCTACAAAGGGCAGGTGCAACAGTTTTTTTGTAAAGTCGCCTAGATCTTCGCGGTTTCGGAATTTTGCTACGATAACGGCGTCGGTTAAGCCTGTTACGTCGTAGACGCTACAGACTCCAGGGATTTTGGAGATTTCACGTTCAGTTTCCACAAGCTTGCCTTTAGCAACGGTAATTTCGGTAACCACGGTTAGTTGGTAGCCGAGTTTTTCGTGGTCTAAAATGACGGAGTAGCCTTGGATGAGTCCTTCATCTTCCATTTTTTTGATTCTTGAAAGCACAGTACCAACAGATACCCCAACGTTTTTGGCGATTTGCCTGCTCGAGTACCGCGCATCTTCCAGTAGCGCCTTCAAGATTTTTGTATCTACATCAGTTAACTCCATGATGCTCACTCCATGCACGTTTTTTCAAATAGGTTAACCTTTTTGAAACGTTCTTTTAATAAAAAAGAAAATGTGTTTATAAAAGTTTAGTTTCCCAGCAGACAAAACGAACGCACGTTCTCAAAACAAACAACACAAACAAAGCAGAAAAAAGCACAAGCAACAGCGAAACATGAAGAGGAATCTTAAATTACTAGAATTTGCCCCCCTAGTAAACCTGTGAGCATAGCAGATGCAAACAAAGTATGATACCGTTTTGGTTTTGGATTTTGGAGGGCAATACTGCCATTTGATAGGCAGAAGAATAAGAGAGCACGGCGTTTACTCAGAGATTGTTCCCCACGACATCTCGCCACAGGAAATCAAGGCGCTAAACGAGAAAGTCAACGTCAAAGGCCTGGTGTTTTCAGGAGGTCCCTCTAGTGTCTACGACGAAAACGCGCCCAGAATCAACCCTAAAATCTTAGAGAACCTGCCAGTTTTAGGTCTATGCTATGGTCACCAGCTCATCTCGCAGATAGTCAAAGGCGAAGTCAAACCCGCCTCATGCAGAGAATATGGCATCGCCCAAGTCAACATCGACAAACCCGCAGGCGTGCTAAAAGGGTTAGACGAGAAAGAAACGGTGTGGATGAGCCACGGCGATACCGTCTTGTCGTTGCCCGAAGAGTTTGAAACCCTTGCGCATACCTCAAGCTGCCCCGTAGCCGCGTACAGGCATAAACAAAAACCCATCTACGGCTTGCAATGGCACCCAGAAGTAATACACACCAAAAAAGGCATGCTCATGCTACGCAACTTTATCTTCGAAATATGCAAGTGCGAAGCCAACTGGAAAATGGAAGACCTCATCGAAAAGATGGTTGCAGAAATAAAAACAGACGTAGGACAAGCCCCCGCAATTATTGGGTTAAGCGGAGGGATAGATTCGAGTGTGGCAACTGCTTTGGCGGCTCAAGCGTTAGGGGATAAACTCACGGCGGTGTTTGTAGACCACGGTTTCATGCGTGAAGGCGAACCTGAAGCAATCAAAGAGACCTTTGAAAAATTTGACATAAACTTGGTAATTGCCAAAGAGCAAGAACGCTTCATCAAAAAATTAGAGGGCGTCGTTGACCCTGAAAGGAAACGCAAAGTCATCGGCGAAGAATTCATCAGGGTTTTCGAGGAGAAAGCACGAAAATCAGGTGCCCAGTATCTGCTGCAGGGAACAATTTATCCCGATAGAATCGAGTCAGGCTGCAGAAAAAACTCTGACGTAATCAAATCACACCACAACGTTGCAGGGTTACCCTCCAAGATGGACTTTAAGAAAATTGTTGAGCCCCTGCGTGACCTCTACAAAGATGAAGTGCGTAAAGTCGCCAAGATGCTAGGCTTGCCCGACGAATTGGTTAATAGGCAGCCGTTTCCAGGTCCAGGCTTGGCGGTTAGGATAATTGGCGAGTTAACCCAAGAAAAAGTCAAGGTCGCCAAGAAAGCGGATGCAATTGTTCGTGAGGAAATAGAGCGTAACGGTTTGGGTGAGAAGCTTTGGCAGTACTTTGCGGTTTTAACTGATACTCGCGCGACGGGTGTGAAGGGAGATTCTCGAGCGTACGGGTACGTGGTTGCGGTAAGAGTTATGGAAAGCCGCGAAGCCATGACAGCTAATTTCGCGCAACTACCCTACGATGTGCTGGAGAGGATTTCGACGAAAATAACTAATGAGGTTCCTGAGGTTACGCATGTGGTTTATGATATTACGCACAAGCCGCCTGCGACTATAGAGTGGGAGTAAAGAGCTTAAGTCCATAACACTTTATATTTCAAAAAGGGGTGAATACTACGCTGGAGTGTAAGATTCCCTGAAAGCGCTAATCCTAATCGGCGGCTTTGGAACTCGGCTAAGACCCCTGACGTGTACACGCCCCAAAGCCCTGTTCCCAATCGTCAACAAACCCCTGCTTCAATGGACTTTTGAACGCCTCGCAAAAGACGGCGTAGAAGAAGCCGTGCTAGCAGTTAACGGCTTAACAGAATTCCACATAAGACAGCAAAACACCCCAACCGCAGGATTAAAACTATCATTCTCCCAAGACCCCCCAAAAATGCCGTTGGGAACCGCGGGACCCATAAAAAAAGCCCAAGAACTAATCGGCAACGACGAACCCTTCTTAGTTTTGAACGGCGACTTGTTCACCGACATAAACTATAAAGAAATTTTTGAAAACCACAAACAAGGTCAATCCATAGCCACCATTGCCCTGCATGAAGTAGAAGACCCCAGCAGATACGGCGTAGCAGAACTCTCTGAAAACAACCAGATCAAACGGTTCATCGAAAAACCACCCAAAGGAACCGCTCCAACTAATTTTATAAACGCGGGAGTCTACGTGTTGAGTCCAGAAATTTTTGATTACATTCCTGAAGGGCGAGCGGTTTCGATGGAACGGGAGGTTTTCCCCAAGTTAGCTGAGAAAGGCGCGTTTTTTGGGCATAAGGTTGAGGGTTTGTGGATAGATATTGGTAAGCCTGAGGAGTATTTGCAGACAAACATGATGCTGCTTGATAAGCTGTCAGCTAAACAGGCGCAGTCCAAAGGCAACGGTTTTGAAGTAAAAGGACCCGTCGCGTTTGATGAGGGCGTAACTATTGGCGAAGGCTCAATAGTTGGTCCTTATGCGGTATTGGGCAAGAACGTTTCTGTTGGAAAAAACGTGCAGATAAAAGATTCAGTGGTTTTTGCTGACGCCCAAATCCAAGATGGCGCAGTCATATCAGGAGCATTAATCGGTGAGAGCGCCGTTATAGGCAAGAACGTACAAGTCAGCGAGGGATGCATAATTGCAGACCAAGCAAAAATCAAAGATGCAGTGGCGTTTTCAGAAAAATACAAGGTTTGCCCAGCCAAAGAAGTTTCAGAAGATACACTAAAAATAAATACAAAACAAATCTGTTAAAAAAGGAGAATAAAGTATGAGTTCAAAAAAACTGTTTGGAACAAACGGCATCCGCGGAGTCGTTAATCAAGAATTAACCCCTGAAATAGCAGTGAAAGCAGGGTCATCGATAGGGACATTTTTTGGAGCAAACAAGAACCTGCTGGTAGGTCATGACGCCCGAACCAGCGGAGCCATGTTTTCCAAAGCAGTCATTTCAGGGTTGATGGCTACTGGCTGCAACGTATATTTTGCAGGCATGGCACCCACCCCAGCCTTGCAGTTCGCCGTTAAAAACCACAAAATGGACGGCGGAGTAATCATAACCGCTTCACACAATCCCCCCCACTACAACGGCATCAAAGCCATCTGGAGCGACGGCATAGAAACCAGCCACGAACAAGAAGCCGAAATCGAAAACATCTACTTCGAAAACAAAATCCAGTACGCCCCCTGGAACAAACTTGGCAGCACCCACGAACTCGACAACGTAAACGGCGAATATGTGGAAGCCATGAAAAAACATGTTAACGTAGAGAAAATCGCTAAAAAACAGTTCCATGTTGTCATTGACGCCGCCAACAGCGTCGGAGGATTAGCCGCGCCGATTCTCATGCGTGAATTAGGATGCAAAATAACCAGCATAAACGCCAACATCGACGGCACGTTCCCAGGAAGGATGCCTGAGCCGCGCCCAGAAAACCTCTCGGTGTTATCAAAGACCGTGAAAGCTATAGGCGCAGATTTGGGTGTAGCCTTTGACGGCGATGCTGACCGCTCCATATTCGTCGACGAAACGGGGCAAATCCACATGGGCGACAAAAGCTTTGCAGTCGTCGAAAAACAGTTCCTGATAAAAAACCCCAACTCCAAAATCGTCACCCCTGTTAGTTCTTCCACGCTTATCAAGGACGTAGCCGATGCGTACAAGGGCGAGATTGTCTGGACAAAAGTTGGAAGCGTCACGGTTTCGCAGAAGATGAAGGAAATTAACGCTGTTTTGGGCGGAGAAGAAAACGGAGGAGTCTTTTATGGTCCACATCAAGCTGTGCGTGATGGCGCTATGACGACTGCTTTGCTTTTGAATATCATGGAGGAAACGGGTAAGAGTCTTTCAGAGCTTGTTGCAGAACAGCCACAGTACTTCATCGAAAAAGGCACAGTTGAATGCACAAACGAGCAAAAACCAAAACTGCTAGAGAAACTCTTAGAGCAACTAAAAGGCATGAACATCAACACGTTAGACGGCGCAAAAATCTGGTTTGACGACAAAAGCGCAATCCTGCTTCGACCCAGCGGAACCGAACCCGCATTTAGGATGTATGCAGAAGCCAAAACACCCCAAAGAGCCAAAGACCTAGTCAAAGAATACCAAAGCAAACTCGAAGCCATACTTGAAACAATTTAAGAAAGCCCGCTTATCCTTTAAGCGGCGATACCTCCTTGCTTGCTCTCCTACAACTAAAAAAAGAAGAAGTAGACACGCCCGAAAAACGCAACGCCTACGCTGTATGCATTGTAGGGTGTGGGCAAAAAGGAGTTTTTTATGCTCTAGCTTTTGCAGAAGCAGGCTACAAAGTAACATGCGTAGATGCTAACCAAAGCGCAGTCAGACATTTATCAAAAGGCAGTATACAAAACGGCGACCACGAAACCGAAATCAAACTCAAAAGGTTCCTCAGGGCAGAGAGAATATCGGTTACGGGAGATTTGAAGAAGGCAGTTGTCCAAAGCAGCATAATTGTAATAACTGTAGGCGCGAGAATTGATTCTAAGAAGGCGGCTCAGTACACCAAAGTTGTTAGCTGTTGTAAGCAAGTTGGCGTGGCTCTTCCAAAGGGGAGCATGGTGGTTTACGGGGGCACCGCAGGATTGGGCGTTATCGAAACCGCAGTTAAAGAAACTTTGGAGAACACGTCAGGATACAAAACAGGCGAAGACTTTGCTTTAGCCTACAACCCCGTAATTCAGGGAGCAGAACAAATTGGCAACGAAGAAATCAAAATCGCCGCCAGCGACAACAAAAGCCTAGAAGCAACCGCCCTAATCTTTGAGACCCTAACAAAAAAAGGCGTAAAAAAAATTTCTGATTTGAAAACTGCGGAAGTCGCCGCGTTGTTTTCGGTTGTTAAACGCGATGTAGAAGTGGCGTTTGTTAATGAGTTGGCGGTTTTTTGTGAAAAAGCAGGGGTGGATTACGGGGAAGCAAGCAAGCTTTTGGCGGGAAAACGTGAACTTGCGTTGCCAACTATAGCGGAGGAGGACACGCGTGAAGAGGTGTATTTGCTTTTGGACAGCGCTGAGAACCTTGGTTTTAGATTTCATTTGCCCAAGGTTGCCCGGAAAATAAACGAGGACATGGTTAGGCACGCGTTTAATTTGACGCAGCAGGCGCTTAGAAGCTGCAATAAACCCGTAAGACGCGCAAAAATCGCGGTTATAGGCGCCACAGTAACGGCGGGAACTGCAGGGGCAGATCTTGTGGAGCTGCTAGAAGCTAAGGGCGCGAAAATCAACTTTTATGACCCCCAGAGCGCAGATAAAAGGCAGGAGGGCACACGCGCGGGTAAAAGAACCCTAAACGAAACCGTGGAAGGCACAGATTGCATCGTGATTTTGTCTGAGCAGGACCAGCTTAAAAGGTTAAACCTTAAGAAGCTACATGTAGTAATGAAGCATCCCGCGGCTATTGTGGATTTAACGCAAAAAGTTGACCCGCAAAAAGCGGATGCAGCAGGATTCACCTATCAAGGCTTAGGAGCAGGAACCAAATGAAAAAGCTAGGCGTTGCTGTTGTAGGTACAGGATTTTGGGGAAAAAACCACGCAAGAATCTACAAAGAACTCGAATCCACCGAATTAATTGCTATATGTGACGTTAACAAAGAAAGGGCTCAAAGTATTGCGGAGAGGTTTGGGGCAAAAGCGTACACCAGCAGCGACGAGATGCTAAAAGATGAGCAGGTCAACGCCGTAAGCATCTGTACGTGGTCAACTATGCTTGCCCAAGAAGCCCTAAAAGCGTTGCATGCTGAAAAACATGTCCTTGTGGAGAAACCCATGGCAACAACCACGCAGCAAGCACAAACCCTCATAAAAACCGCCGACGCCAACGGCTTAAAGCTTTCAGTTGGGTTCTTGATGCGCTTCATCCCCGGAGTGCAGCAAATCAGAGAAGCCGTGGAAACCAAGGGCATCGGAGAATTCGTGTCGGCAACCGCCAAAAGAGTCTCACAGTGGCCTGAACGAATAGGCGATGTCGGCGTCGTCAAAGACACAGCTATCCACGACATAGACATTATGCGCTACGTTTCTGGTGAAGACCCAATTAGCGTGTATGCAAAACTGGGAAGCATGCGTCACCGCCAGTTTGAAGATTACGCCCAAATCATGCTCACCTTCGAAGGCGGAAGAAGCGCGTTTATCGAATCAAACTGGTTAACGCCGTACAAAACCCGCAAGTTGACAGTCACGGGTAGCGATGCTATTATGCAGCTTGACTACATTTCCCAAGAAGTAGTCATCGAAAACAAGGAGCAGTCGGTGCAGCCCAGAACCGCATTTAAAGAACCGCTAAAAACGGAACTGGAGCATTTTGCACAGTGCATCTTAGAGAACAAACAACCAATTATAACAGGTGCCGACGGCATAAAAGCTCTACAGATTGCAATTGCCGCCCAACAATCATCAGAAAAAAACCAAGCAATCAAACTATAATAAAAAACGGGCCTGTTACCCTTTTAGATTAAAGGGTTTACCCTCAGTCACTATGCTTGGGGGTGCCTGAGTTTTCCATTTCTTTAGGAAAGGCAAATCTTCGGTTTCTTTTCGCAAATCATCAGGCAGCATCTCGGGGATTTCGTCGCGTATTGGATACCACCTTTGGCATTGGGGGCAGACAATTAAGCCTTCGACAACTTCGTCTGTTTCTTCAAAAACATGAAGCTCCAACGGATGATGCTTATCAATGGGGCAAGCAAGAATTTCCATAAGTTTTCGTTTCATCACAGATTCCCACGAAAGGAGTATCACAAGATCAGACTATTAAGATTTCCTCAGCAAACGAATAACCCAAACAACAAAAAATCAAACAACGGTCAGGTGATTTGTACGTCGGCAACTAAATGAAACCAGTTTGGACCCGTGTGACGCACTAGCCGCATATGAGAAATTGCGTAGTTTTTGTTGGTGGAGTCGAGGTGTTCTTGCAGGTTTTTACGGGTTTTTTCTTTGGGGTTTTCATGTTTGGTGGCGTGTTCAAAAATGTGAACGTGCAGGTAGCCGCCTTGGGGTTTGAGGGCAGAAATAGCGCATGGGAGATAGGATAAGGCTTTTTCGGGGAGCGGCATTAAAACGCGGTCAGCTTGACCTTGCAGGTGGCTTTGGATGAGTTCTTTGGCGTCACCAAGCATAGGAAAAACTTGGTTGGATGCGTGGTTTAGCTGGATGTTTTCTTGAATGAACTCGTACGCTGTGGGGTTGATGTCTATGGAGTATATTTTTGTGGAGGGTACTTTTTTTGCTATGACTAAGGAGAAGCAGCCTACGCCGGCGAACATGTTGACGATGGTTTCGTGGGGTTGGGTTTGCTTTGCGATGCGCCGTCGTTCATGCTGCAGTCGAGGCGAGAAATAGCATGATTGCACGTCTATGCTAAAGAGGCAGCCTGATTCTTTGTGGACGGTTTTTGTTTTGTTTTCACCTGCAACTACCCAAAGCTTGCGCAGCCTGTAGTCACCTCTAACGCCCCCTGTTTGAGCTAAAACAGTCTTCACGTTGCTGTGACGCCTAAGGATAGCCTTCCCAACCGCCTGAGCGGTCTCCTTAGAAGGTGACTTGACTATTGCAATATCACCCACAACATCAAAAGAACTGTAAACCCCAAAAACGCCTTCTGCTGCCAGAACATTGGCTAGAGACTTTTTTGCATGTTTGGGCAAGCTTTCACCCTTTGTTAAGTAAAGGGCATTGGAAACGTTTAAAAGCAAAATACTTTTCCTTTGTAGACGAGGTAACTTGTATGGAAGAAACAGGTATTGTTTACGAGTGTATGCGTTGCGGCTCAAGAGTTCCAGCTGAAGAATTGGATATGAGAGGCGGCGAAACAAAATGCATAATCTGCGGTTACCGCATCCTAAAGAAAGTAAAACCGCCAGTAGTTAAACGCATACAGGCAAAATAACCAAGCAAAAGCGCCTGCAAAAAAGGGTTGGCGCAGCTTTAGGTTTAGTTAAAAAACTGTTTGTGCATCCTGTATGTTTAGTAGAAGTCGTCGTCTCCGAATCTGCGAAGGGCTTTTCCCTTAAGTTTCACAGGTTCATCCAGAACGTCTTCGAAATCTTTTTCTACTGTCTTACGTTTCACGGTTTCCCCACAGATACCACGAGGGAGCAGGCGACGTTTAACGCACATAGAGTACATGCAGTTTGCAACATCACACTGTTCTTCAGTCCATCTGCACCAGACAGAGTCACGTCGGAAGTACGCGGATTTTTTTGAGCATTTAAAAGAGGGGCATTTCGGAGAACAAGCTTTTGCTTGGGCCAACGGTTATACCTCAAGTGTCCACATAAGAGAGTTTAACGTTGCACGGATAGTCTCTTAAAAAGAGATAGACATCAAAAAGAGCATATAAACTTTTTTGCTTCCCAGTAAACATTGCCCATTTACACACAAAGGTTGCAAAAGGAGGTTAACGCCGTTTTCTTCGGTACAGTTCTATGCCCAAGAACAGCAAAACCGCAGCCAAGACAACGCACAAAGTCAGCAACAAACTCGCATCAACCAGCAGGGAGCCTAAAGCGACGTACTGGGCAAGTGCCAACTGCACATCCGTTGAGGAGTCAAGCTGGAGGCTGGTTGCCACAAACGAGTTTTCATCGCCTGACGGATAAGCTGCAATTTCTATGGTGCCGCCAATCAAATTGGTGAAGACTACGGTGCCGTCGCCTTGAGTGGTAGCGGTTTGCGTTTCTGCGTTGTCGCCGCTAAGTTGGACGTTTATACCAGATATAGGGGCTCCGAAGTAGTCTACCACTTTTACGGAGACGTCAAGATTGTAGACACATTTGATTTGGGTTTGGGTGTTGCTTGTGACTGTTAGGGTGGTTTGGTTGAGTAAAACGTCGTTTGCAGTGTAGACGCTTACGTCGTATCTGCCAAAGACTACGCTGAGTTGAGCGGCTCCGTTGCCGTCGGCGGTTTTGGTGTAGTATAGTCCGCTGTCTTGCTCAGTAAGAACAATACGGGAGTTGGGTACTGCGTTTAGACCAGAATCAACAACGGTTAGGGCGAGCGTTTTTTCGGGGCAAAGTATGGTTACCTGTGAAGAGGGTTGCTCGGGCAGGTCAGATATGGTGTTGTTGTTTAGGTTGAAGACGGCGCCGTATTTTGACGCGTTAACGATGCAGTCCACGTTGGGCAGGGTTGAGGGAAAAACGAAGATGCCTGAAGAGTTAGTTTGCCCAGTGGCGTAACCTGATTCTGTTGCGCCCGTGCGTGTGGTGTATTCAAAATACAAATCCAAATCAACAAAGGGTATGGCAACACCATTTTTTTCTCGCACTCGGATTTCTAGGTTAGTTAAGCTGCAGGTTATGGTGTAGGTTCCGTTTTCTTTTACGGACAACTGAGTTTCACCCACTTTAGCCGAATGCAAGTAGGCAGATACCGTCACGTCGCCTTCTTCAAGATTCATAGAAGCAGTACCATAAATTCCAGTGGTTTCACTGTACACCGCCCCTGAAGCATGGTCCAATACCTCAAGCAAAACGTCGTTAACTGGTTCTCCAGCCAAGTTTACGGTCTGGAAAATCATTGGGGCGCCTGGAAGCTCGAAAGTTTGTGAGTCAACAATTGCTTTGGGCGAGTTTTGGGTTGTTATTGTTACGTTGTAGGTTCCTAGAGTTGCGGTGCTTGGGATTTGCCAGGTTGCGGATAGTTTGCCTTCGCTTGAAGCTGTTAGAGTTTGAGAGAGAACGGTGGTGTCGTCGTGTGTGATGGTTAAGGTGGCGGTTTGGCTGGGCTGGTAGTCAACGGCGTTTATGGTTACGGTTTCTTGGCGGATGTATTGGGTTTTATCGGTAATGCCTATGTCAAAGTTTTTTTGGGCTAGGTTGTCGGTGAGGTTGAAGTATGCTTTGTAGGTTCCTGCGTAGTTGGTGGTGGAGCCTGAGGGGGTAAATGTTGAGTCGGGAAAAGTAATTTGTGTTTGTGCGGTTCCTACATCAGAGGTGGTTAGAGAAACCATTTTTGAATATGTGGTGTTTAGCGGTTCAGGCAGTTTTAGGGTTATGTTGGCGTTGTATTGGGTGTTTGGTTCGCCTCCAGTAACTGCAACATCAAAAGTTACATCGTTGCCTTCCTGTAGCTGCAGAGGAGAAGCGGGAGCGACGGGTTCAACGATGTAGGCTGTTATAACCTCAAAGCTGTAGGTGGTGTTGCTTGCTAAAGTGTCATCTTGCAGGGTTATAGTATACGCACCTGCAGGAACATGTGGAACAGTGAAGTTTGAGGCTACATAATACCCAGTGGCGTTGTTGGTTTCCACAATAGAGCCGTCAAAGAACATGGTGTATGGTCCATTGAAGGTGTTCATGCCTGCGTTGACGGTTATGGGGTCATCAACAGATGCAGAAGTTATACCTTGGAATTCGCCTTGCATAACAACTTGCAGGATTGTAAATCCTACTGGAGATTGCCCCTCAACAACGGGGGTAGGTACAAGCAGAAAAGCAGCACTCATCAAAAGCAGAAGAGTCAACGCAGCAGCTTTATGTTTCAACCAACTGTCGCCTCATTTCAATAAACGTTTTCGTGTGATGGAACAATCTACTACCTGAGAAACATTTTAAACTTTGCCCATAATCCACGAACCCAAAACCACCACAGGTTTGTGCAGAAAAGAAAACAGAACCGCACGTTTGGCAGGGCTAACTTATAACTGTTTAAGCCATTTTCTCTAACACAAACGCCACGAAAAGGGAGAAACCTTTGGAAGATTTGGTTCCAGCCTCGCTAATACAAGCGCTAAAAAAACAAAAGTACCACAGAGTAGTTAAGCACTCCGCCGTGAAAAGATGCAAATGGTTCTATGAAGCATTGACCAGCGGCAGATCCTGCTACAAACAAAAATTCTACGGCATCAAATCACACCAGTGCATCCAAATGTCGCCCGCCATGTTTTACTGCACACAACAATGCCTGTTTTGCTGGCGCGCCCAAAACGGAGACCTGCAAATACGCTGGGACGAAATGAAACTACCCCAGTGGGATCCGCCCCAAGAAATCGCCCAAGGGATACTGGAGGAGCAAAACAGGATTTTAGGGGGCTATAAGGGGCACCCGAGGATTAATATGGAAAATTTTAGGGAAGCTTTCACGCCTAAGCATGTTGCAATAAGCTTGACGGGGGAGCCGACTCTTTATGCGCCTTTGGGAGAGCTCATACGCACCCTTCATTCGCGGGGGCTTACTACGTTTTTGGTTTCTAACGGCACGTTGCCTCAGAAGCTTTCGCAGTTAAGTGAGGAACCCACGCAAATGTATGTCTCTGTTTGCGCGCCCAACCAGAAAACCTACGACAGAGTCTGCCGCCCGCAGTTGCCCAATCTTTGGGAGAAAGTTAATGAGACGTTGGAGTTTATGCCCAGTTTCAAGTGCCCAACGGTGATTCGAACTACACTTGTTAAAAACTTGAACATGCAAGACATCGCGGGTTATGCCAAGCTGGTGGATAAAGCCAACCCCACCTATATTGAAGCCAAAGCGTACATGCATGTTGGTTTTTCGGGGTTGCGTTTAGGGTTTGACAACATGCCCAAACATAAGGACGTTTATGAGTTTGCGTCGCAGTTAGCCAAAGAAACAGGGTACAAGCTTATTGATGAGGCGCCTGACAGCAGGGTCGTCTTGTTGAGTAAACAGGAAAAGCCTACCCGATTTTCTTCTTCGTAAAAACGGGTTATGCCTAGCAAATCATTCATTTTTTTAGGTTTTTGAAGTTAATCAGCAGGGTTGCCAGTAGAAACGTGAAAATAAACTTTAAATACCCACTTTTAGGTACACTGCAGTTAACTCCGAACAAAGTAAGAGGAGGGTGACTTATGGTAAGCGAAGGAAGAGGACGATTGTTCAGAAGAAAAGACGGCAAATACCTCGTTTATTTGCCCAAGGACCTAGCAGAAGACAGCATGTTCCCATTCAAGGGAGCTGACAGCATTTTTGTCAAAGTAAGCTTTAAACTTGGAGACGATAAACTCGTCGTTGAAAAATGGGATGGCCCAGAACAACCCGAAGAGTAAAAAGCAAACCTATAAGCACATTCCCCAACTCTATTTTTAGAATAACCAATACTGGGTGGAAAGCGAACATGACTTCTTTGAAAGACTTGTTAGAAGAAATAAAAAAAGAGCTAACGCAAAAAGAAGAAACCCGCAAGGCCATGCAGGAGAAAACCCGCAAAACCCTCAGTTTATCCAAGCAAGCCATACTTCTTAGCCACCAAAAAAAACTCGACGAAGCCAAAACCCAACTAGCAAAAGCCAAAGAAAACATACACAACCTTCGCGAAACAGCCAAAGACTACCCCGCCCTAATTTACGGAGGCATGTTTAGCGACGCCCTTCAAGAATACGCCGAAGCCAACATCTTCATAACACTCATTGAAGAAGACCGTTTCCTGTCAGTTGCAGAAATCGAAGTGCCCCCCGTCGAGTACGCTTTGGGCTTAGCAGATGTCGTGGGCGAATGCAGACGATTAGCCCTAGACGAGCTGCGTGAAGGCAACGTGGAAAAAGCAGAAAAGTGCCTGCAAACCATGGATGAAATCTACGTAGAACTAGAAGCCCTTGATGAAGCATACATGATGGTTCAGGGGTTAAGAAGAAAAAACGATGTCAGCCGAAAAATAATCGAAGCCACCCGCGGCGACATAACTCAAGAAGTCCGCCGAAAAGCCCTACAAGACTACCTCAAAAGCTTTGAAACAAAACTACAAACCAACACAAACAAGGAGTAGGCAACAGTTCTTTTTGTGCGCAGGCAAAACAGAAGGCGCGGGTTTTTGGTTTTTGTTTGCGAAGCCTTAATACGGTATTTGTGTAGAGGTTTTTTGGCGAGTAGACATGGAAACTGAAGCAGAGGTTAAGCCTGAGATAGCATTTGATGAGTTTTTGAAGCTGGATTTGCGTGTGGGCAAGATTCTTGAGGTGGAGGCTGTTCCTAAGTCTAAGAAGCTACTTAGGGTTGTGGTTGATTTTGGAGATGAGCACAGGCAAGCGATAGCTGGGTTGAAGCAGTACTACACGCCTGAGGAGCTTGTGGGCAAAAAATGCGTGTTTTTGCTAAATTTGCAGAGGCGTACGCTTGCGGGGTTGGAGTCGCAGTGCATGATTTTGGCGGCAGAAGACCAAGAGGGCAACGTTTCAGTTTTGCAGCCCGAAAAAGACGTTGCAGAAGGAAGCACAATAGGCTAATTACGCGGCAAACAACCAAGTTTTGTTTTCGCACCTTTAAGCGTTTAAGTGGGAAAAGTAAATTAGGAAAGCAGAATACGTTACCTTGCGTTATTTGAGGGTTATTTCATGGCAGCTAAAGAAGAAGCATTGATGTGGGTTGAGAAGTACCGACCCAAGAAGCTAGATGAAGTTGTAGGCTTAAAAGATGTCGTGGAAAGTTTGAAGGCGTTCATGAGAAACCCAAAAACTATGCCTCACCTGCTTTTTGCGGGCATTCCAGGTACAGGAAAAACCACGTTGGCGCTTTGTATCGCCCGTGAACTGTACGGGGAAAACTGGAGAACGTTTACGCTTGAACTCAACGCCTCTGACGAAAGAGGAATTGACACTGTTAGAGAAAGAGTCAAAGACTTCTCGCGCTACAGCCGAACCGCCTTTGGAAACGTCCCCTTCGCGTTAATTATACTGGATGAAAGCGACCAAATGACAGGTCCTGCGCAGACCGCGCTTAGGAGAATCATGGAAACCAGCTCCCGCACGTCTAGGTTCATACTCATATGCAACTATTCAGCAAAAATCATTGAACCCATCCAAAGCCGATGCGCCGTATTTCGCTTTAGCAAGCTTGAACGCAAAGCCATGATAGACCACTTAGGTTACATCGCAAAACAAGAAAACCTCACCTTAGCATCGGAAGCAGCAGAAAAAATTGTGGACTACGCTGAAGGAGACCTCAGGCACGCAATCAACGCCCTGCAAACCGCGGCAGCATACAGCAAGCAGATTGACGAAAAAGTCGTCGCCCAAGTCATCGGAGAAGCAAGCCCCGCCCAAGTGCAAATCATGATACGCAAAGCACTGTATGGCAGCTTTGTGGAGGCAAGAAAAATCATGTATGACCTTATGGGGTCGTTTGGTTTTTCAGGAACCGAAATTGTAAGGCAGATGCAGCGTGAACTCTTCAAAATGTCCACTTTGACGCCTGAGGATAAAGCCGAATTATCCAACATTATCGGGGAGTATGATTATCGTTTGACACAGGGAGCCAACAGTGACATTCAGCTTAGTGCGTTGCTTGCCCAGTTCGGCAAAGTTGGCAAAGCCCAAGGGGAGAACCTTTGAAAGAGGACTTGTTGTGGGTTGAAAAATACCGCCCAAAAAGAGTAGCTGATGTTGTAGGAAACGAAGAAGCCAAAGCTGCCTTTGTTGATTGGCTGCAAAGTAAACGCCGCAAAAAAAAGGCGGTGCTGCTTTATGGTCCCCCCGGAGTAGGCAAAACTACGCTGGTGAACGCGGTAGCCAAAGAATTCAATTTTATAGTCATAGAGATGAATGCCAGCGACACACGTACCGAGAAAGCCGTGAAAGCTGTGGCGTCGCCTGCGACCTCGTTTATGGCGTTGGACATGTTTTCGCGGGAAAGCAAAGGCAACATCTTGTTCATGGATGAAGTTGACGGCATAGCAGGCAATGAAGACCGCGGCGGAGTAAGCGCCATAATAAAAATCGTGGAGCAAGCGCGTACCCCCGTGATTATGGCAGCTAACGACCCTGACTTGCAAAAGCTGCGTCCCCTCAAAAAAGTTTGCGTGCTAATCAGGTTCCAGCAGGTAAGAATCCCGCTTATTATTGTTACTTTGCGCAGTATCTGCAAGCAAGAAGGTATAGAGGCAGAGTTTGAAGCGTTAGAGATGATTGCCCAAAACAGCCGCGGCGACATGCGTTCAGCCATAAACGATTTGCAAAGCATCGCCGAAAAAGGCAAAACCCTCACCGCGCAGGACACCACCGTTTTGGGCATAAGAAACAAAGACACCAACATGGACGAAACCCTACGCGGATATTTCTCAGCTAAATCCGTAGAAGAAGCATCTAGGCTGCTGTCTAGTTCCAACGCGAACTATGATGATTTGCTCATGGCTATCGGGGATAATTTACCGTTGCGGTACTCTGACCCAGAGGAGCTAGCTAGGGCGTATGATTTTATTTCTCAAGCAGACGTGTACCGTGGCAGAGTAGGAGTTGAGTACTGGCATCTTTTGCGATACTTCTTTAACTGCTTAGCATTAGCGGCAGGGGTTTCACCCGAAACATACAAACCATTCACGTTGATTTCGCCGCCCATCAGGGTCATTACGCTGTTTTGGTCAAAAGGCAAACGCACCACCCTAGCAAATATCTGCGGCAAAATCGGGCACCAATGTCACGTTTCAAAACAGACCGCCAAAGAAGAGTTCATACCGTTTCTCAAAATAATGTTAGAAAAGCTTGAGAAGCAGGAGGCGGAGTCGTTGATGACGTGGCTAGAGTTGGAGCCTGAAGAGGTTGATTTCGTACGGAAGATGAAAAAGTTTTAGGAGGCATGCTACTTGGTTGTTTTGAATAAAAAATCGTTTAGGCTTCCGCGCATGGAAAAGGAAAAGTTTGTTTTGCTATTGCGGTTGGGTTTGAATTATGACCGTGGCAGCGGCACTTTTAGCGTAAAAGACTACAATAACATCGACAAAGCCATAGACGCTATATCAGAAATCCTAAACGACAAACACGTCGGCTTCAAACAAAACTGCCTAATCTGCGGCAAAGACTTTCCCTGCATAGAATGCAAATACTACGAAATCTGCAACACCCGAAACTTGCCCTTCACCTGCGTCTGCGGAAACTGCCTCGAAGAAGGAAAGATACGTCAAGAAAAACAGCAGCTTTTGCTTTGAGTTATTCTTTTTTAGCTAAAGAGCAAACTTGATGTTTAGGAAGCTAAATAAGAAAATTAGAAGTTACAGTTTGTTTAAGAGGCGAAGTATGTGGTTCTTGTGAAAGAGTTTGGAGCAGATGTACAGTTGATTAAGCTGTACCAAACATATCTTGCGATTACGCTTTTATGCGGGTTCCTTTCATGGATAATACCGCTGACAGTGGGTTTGGTGTTAATTGGAGAAGCGTTGGCGGGAATTATAGTGGCGCTTTCAGTTTTAGCTCCACTGTTAATTGTAGTGGCAATTGCGTCATACTGGATTCCCAGATTCCACATATCCATAAAATATTATCTGGAAGATGACGAGCTAGTAGTCAGAAAAGGCGTATGGTGGAAAACCAAGAGTGTTGTACCCTACAATCGTATAACAAACGTTAACACCTATCAAGGACCAATCTCCAGACGCTATGGAATAGGCAGACTGTCAATACAGACGGCGGGTTTTTCAGGAGCTAGCAGTTCAGGATACAAAACAGGCGAAGCAGAAATCTTTGGCGTAAAGGATTTCGAGGAGGTCAAAGACGTGATTATGAATTTTGTTAAGGGTGTGGAGCCTGTTGCGGTTGAGGCAAAAGCTGATCCAGCGAAGAACGTGAATCAGGAAATGCTCAAGGAACTGCGTAGGATACGTGAGGCAGTCGAAAAATAAACGCGTAATAAAAGGGGTAATGGGAGAAGTTTTGAAATTTGTGTGAAAGAACTCTTTTGGGAGATTCTAGTATGACCCAGACGCCGTTGAGTGTTGCTTTAGCGCAGTTAGAGTTGGCTTCTCAAAAACTGGGTTTGGATGGGGGAATCTACAAGATACTAAGCCATCCTAAACGCTCCATCAGGGTTTCCATAGATATCCGAATGGACGACGGCTCAGTAGAAGTGTTCCAAGGACTACGAGTGCAACACTGGGACGTCCGCGGACCCTTCAAGGGTGGCATTCGCTATTACCCAACCAGCACATTCAACGAAGCCACCGCCCTAGCCATGCTCATGACATGGAAATGCGCCATAGCCGACATACCCTACGGAGGAGCCAAAGGCGCCGTATGCGTCGACACCAAAAAACTAAGCACCCAAGAGCTGGAGCGGTTAACCCGCAGATACGTAAGCCTAATCTTTGACTACCTAGGACCCCAACGCGACATTCCTGCGCCTGACATGTACACGGACGGGCAGACGATGGCGTGGATAATGGACACATACAGCCAACTCAAAGGGTACCGTGTTCCTGAAAGCGTTACGGGCAAACCCGTAGAAATTGGCGGCTCCGAAGGCAGACTGGAAGCCACAGGCAGAGGCGTAATTCACTGCATCAAAGAAGCCGCCCCAAAAATAAACCTCAAACTCGGGAACGCCACGGTAGCAGTTCAGGGGTTTGGTAACGTAGGATACAGCGCTGCAAAAACCGCCAGCGAACTCGGATGCAAAGTCGTAGCCATAAGCGACTCCACAGGCGCAGTCTACAACCCAAACGGCATAAACATCACAAAACTTCTTGCACATAAAGAAAAAACAGGGTCAGTGCAAAACTTCAAAGAAGCCGCCAACAAAACCAACGAAGAATTGCTCGAATGCCAATGTGACATACTAATCCCCGCCGCCTTAGAAAACCAGATAACACAAAAAAACGCTGACCAAATCAAAGCCCAAGTAGTCGCAGAAGCCGCCAACGGACCAACAACCCCCCAAGCTGACAGGATTTTACATGAAAAAGGAACCTGCCTAATCCCCGACATACTCGCCAACAGCGGCGGCGTAACTGTTAGCTACTTTGAGTGGGTACAAAACCTAACCCGCGAACAATGGGCACTGCACGAAGTAAATCGTAAACTCGAAGCTAAAATGACCAAAGCCTTCAACGACGTCTACGCCTTAAGCAGGAAAGAGGAAAGCGACATGCGAACAGGCGCGCTCATGCTCGGAGTAGGCAGAGTAGCCCAAGCCATAAAAACTCTGGGACTGTGGCCATAACCAGCTAAAGCGGAGGCGTAGAACGGTGGAGATTAGGGAATTTCAGGATATGATGAGGCAGTTGTTTTTTCATAGGGATATTGAGCGTGGTGTGAAGGGGACGTTTGATTGGCTACTAGATGAAGTTAAAGAGTTAGCTGAAGCGTTGGAGGGCAACGATAAAGAGGCGCTGGAGAAAGAGTTTGCAGATGTCATCGCGTGGCTGGCGTCTTTGGCTAACATTGTTGATGTTGACTTGGAAAAAGCCGCATTAAACAAGTACCCGCACAAATGCCCCAAATGCGGCGCCGCACCTTGTCAATGCACCTTCTAAAATCTGTTACAGGCGCGTTTGCCCTGAACCCGTAGCTAGCCAAATGTAGGGACGCGTGCCCTTGCGTTTAACGGCAGAGGCGGTTTCTAAAAGCCGCAGATGATGCATCACAACGCCGTAAGAGAGCCGCGTTTTTGTTGCGATGGCTGAGGCGCTGGCTTGGTTGCTGTCGAGGTAGTTGAGGATTTTTGAGCGGGCAGAGAGACCTTTGCGTATGTTTTTGATGTGGAGCAAGTAAGCGTTGGGGTGAAGGCTACGTTTTATGGTTGGCACCTGCTTGATAGTTAGTATTTGGGTGGTGTTGAAAAGCTTTTTAGGTTTGCCCAAAATCTAGGAGGCTGGCTTGTTTGGGTTTTTTATTATCGAACATGTAGTGAAGTTCGTCTTTGATAAGCATCATTCGTTGGGTGTAGTAGTTGGGCAAGCCGTATTTGTCGACCATTTGCTGGGCGGGCGCAAGGTATTTTTCTATGCCGCCGCGATACACGGTTAAAGTGAATTTGCCGCCGCAAAACGGGCATTTTCCTTGGAGGGGAAGGCGTCGGAAGCGTTTGTTGCAGGATTTGCATCGGAAGGCTTGGGTGGAGAATGCACGTAGGTTTCCTGATATGTCACGTATGAAATGGGTGGTTAACACTTTCATGGCTACGTGGCGAACGTCAACGGCGTCGATTCTTTCGCCCAGTTCAAGTTGGAGATTGAGTTTTTCAATCATGGATTTGAGTTGTTTGTAGCTGCTTTCGGAGTTACCCATGTTCACGTTGGATACGGGAGTGGTGTAGAGGAACCCTTCAAACTGCGCGGGTGTCCCCAATCTGTGGCTTACTAAATCCATTATCTTGGTTAGTTGTTTGGCGTCGGTTTTTTTGAGGCTTTGCAGGTACATCTCTAAGGGGTAGTCGCCGTCAACATCGCAGTCATGGGCTTGCCGTTGAACCTCACGCGTGTTAACAAACGGAATCAACTCCATTGGAGCATCCATTATGCCGCCAATTGCCGCGGGCAAATACCGTTTGGAAAAGTTTAGGAGCGTGTCCAAAGCCAAGATGATGGCGTCTTCGTCTCCGTCGCAGTCGCGGCGTTTTGCAGAATGCCAAATTGGATGAGCATAAATCAGCTTAAGGTTAGTGAAGCCGACTACGCGTCCTAGGATGCACGCGCAGGTGTGGGGGGCTAAACCCATAACTAAGTGCCCAACAAGCTCTTCAGGAGCCTTCACGTTATAGTACCGTGGAAGATTGTAGACGCGCTCTAAAAGCTCATCAATAAAATTAGCCACATGAACAAAATATTCCGCAGCGTTCCACGGAATCACTATGTCTTGGATTTTTAGCTCCAAAATCTGCTCAGGGTCACGTAGCGGGGCGCCGTGGATGTCGTAGGTGTAGCCGAGTTGACGCAGTTTTTCTACTGAAACCCCGATTTCGCCAGGTTTGATGTGGGTTAAAGGGGCGTTGGTGGCGTCGAATCGGATGGTGCCGTCCTTGTAGACAGAGAGGTTATGTTTAGCGCGCAGGATGCCTTTTTGGATTATCTCGGGGGTTTTGTCCTCGTTTGTTAAGCCTTTAACGCCGCGCAGCTGCTTAGGAGGAGGAATCCCCAAACCAGTGGAAACCTCAGCAATTAGCTTCTTGAAATTGAAGGGTTGACGCTGATACGGAACGCCCTCAGCCTTGCATTCAGGGCAACCAACCTCTTTTTTTAAGGGTCTGCCACAGCGAGGACAAAAATACTCGACCTCTGTTTCACATCCGCATTTGGGGCACAAAACGCTCAATGTGAAGTCACGGCACTTGGGGCATTTACGCTTGACGGTTTCAACAAAAACAGGGCCTTTACGCCCCGCCTCCACCAAGTCCCTATGAGAACCACCCGCCAAACTAACAGGGAACAAAACGTGCACCAGCGGCTTCATTTCGCGTCTTTTAGCTTTTTCAGGCCTGCCCATGCGTGCACCAACAAAAGTCGGAGCTTTATCCCTAACTTCCACACCCGAAAGAGCACTAACAGCTTCAAACACAGAATCCACAGAATCCGCTAAGGTTCGAGAGCTATCGTACCCTAACAAGCATGCTAAAGCGCAGGCATCTTCGCCTTCAAGCAGAATTTGTCCATCCAAGACTTTTTGTGGCGCATATATTTTACGTAGAACAGTCGCGGTGTTCTCGTCTAGTTCCCCAGTAATCGAGGTAACGCAGCCGTCAACGTAGCTTACTTTGGAGTTTGAGAGCCAATCTTTTAGCAGCTGAACTTCTTTTGCGGAGGAAAGATTAGACCAGAAAAAATTAAACCGCGGATACAAAGGCACCTCCAAGCTCTTTGAGAGGGCAAAAGCGTCTTTTACAGTAAACTCCCCGCCCAAGGGGTCCAAAAACAAGTTCTCAAGTGTCTTTGATGAAATGCCAGCAGCGGTGGCGGCTTTGTTTAAGTCATCGTTGAAACGTGTTTTGATTGCGTGTTTTAGGTCTTTTATCCACCATTCTTCCACGTACCCAGAGGGGAGAAGAGCCTTGTTGGTGTAGAGGAAGTCGCCAAAGCTGATGAGTATGTCGCCTAAAAAGAGGATTTTTTGGATTTGCCCTTTTAGGCTTTTAAAGTTTGAAGTGGAAACCCTAACCACTGAGTCGTCTTTGAGCAAAACCACGGGCGGCTCAATCGTGTCCACGGGCATGGTAACGCCGCCTTTTCCAGGAAGCTCTAAACGCATCTGTGTACCCGCCGCCAAAAAACTCTCCACAACAAGCATCGTAGCAGGATGAATACCCACCGCCGACAAACCCGTGTTCCTAGCACGCCCGTACCTGAGCCTAAAGCCGCCGCGGCGAGAGGGAAAAGCGAAGATGGGACGCCCTGCAATGACGTCGTCCATGAAGCCGCCAGATTTTTTTTGTTCAGTTTTTTTCTTTTTGAAGTCGGCTAGCCAGTCCCAGCCTTGGAAACCGAGTTTTTCCACGATGATTAAAACTTTGAGTGCGCGTCCCACTATGCCGTCGTTTACAACTCGCAGGGCTCCACCTCGGACGCGGTTGGTTTCTATGCGGGGGAGGTTTCGGTAGGAGGAAACTTCTACGGGGTCAGATTCTGTGCCGGTTACTTCTACGGGTATTAGGTCAAGGGCTTTTTTGAGTTCGGCGTCAGGGATGTGGTACTGGAACCTGCCTACGGAGCGTTCAAACGTGCGAAGTTCCTCTACAAACCGTGAGACCTCCTCGGGAGTTGGCTTGTACTTATCTAGTCCCAACTGTTTGCGTACGTGGTCACCCACTACAAGAGTTAACGCTTGGTCAGTGCCGCCCGCCGAACGAATTGGACCAGCAAAATAAATGGCCAAATACCGCGTTTGGTCGCTGTTTGCCTTGATTTTAACTTGAGCGACGCCTTGGATGGGTGCGGCGGTTAAGCCTTCGGTGAAAATGGCAAGAGCCGTTCGAATCGCCTGCTCAGCAGCCTCTTCAGGGTGCATCTCTCCAAACTTGCCGTGAACAATTTGCTCAGTAATCTTGAACGCAATTTCCTCTCGCCCCAACGTTTTGTTTAATTCACGGATGCTAGCTGCTACGCCTTTTGGACCCACCAAGCCCTCAACCAAGTCGGCGATGTCATGCGCAATGATGCATTCAGTTTTCAATGCGGGGTCAAGACCTTTTGCGCGTGCCTTATCGCTTAAGTCATACATTTGCTTAAGCTCAGTTTCCATGCAAGAAATGTAATCATTATACGACGCGCTAACTTCTCTAGGCATAAGGCTCTCTACCTATCAGGTGAACAACGCAGCTTTTTTGGGTTTCTAAAGAAAAACATTTGCCAAGAAAGAGCTAAAAGGGTTATTGGTTGACTTTTTTGATGCCGCTAATTATCTCGGCGACTTTTTGGGCAGACCCCACGCTTTCGACCACGTTACCAGTAACGATTATGTCTGCGCCTGCCGAAGCAGCAGTCCACGCTTGTTCTTTGGTTCTAATCCCACCACCCACGATAAGGGGAACATCTATGAGTTTCTTAACGGTGCCAATCATTTCAGGAGGAACTGGATTTTTTGCTCCTGACCCGCCTTCTAAGTAAATGAAACGCATTCCAAGGTACTGCCCCGCCATAGCATGCGCTGCTGCAAGTTCAGGTTTATTGTACGGAACAGATATTGCTCTACCAACTATACCCGCAGTTCCGCCATCCCCCACAATTATGTAACCCATAGAAATAGGCTCTATACCGTACTTCTTCACTAAAGGCGCACCTAGAATTTGGACACCCATCAAAAAGTATGGGTCTACGGAGTTGAGCATGGACATGAACCAGATGGCGTCGGCGTAGCGGCTAATTCCATTTACGTTGCCTGGGAACAAGACGGTGGGGAGGTCTACAGCTTTTTTTATGGCTTGCACTACGTCGTCGAGGTGGTTTTGAGAAGAAACTGTGGAGCCGCCTATCATTATGGCGGTGGTTCCGTTGCTGCAAGAGTTTTCGGCGATTTGGGTGGCTTGGGCAACTGTTACTTCTTCAGGGTCTAAAAGTGTCATGTGAACTGCGCCGTCAGAGCGAAGTTTTTCAAGCAAATACTTTTCAACACGCCCAAGCATGCTGCATACCTTACCTGTTAGGCACCTTCAGTGTTTGTCATAGATGATTTTCGTGAGGACCCATAGACGCTGTCGGTGAACATGCAGTAAACATCTACTTCGCCCTGTGCAGGTTTAATTGGGAACTCTTCTTGCAAGCCACAACTGCTACAGTTTGCGGTTGCGCGGTTTTCTTCTCGCAAAATATCTACACAAACGGTTTCTTTTCCGCATCTAGGGCAGGAGAAGAATTTAGGTAAACGTTTCTTTGGAATGTGAATAACTTTTTTTCTTCTTCGCCCCATATTAACATCCTCTGTATCGGAAAGGTTATTCGTGCTTAGTATTTATGCTTGTCCTTAAATAGTTGCCTACAACCATAAAACAGGAAGGACACGAAAGACATGAAGCTAACGCCATCGGTCATGGAACTGGATTTAGTTGATGTTGAAAAAAGGATAAACAGATTCATCAAAAGCTACGTGGAAAACACTGGAGCAAAAGGGATAGTTGTTGGGCTTTCAGGCGGAGTTGACAGCAACACCATAGCAGCCCTTTCAGCCAAAGCCATAGGAGGCAAAAACGTAATGGGTCTCATGCTGCCTGAAAAAGAAACCCGTAGCAACCAAGACATCCAAGACGCCCAAACAGTCGCCGACATATTTGGAATCCAAACAAAAATCTGTGACATCACACCTGCCCTAGAAGGATTCTACCAGTCCATACCCATCTTTGACGTCACAAACAAACTCTGCAAAGGCAACATCAAAGCCCGCAGCCGAATGATATACCTCTACTACTACGCTAACAAGTTAAACAAGATCGTCGGCGGAAGCTCAGACAAATCAGAAGCAATGATGGGCTACTTCACCAAATGGGGAGACGCCGCCGCAGACATAGCCCCCATACTGGACCTCTACAAAACCCAAGTCCGCATGCTAGCAAAGCATCTGGGGATACCCAAGGAACTTGCAGATAAACCCTCCACGCCAGCTCTGTGGCCTAACCAGTCAGCAGAAGGCGAGCTAGGAATGAAATACGAAGAGCTTGATTTGATGCTGTTTGGGCTCGAGCGGTTCATGACCACCAAAGAAATCGCAGAGCAACTAAACATAGACGAAAACCAAGTCAAACAGGTGAAAGCGCGTTGGCTAAAAGTGGAGCATAAAAGAAAAATGCCCTTAGCACCCAAACTTGAATACCGAACCATCGGGAACGATTTTCGGCTTCCCCAAAGCAACTACTAGGAGAAAACAAGAAAATGAAGGACACAATAAGGTTAGCTCTTGCGCAGATGAGCAGCAAACGCGAAAATAAAGCGGAAAACATCAAGAAAATCCAAGAACACACCCTAAAAGCAAAAAAACAAAACGCTGACCTCATAATCTTCCCCGAACTCTCCCTCACAGGATACGTAGTTAGAGACCAAATCTACGAGCTAGCAGAAACCATCCCAGGACCCTCCACACAAAAAATTGAGGAAATCGCCAAAAAAACGGGCATGCACATAATTTTTGGGATGCCAGAGGTAAGCGAAAAAACCAAGGCGACCATTTTTAACACGTCAGTTCTTGTGGGTCCTGAAGGATACATTGGAAAGTACCGTAAGATGTATTTGCCTACGCATAGTGTGTTTGAGGAGAAACGGTATTTCCGTCCGGGATATCAGGCGGCGGTTTTTGATACTGCATTGGGGAAAATTGGATTGTGTATTTGTTATGATTTATTTTTCCCTGAAGTGACTCGTTTGATACGGTTAAAGGGGGCGCAGTTGATTGTTGCAATTTCAGCTTCGCCGGCGGTTCGCAGGAGCTATTTTGAAATTATCACGGCTGCAAGGGCGCTGGAGAACACGGCGTTTTTGGCTTACGTTAACCTTGTGGGCGTAGAGGAAGGCTTGCAGTTTTGGGGTGGAAGTCGACTGGTAAACCCTGCTGGGGATGTGGTTTGCAGGGCAAAGGTGGATGAGGAAGACTTTGTGATTTGTGATGTTACGTTAAGTGATATGAGAGCTATTGAAGCGTTTATCCCAACGCTTAGAGACCTGCGCCCAGAACTCTTTGAAGACATGAAGAAAAGCGCAGAAAACCTCTAAAAACAAAAAACAACCCCAAATCACTCCCTTTTCAAAACGGCACCCAAACAAGCCACAAGGCAGTTTTCAGGAATCACTAACGCATCACACCATGTGATATCAAGCATTAATCACAGAGCATCACGCGTGATTCACATGTGATAGGTGACATCACGACGTCACATCAGCAAAAAGCAATCAAACTGGTGAAAAGATAGGGCATAAAGGAGTTAAAAACCAGTCTTGCATGTTTTTCTACTAAGCGTAAACGTGCAATCCAGTGAGTAAAAGGGGAGCACATAATTGCAATAGTTCAGGCAATACTAACAGCATAAAGTAAAGAAATAACATGTTTGATTACAAACCAAAAGAAATAACCGCCACAAATCAAAGAATAAAAAGGGCAAATCATGGCCTAAAATCGAAAAAAGATCCAAATATCAGCTTTCATTGACTTTAAGGGTTGATGGGGGTTAGAAAACATTTTTTAAGGATATTTACCTCTGTTTTTGTGTGTTAAAGTGGGTGTCTAAGAGGGTAAAATTTTAAAGGATGCCCACGTATACAAAATTGTATTCATTTACTATGTCCAAGGAGTTAGCAGGTTGAAGCTCAAAGACAGCGTCCAAATATGGCTAAACGGAGCCGTAAACGACCCCGTTGTCAAAATACTGGCTAAAAACAGCCAATTAACAAAAACACAGCTTGAAACATTGATTATTGACGTTTTAGCCGAAAATATTTCAGGCAAATCACTAAACTACGATGAAAAAGCCAGATTACGCCTAAAAAAGGCCAAATTAAGCCGCGGAGCCTTTAACAGGACGTTAAAACAGGCAAAAGAGAACATCATAAAATCCATTTACACAGTGTTGCTGCTAGGGTACTTAGGCATTTTTGAGACCACAACTCTTGACCCATATCTTGAAATAGCAAACAAATTGAAGGAGTACATGGAAGCACATCAAGACATGCCAGAAGGGGAAAATGAACTAGAAAGCCACCTGGAGGTCATAAATGTGATACGAGAAGAGCTAGAAGCGAGTCTAAAACAGCTTTCTAGCCCCTCTTAATGGCCATTGTGACGTCACAAATCACACATCCTTTATAAGCAAAACATGTGAGAAATCACATGAAGTGTGAAATATCACACAATCACAACCACCATACAAACCATCAAATAAATACCAGTAAAAAGGTTTCTTTACCCAAAATAAGCCATTATTTGCCAGATTTTTAAAATGCTGTTTTTCATAGAGGTTGTGATGTTGCAGGTCACAGTTTGTGAGATGTGATGTCATAAGGGAATATGTCACAGGGTTTACCGTAAACCTTAAATTTTCCATGGGAAACTGTGATGTGTGATGCAACAGTTAAAATCACGCGTAAATCACGGTAGAATCACGTTTGTATCACAGAGGTCACAGATTTGGTTGAGTTTGCAATAGTTGTTGTGGGTGTCCTTCTTGGAGTGTTGTTGTCGGTTACAGGGTATGCTGCTTTAGAGTATCATAGGCGTTTGAGGATGGCGCAAAAGGAGTACGAGAAGGCTAGGGGTTTGGTTGAGGATATTGTGCTAAGTTTCAACAGGGAAATTAGGCGAGAGGATGAGAAAATCGATGCTGTAGAGTTTAAGGTTGAGGATGCTTCGTTGAGGGCTGATAGTGGACTTAGGAAAATGGATGGTTTTGAGAGAAGGATAGAGCCTCTTGAAGAGCAGGTTGTGCAAATTAATGCCCAGTTTGAAAACTTAACTGCGGTTGTTAATGATATCTCTGAGGCGAACGTTAAAGTTTTAGAGAAAATACCAAAAGACAACACAAGCGAGATATCAGCAAAACTGATTGAAGTAGAAGTTTGGCAAGAAAAAATCAAAAGCCAAATCACAACCTTAGAAGAAAAAATCGCAAACCCACCATCCGCCGCTACAATTGTTTCTCAAGCTGTAGACGACCCAGAGATTTCTGCGGTGCCAGTTATGCCCATAAAACGTGACAAAGCAATGGCTTCTCTTACTGAAACTGAAGTGAAGGTTTTAGAGTTTTTATCTGCTCAAGGACCAAAAACTGCGCCTGAAATCAAGCAAACAGTGAATCTTAGCAGAGAACACACGGCTAGGCTAATGAAAAAACTCTACGAAGAAGGCTACTTAGAGAGGGAAACAGGAAAACTACCCTTCAAGTACAGCATAAAAAAGGAAATGGAAAACCTCCTTGGCAGCCCCCAAAACCCTACGCCCTAAAATATTCACCATTAAAGCTTTTAGCTAGTGGCTTGGTTATTTGATTTTTTGTTTTATGACTGAGTTGGGGTTGGTTGTTGCAATTTTGTATTTTAGGTTGTTTGAGCTGCCGCTTCGCAGTAAGAAGCCTTTGTTGGCCATGCGTGATAGGTAGGTTGAGATGGTACTTAGGGTTACGGGTTCTTTAAGGTCTTGTTCGTAAACGGATTGGACGTCTTTGGAGGAGAACCAGACAAGAGGGAAGCTTTTCTGGACAACTGTGCGCACTTTTTCAAATCTGGATACTTTGCCAACTGCAGGAGTGCTTACTGTTGTTGATGAAGGTTGGTTTTCTCCAGGCATGCCGCCAAGCAACTCTACAAGGTCCAAAAGCCGCAAAGCCTTATCGCGGGTTACCTGTCCTTCAAAGGCTACCGTATAGCGATTGCCCTCGTTATCGAACAGTTCCACACGCATTTTTCTAGCAGGCATCTACGGTGCACACCTTTGCAGGGTTCACAAGTTTGTACGTTACAGCTTATAGATGTTATGGTGAAAAAAGCGTTTGTAAAAACCCATAAAAACGGTCGGATATGTGAAATAGTGGTTTTTTGCAGAGGTTTTTAGATTACAGGCTTCACATGTTTTTGTTTTGTGAAATGAATTCTGAAAGTGGTTTGTATTGGTATTTCCAGTAGAAGTGTAGGGGGGTCTGGTTTACTGTTAAGAACCAAAAACGTGGCGTTTTGAGAGAAAAGGGCTTCATTTAAAGTATATTCAGAATGTAGATTCACAGTGTATTCACAAGAGTGTGAAGAAAAAGAGATGTTGTGAACATAAAACTCTGAAGAACAAAAAATAGGGGTATAAACAAGGGTATCAAACGTGGAGTAGACCATGTTGTGAACAAAAAAACATGATTTTTCATTGTCAGATATAAGTGGACAGACACCCCTTCATTTCCTCTCGAAAACTTTGGGGAAAACAAACTCGTTTATGTGCCCAAAAAAAAATTACAGTTCATCCATCTAATTTCTTGAACACTATATATTAATATACTTAAAATTGAACTGGTCTCACAGAGTATATTTCTTTTTAAAAGAAATCAAACATACCTTTACAAAGGTATTACAGAGTTCCAGTAGAAATTCTGGGGTGTGCCTGTGGTTTCTTACTTGTTTGTGTTGGCGTTTTTTCCACTGGTTTTAGAAATGTTATGCGTTGTAACCATTTTTTTGTACTGTACCCTTTATTTGTTCCATTCGAAATAATGGTGTTACCTCTGAATGTATATGGGGACAAAGGATGAGCAACACAAACATATTAGACGATGTCTTCGAAAAATTCGTTAACGAAGCCAAATTATTCAAAGACCGTGAGGTTCTAAGGCATGATTATCTGCCAAATAGGCTTCCTCACCGTGAAGATCAGATTCGTCTTCTTGGCCAAGCAGTAGCCCCTGTGCTTAAAGCCGCAAGATGTTCAAACATATTCATATACGGAAAAACAGGAACAGGAAAAACCGCCGTCACCAAATATGTCCTAAGTCACTTAGAAGCCAAAGCCAAAGAATACGGCGCCCCTGTCAGATTCTGCTATGTCAACTGTCGCATGACTGGTTCAGAATACCGTATATTCGCTAGCCTTAGTCAAAGTTTGGGTTTGTCAATTCCTTTCACTGGCTTGTCTGTGGGCGAGGTTTTTGAACGGTTCCGTAACAGCTTGGATAATTCACAGACAATTTTTATTGTTGTGTTAGATGAGATTGACGCGTTGATTAAAGACCGCGGAGATAGTTTGCTCTACGAGTTAACCCGTATAAATGAGGCTTTAAAAAAGAGCAAAGTTGCTATGGTGGGCATCTCAAACGACTTGCGGCTAAAAGAGTTCTTGGATCCTAGGGTTTTTAGTTCTCTTAGTGAAGAGGAGATGGTTTTTAGACCTTATGATGCTAGCGAAATCCGTAACATCTTGCTGGAACGTTCTAAATTGTCTTTTTTTGATGGTTGTTTGTCTGAGGCGGCTTTGAGTATTTGTGCGGCTCTTGCAGCTGCTGAACATGGGGACGCCCGCCGCGCTTTGGATTTGCTGCGTGTAGCTGGCGAAGTTGCTGAACGCGAGGGGTCTAATTTGATTTCTGAAGAACATGTTAGGCAAGCTGAAAAACATATTGAACACAACAGGGTCGTAGAAGCCCTCAAAAACCTGACTTTACATTCAAAACTGGTTCTTCTTAGCGTCTACCACCTAAACAAAACCAACAGCAGCGCAACCACAGGCGAAATCTACGACGTTTACAATGAACTCTGCAACGAAATCGGCACCAACCTTCTCACCCAACGCCGCCTAGGCTCCCTAATCAACGAATTAGACGTCATGGGACTGTTAAACTCAAAAGTTGTAAGCATGGGGCGCTATGGACGAACCAAAAAAATCCGCCTTGAAATTTCGCGTTCACATATCAAAGAAGTCTTTGAAGCCGACTCACGCTTAAGCTCTATGCTAGCCTACAAGCCAAACTTACCATTAAAAAACAGGCACTAACTTTAATTTGATGTTTTCTTTTTAGGCGAATGAGAGTACTTTAGTTTGGAGGGTTTGGAGGTTTACTACAGGGACTATGCCTGGTGTGGGGACTAGGCCTAGTTTTGCCATGTAGTCTGTTTGTTCTTGCCATCCGCCTGAGTTTACTATGAGGGTGCCTCGGTGGTAGCATGCTCCAAAAACGTGGATATGTCCTGCGTGGAAGATGTCTGGGACTCTGTCTATGACTAGAAAGTCGCGGTTTTCGGGTGAGAGGGTGGTTTTTGCGCCGTATATGGGTGCTAAATGTCGGCATTGCATGAAGAGTTTCATGGCGTTTTCTGGGTGTTCGTGTTCTATGCCTGGAACCGAGCCGATAATGTCGTCTAGGCTTCTGCCGTGGTACATGAGAACTTCTACGCCGTGTATGCTGACCATGGCAGGGTTTCCTACGGAGTATATTTTTCTGTTGCCTATGATGGTGGGTAAATAGTCTTCAGATATTGCGGGTTGGGGGAGAGCTTTTCTTGAGGTGTCGTGGTTTCCGGGGGAGACTATGATTTCTATGTGTTCGGGGATACGTGAGAATATTTTTGCGGCGTACTGGTATTGTCGGTGGATGTTTCTCACGGTAAGTTCTTTTGATTGACCTGGAAAGATGCCTACGCCGTCTACTAGGTCGCCTGCTACTAGGAAGTATTTTACGTGGCTGGCAATTTCTTTCATTTCGTCAGTTCCGTATTTGCCTTTGAGCCAGAGTATGAAGCGTTTGAAGGCTTCTTTGTTGAATTTGTTGCTGCCTACATGAATATCTGAAGTCAAAACGGCATAAACGGGTTCTGAGGCTCTGTTTGGAGACCTTTGGCTTATTTCGGGGTAGATGATGTCCTCGGCTAGGAAAAGTCTTCCTCGGGTTTTGGTTACTGCAGCGCAGATGACTTGGTCGGGCAATAGCAGCTGGGCTTTCCTTTGCACCTCATCAGCAGCTTTAGTAGGAACCAAAAACGTGGCGCTAGCCTTCAAATCTTCAATAGTTACCAAAAGCTGCTGCTTAGCATCTCTTTTCTCGGTTACCATGCCAATGATTTTGAGTTTGGTTTTTGGCTGCGACTTCAAAGCCTCACTTATCGGCGTAGCAGATTTCACATCCATCCTTTGCCGCAGCAGCTTTTCCATACGTTTGAATCGGTCTTGGAAGTATCCCAAAAACTCCTCCATGGTTCCGTTGGACGTTAACTGCGTTGTGGGGTCTTCAAGAATTTTAATCTGGGCTTCTATATCCTTGGCGTAAGGTCTAACGTCGCTGTTTTCTTGGGGGGTTTTAGTTTTTTCTTGTGTTTTCTGTATGGTTTTTGGTTGCGAAGCAGGCGGCTGATGTTTAGCGCTTTCGTGTTTTGGCTGTTTTAGCGCCGACTCCAAGAAGTCTTTGCCAAGGAATAGCGGTTTGTCTTCTAGCATCTCTATTTTCTGCAAAGCCGTGTTTACGACTTGGGTGGGGTCATCAGTATTGGGTAAAGAACTTAGAAATTCAAAGGCTTCTTTATCGATTTGGTATCCTGCTGCAATAGTGATTTCAACAGCTTTTTGAAGCCTCCCCGTCTGCGTCATATCGTTAATATTCTCCAATCCTTCTTCTTTGGAACAATTATATAGCCTTCTTGCTCATCGCCTACTAACTGTGTTTGCCCTTTTAAGTGCAGTTTTGCGGTTAAAGCCGCTGTCACTGCGTCAATTTCATGAGTAACCAACAGGCGATTTTCTATATCCCCTTTTAGCCCCAATGCTTTTAGGGTTTCTTGGATTGCACGCCACTCTTTAAGCGGCATCTGCAGGGCTTTTCGGCTTGATGTCGGATGAACCTCAATTGTCCTATACCCTCTTTCTTGTATTTGTTTATTCAGTTTTACGGCTCGCCTTGTGAGCTCGCGCATGTGAGGAAAGTTGGGCGGCAAAACCCTGTAGCCGTTTCTTGACATATCTCGATCTGCTTTTCGGGTAAACCCACATTGTGGAAAACTCAGTGGGGCATCGATTGCTACAAGCACAGGATTGTTTATTTCTATATCTTCCAAGATTTCGCCGTCAAAATGGCTCAGTTTGGCTTGCACCATTTTGCCCTGCAGCAGAGCGATGCCTGTTGGGTTTTTGCTAGCCCCTGACAAATCTATACCGATTATACTTTCCATGCTAACCTTTTAAATCCCATTTCATGTTTATATATCGGTCTTAAATTCTAAGGTAGTATCATCACATATAATACCAGTCCGACTCGAAAGGTGTCATTAAATGGCTGATTTACGCAAAGTACAAAGAACCCCAACGGGAACTTTTTTTGTTTGCCTACCCCGTGCATGGTCTGAAGATCATGGACTAAAAAAGGGCACCTTAGTTGCGTTAAACGAAACCAGCGAAGGGAGAATCTGCATAGACCCAGAATACAACGCTGAACCCACACAAAAACTCACCACCCTAACCATTGGCCCATATCTTGGGCGCGAAATCATCGGGCGCTACCTGCTGGGTTCTGATATTATACGCATCGAAAGCAAAGGGCGCATCGACTTTGATACCCGCAACGTAGTCAAAGCCACTGTAGCCTCCTTAATTGGGTTGGAAATAGTTGAAGAAAACCACTCCCAAATCGTCCTGCAGTGCCTGCTTGACCCCTCTGGGTTTACCCCCGAAAAGATTTTGCGTCGAAACTATGCTATAGTTGCTGGAATGCACCGTGACGCCTTAAACTCTTTTATCGACGGCGATTTACAGCTTGCCAAAAGTGTCATAGCCCGCGACGACGAAAACAACCGACTCTACTTCTTGTTGGTGCGCATTTTACGTACTATTTTGCAGAATCCGCGGCTTGGCGAAAAGCTTGGGTTAACAAGTATTGAATGTTTGGATTACCGTTTGGCCGCAAGTCTTGTCGAAAACATGGGTGATGCCTGCGTGCAAGTTGCCTCCAAAACCCTTGAACTAAACGACAAACTTTCTGATGACCTGCGAAAACTGCTCTCTGACCTGCAAGTTGTCTGCTACTCCGCCCACGAAAATGCCCTAAAATCCTTCACAAACAAAGACACCTCCACAGCCGAAACCGTACGCCAAATGCGCAAAAAAATCGAAACCCTCTCCCTAGACATAGAAAAAGCCGTAAGAGAACAATCCGTTGATGTCATACCCCAAACTTTAGCTGCAACAGCCTTTCTTAGGCAAATCTACGACCACAGCGTAGACCTAGCCGATTTGGTTGCGTAACCTGCTTTTATGTGGGTTACCTGCGCAATGTTAATAATGCAGAAGCGTGTAGCTGTATTTGCTTACGGTTGTAAGTGGAAGAAAAGCTATGAGTCGTAAACGAAAAGATCAAGGTCCTATGCCTGCTGCAAGTGCTGGTTTGCTAAGGTTTTTTGAGGAAGAAACCGAAGGCATCAAAGTTAGGCCTGAATTGCTTATGGTTATTGCTGTGGGCTTGATTGTGGCTTCTGTTTTAGCCAAGGTCTTCTAAAAACTTTTATTCTCTGCTTCTTCTTGATGCAGTAGTTGTTGTTTGAAGTATTTCTAGCCGTTGCACCGAGCTTAGGTTCAAAAATAGGTCGCCTCTTTCTTCCCTGCTTGCCACTTGGGGAATGGGTTGTGCAATCGTGGCTCTAAGCACTATCGCTTCGGCTTCAGAAAGCCAAATTCCGTTTGGTGCATTAGTTACCGCTGCTAACGTGCCCTCAAATCCATATGCGGGGTCAACTATTGCTTGGATTCTTTTGCCCACGTTTCTTTCGAGCATCTGGAATATGGAGGGGGGCAATTGTTGCTCGGGCATAGCATTCGCAAACTGACTATAGAGTATACATTAGGGATAAAACGGTTACCCCATGTAAATGTGACATTTTCATGTTACATCCGCCACCCAGAACTTTTCTTAAGCCCTTAACTTTAACAGTTTCAAGTAAAAACTATGGGGAACTGTTTGCGTGGTTAGCTTAAATTCTGTCTTTTAGGTCAAACAAAAACGCCTAGATAGCCTTTAATAGACATATCCTACCTCATAGAAATCCAAAAAGAGATGGTGGATTTGGCAACTGAAAACGCCCTTAATCAGTCAATAAACAAAGCCCAAAAACACTACTCCTCAATGTTCTTTCTCCCCTCTTTTAAAACCGCCCTCACAGCAGTTGCCACAATATGCCTAATCGCTGGGCTCTCAAGCGCAGTTTTTGACTTCTCCTTTGAAGGCGTAACCTTTAGCCTTACCCTTGGTGTTTGCCTCTTCGCCGTGAACTTTTTTTTCGACTTACTCACAAGCAAGTACCTCCTTGGTGACCCCATTTTTGTTCTACGCCGAACTACCGTCCTTTCCCTTGCAGGCTGGCTCATATGGCTCCTCTTCATACTGATAGGTGTTGGCGTTGGCTTAACCGTCGATTTCCTATGGTGGATTAGACTCTGCCTGTTGGGCTTTGCCGCCATGCTCACCCTGCGCGGAGTCGTCTTATTCGCTGCTTCCTCTGCCACCTCCCTGCGGCGCCTAACAGCCTGCCTGCTTTCCCCTCTTGCCTGCATAGTTACGTTTGTTCTTCTTTGGCTGCGGCTTGATGTATCCTACATGAAATTTGTGCCCTTCATCGCCATTTCACCCCTAATCGCCATAGCCGCTGCCCTGCTACTGGTTTCCTCCTTAGACCGCTTAGGCAAAAACCTCTACGGTATCTCTTCCATGTCCATATTCCAAGCTTTCATGCTTAACTGGGTCACAAGCGCAAACGCCCCCTTAGAAGCCTTCCTAGAAAAACTAGGAAAAAACGAAAACATCAACGCCTCCATCCTCAAATTCGACGCGCCAAAACCCAAAGCCGCCTTCCTCATTCCCCTTGTGCACCCTGGGCCCTTCAAAAATATCGGCAGCAGCCTTTTGCCCTCCTTGCTTAAGCAAAACTTTGAGCAACGTTACGGCGGCAACGCCTGCGTTCCCCTTGGTCTTCTTGGTCATGAGCTTGACGCAGCCTCGCAACAGCAAAACCACAAAATCATCAACCATATCCTACAGCACGCCGCGTTTGAAGCCCAAAACGACAAGGCAACAGCTCTTGTACGTGCCTCTGAAGACTTTGTCTGCGCGTCTTGCCAGCTTTTTGGCAAAACCGCTCTACTATCCTTCACGCTAGCACCCAAAACCACCGAAGACCTACCCCAAGAACTCGGTGACCTTGTCTACAAAGAAGCAAAAAACCTCGGATTAGAAGACGTAGTCATAGTAAACGCCCACAACAGCTTAACCGAAAACGTAAACATAGAAGCCACCATCCAAACCCTAAACCATATCGCCTCCAAAGCCCTCAAAAAAGCCCTTGCCCAAAAACCTACACCGTTTGAGGTCGGCTCAGCCACCGTCTACCCAGAAGAGTTCACCCTCAAAGACGGCATGGGCACAGGCGGCATAACAGCCATAACCATCAAAACAGGTACGCAAACCGCCTCCTACATCATAATTGACGGAAACAACATGGTTTCAGGGCTTAGAGAAAAAATCCTCCCCGAACTAGCCGCGCTGGGTTTTTCTGAAAGCGAAATCTTCACCACTGACACTCATGCAGTAAGCGCCGTAGTTGTCGGACGCCGCGGCTACCACCCCGTAGGCGAAGCCATGAACCACCAAGCCCTCATCAAATACATCAAAGCTGCCGCCCAAACCGCCCAAGCAAACCTCGAACCCTGCAAATCAGGCAGCCTAACAATAACCATCCCCGACGTGCAAGTCATAGGAAGCGACAGCCTATCCTCCCTTACCGTCCTAGTTGACAAAGCCATACAAAAAGCCAAACAGCTCGTTGTTCCCATCTTTGGCATCGAAGGTCTACTCTTACTGCTGCTTCTACTCTTCCTCTAACCCCTACGCTGCTTGCAGAGCTTATTTTTGTGGGTTTTTGCGTGTTTTTTGGGGTTTGCGTTTAAGTTGAGTTCCGCAGACTGTGCAGGTCGTGGTTTTAGTGTTGGCAGAGTATGTTTTGTGGCAGGCGGGGCAGTATCGTATCCAGTTTAGGAGTCGTTTTATGCCATGCGTTGCGAGTGCGTTGAATTGTAGCTGCATTTTGGTGGCGACGTTTTGTATCGAGTAATCATCAGTTACGATGCGTGGTTGTTTGCCTTCTTCTTTAAGCTGCAGGGCTAGCGCTAAAACGTGCATGTCGGTTTCTGAAAGCAAATACGCATCACCCACCGTAGACGCCACAGCTCTTGCCCGCTCCAAAACCTCCTGAGGCGGAACCTGAACCCATAGCCGCCCGCTTTCCGCCGCGGTCTCAAAACGTAGCGCCGTCATGGGGTCTTTGATTTCCTGCTTAACTAACGGCGAAGTAACCAAATAGTCCCCCAAACTAAAGGGGTCAAAGCCTGCAATAAACGCGGAAGTGTCCAAAACCATAATGCCCGCGCCTAAACCCCGTTTGTCTTGGATTTTTATCCCGTTCCTTTGAAAAGCAGCCTGCTTTTTAGCCTCTCGTAGAAGTCGTTTCCAAACCTGATAAACGAACTCACGTTTTTAGAGCGCATAATCGTAACCGAGGCGTCTTCAGCAGGCAGCCCTTGGCGGTAGTTGCCATCAACCAAAACTAGCATATCCTTAGGCCTAAGCAGTTCTATTGTGATTTTAGAATCTGCAGGAAAAACTAGTGAGCGAAACGTTGTCAACGAGCAAATCGGTGTTAGAACAATCGCGTCAATTTCTGGGTCTAAAACTGGTCCGCCTGCAGATAAAGAGTAACCTGTCGCGCCCGTTTGCGTGGAAACTATAAAGCCGTCTGCTTCACACTTCAAAATCGGCTCATCATCCTTGTAGATTTGCATATACAAAATCTTGGACGGCTCACCACCCGATATGACAACATCGTTTAACGCGTCAGGTAGTTCGCCTTGGGCAGTGGTTGCGCAAAGTTTGGCGCATTTGTCGATGTGGAATTGATGGTTTAAGATTTTGTCCATGGCCGCGCAGGCATCTTTGGGCTCCAAAACAGTCAGAAAACCCCTTACTCCCATGTTGACGGCTAGCACGGGCGGCTCAGGCTTAGGTAAAGACAAACACGTTCGCAAAACCGTTCCGTCCCCCCCAATGGTTATCACAAAATCGGTCTGCATATCCTGTAGCGGAATCATCTGCGTTTGAGATTTAACCTTGCCCGCCAACGTATCCTCCATGCAAACCTGCAAACCCCTACTCTGAAGATGCGCCGCTAACTCATCCGCCAACGCCAAAGCTTCCCTCTTATCGTAACGAGCAACAATCCCCACGCTTTTAAACAACATCTTCCACTGCTCAGTAGATAGCGACACCTTAATCTATATTAACTTCACGATAAAGCCCCACACGTTTTGCTAAAAATTATTTCTTTTTTGCTGTTGCCGATTTCTGGATGGCTTGCAGTGTTATTGCTGGATGGTTTTTGAGTGTGTTTTACTAAAATGTGTTTGTTCTTTTCTATAGTTTCAAATTATCCGCTGCGTTATTGAATAATGCTCATTAAATCTGTTGCGAAGAATTTATTTTACTGCTGTTGCTTGTTGGACTGGGAGAACAACATGAAAGCAAATCACCCACTTACTGCCTTTCTACTAACCCTTCTAATTGCTTTCTCAACCGTTTCTTTCTCTCCTTTTGCTTACTCTGCTGATTCGTCTGCTCCCGAACGTGTATTAGCTTTTTTGACAGATGTTGTGCTGCTTGATGTTGAAGAATATGATGTGGAGGTGGTTGTGGGTCCAATTACAGAGTATCCTGAGGATTTGAACAAGTTATCTTTAACCCATGGGCTTCTTTCGTTTAGTGCTGAAAACAGTTTGATAGAGGTTCTTTTCCGCTTCGTAAATGGAACTCTTACTTCCTGCAAAATGGACGTTCGGAAAGGAATGCCGATTTACAGCCAACCGCAACCGTCAAGTATGAACGATTTGATTAGTGGCTTTCTTGAACGATATCAATCCCTAACTAAGGATTCCTCGATATCTGATATGCATAACATGGTCAAGTCGCTTGATCTGTCTGAAAACGCAACAAAAACAAGTGGCAATATAACCCTTGAAGTGTCCCTCACTTCTACGAGTACTGGTTCTTCTTGTACGTCTTTTAGGTGGTCAAACACCTATGGCGGCGCCGTTTTCTCAACATTAGGCATACGCTATAGAGACGGAGACTTTTACCTTTTTGGAGATGACAGATCTTATGTCCAAATTGGCTCTACTGCAGTGAACGTTTCCAAAGAAGACGCCGTAGATTTAGCTTTAGCCAAAGCCGCTGACTTTTCTTACACGTTTGACAATCAGGAAATAAAAAATCTTAAGGTGTTTAACGATGGAATCAAAGCGGATTTGTTAACTACACCTAAGGATGTGGCTTTGGTTTTGTTTCCGTATTGGAAAGTTGAGTTGCCTTTGTGTGAGTTGTATCCTGGTTTTGTGAGTTTGGTTGTGGTGGAGCTTTGGGCGGATAGTGGGGAGGTTTTTGCTGTTTATCCTCTAGGAATTGGCGGTGGGGACCTTTCGTCTTCTGAGCCTACGCCGTCTTTGTCGCCAACGCCTCTGCAAACTTTAACGCCTACCCCCACGCTTTCCCCAACCCCCACAAACACTCCACCGCTTACGGGTACACCCCAGCATACTTCCTCTTTGCCTTCCTCTCCTGTTTCTGCTTCTCCAACGCAACCGACTTCCCATGAAGGGTCTGTTTCACCTAGCATTGATGATTCAGAAAACAGTTTTGTAAGCACTTCTACGTTTGTTCTGGTTATGACTGTAGTGCTATGCGTCTTGTTGGTTGCTGGGTTGGTGATGTTTAGGCGGCGGTATCGTAGATGATTGTGGTTGGTGTTGTTTGGGGGTTTTGAGTGGAGTTTTCTAAAAGAAGTAGGGGGTTGGTGGTTGGGTTGTTATGGGGTGTTTTTGAATTCTAGTGCTCCTTTGTTTTCGTCGATGGTGATGGTTGCGTCTTTGTTGATTTTTCCTTGTAGGATTATTTTTGAGAGTTCGTTGAGGATGCTTTTTTGGATTACTCGTTTTATTGGTCTGGCTCCGAATTGGGGGTCAAAGCCTGCTTTTGCGATGTAGTCTACTGCTTTTTCTGTGGCTTGTATTTTGATGTTGCTTTTCTCAAGCATAGTTTGGATGCTTCTGAGTTGGTTTTCAACGATTTTACGCACTTCAGCTTCGTTGAGGGGCTGGAACATGATTATTTCGTCAATGCGGTTTAGGAATTCTGGTTTTATGGTTTTCTTTAGCAAATCAAAAATCTGCTCTTTGGTTTGGTACCAAACTGCTTCTCTGTTATCGGGGGTTGCTTTTTCTAGGTTTTCTTGAATTATGTGCGAGCCGATGTTTGAGGTCATGATGATGATGGTGTTTTTGAAGTCTACTGTTCTGCCTTTGTTGTCGGTTAATCTGCCATCGTCTAGGACTTGCAGGAGGATGTTGAAGACGTCGGGGTGTGCTTTTTCGATTTCGTCAAGCAAAACAACCGAGTACGGTTTTCTTCTTACAGCCTCAGTGAGTTGACCGCTCTCTTCATAGCCGACATAGCCCGGCGGTGCACCTACCAGCCTTGAAACCGTGTGTCTTTCTTGGTATTCGGACATGTCGATTCGGACCATGTTGTTCTCGTTGTTGAACAAGAACTCGGCTAATGCTTTGGTGAGTTCTGTTTTGCCAACGCCTGTAGTGCCCAAAAAGATGAATGAGCCAATGGGACGTTTGGGGTCTTGCAGGCCTGCGCGGCTTCGCCTTATTGCATCTGAAACCGCCGCAATTGCCTCGTCTTGCCCAACGACTCTTTTGTGTAGCGCCTCTTCGATGCTTAGCAGTTTTTCTTTTTCACTTTGCAGCATCCTGCTAACGGGTATGCCCGTCCAATGTGACACGACTTCTGCGATTTCTTCTGCGCCGATTTCTTCTTTGATTAGCGGTGAGTCTTTTTGTATTTCAGAGAGTTTTTGCTTTAGGGTTTCGATGGTTTTGGTTGCTTGAGGGATTTTGCCGTATTTTATTTCCGCAACTTTCTCCAAGTTACCGCTGCGGTTGGCGTCTTCCTCTGCAAATTTTAGCTGTTCAATTTCATTTTTCTTGTTTTGGATTTGGTCGACGATTTCTTTTTCGGCTTGCCATTTGGCTTTGAGTTTGTTTCTTTCTTCGCTAAGGTTGGCGATTTCTTGGTTTAGGGTTTTGCGTTTTGTTTCGTCTTTTTCTCGTTTTATGGCTTCGCGCTCAATTTCTAGTTGGCGTATTTTGCGTTCTATTGTTTCTAGCTCTTCAGGGGCTGAATTGATTTCTAGCTTAAGTTTTGATGCTGCTTCATCTATCAAGTCAATGGCTTTGTCGGGAAGGAACCTGTCGGTGATGTAGCGTTGGGACAGCTCTACTGCTGCGATGATGGCTTCGTCCTTGATTCTGACGTGATGGAACACTTCATAACGCTCTTTTAGACCCCTTAAAATGGAGATGGCGTCTGCTGAGTCGGGTTCATTGACCATTACGGGTTGGAAGCGCCTTTCAAGGGCTTTGTCTTTTTCAAAATACTTCTGGTACTCCTTAAGCGTCGTAGCCCCAATCGCGCGTAGTTCACCCCTAGCCAAAGCAGGCTTTAAGATGTTGGCTGCGTCCATTGCGCCTTCGCTTGCTCCCGCACCCACCAACGTGTGGATTTCGTCGATGAACAAGACGATTTCGCCTTCAGATGAAACTACTTCTTTTACGACGCTTTTAAGCCGCTCTTCGAATTCGCCCTTGTATTTTGCTCCAGCAAGCAAAGAACCCATGTCCAGCGAAAAAATTTGTTTGGATTTGAGGTTTTCGGGGACATCGCCGTTTACTATGCGGTGTGCTAATCCTTCGGCGATTGCGGTTTTGCCAACGCCTGGTTCGCCTATGAGTATGGGGTTGTTTTTGGTTCGCCGCGACAGGATCTGTAGAACTCTGCGGATTTCTTCTTCTCGTCCTATGACGGGGTCGAGTTTTCCTGTTTTAGCTCTGCCGTTGAGGTTTATTGCAAAGCGGTTTAGGGCGTTGTAGGTTTCATCTGTAGTTTTTGAATTCACAGTTGATCCCTTTCTTAGTTGTTTTATGGCTTCTTTAAGTCCTTTTTCTGAGACTTTGCTGCTTTGCAGTAGCCGCCCAGCGGAGTCGTTTAACGTTGCGATTGCTACAAGTAGCTGTTCGATAGAGACAAACTGGTCTTTGCTCTCCGAAGATAGCTCTTGAGCTTTCCTAAGCACCTTGTTTGAGTTAGAAGACAGGTACGGTTCGCCGCCCGTAACCTTGGGCAGCGCATCAATTAGGTTGTCAAGCGACGCTGAAAGCCGAGTTACATCTGCGTTTAGCTGTTTTAGCAGAAAAGGAACCACGTTTTCGTCGACAAGCAGCATTGCCTTCAAAATATGCACAGGCTCAATTGCTTGGTTCTGATTAGCAGCAGCTATTTCTACTGCTTTCTGAATAACTTCTTGAGATTTTATAGTAAAATTGTTAAGACCCATACAATAAAATTTCCCACGAATATATTTGACCTTTTTTGTCCTTTTTAGGCATTCTTACGAAGCAACTTTGGTTTTTTGGGTACATGGTTGCCCGCGGGCTTGCCCCTGTTTAGTTTTGAGATGTTTGGGTGAATAACCTTAACGAATCTGCTGTATTCCATCGGTAAAACCTTAATCTATATATGGGTGTTGTTTAAAATTGCTTTTAATTAACTAGACGATTGGTGAGAGTATGACCAAACCCATGGACGTTGGAAGTTTACGTGTTGGCGGCTATATGATAATTGATAACGAACCCTGCCGCATTGTGGATATAACTAAATCAAAACCTGGCAAACACGGCGCTGCCAAAGCCAGAATAGTTGCTATAGGCGTTTTTGACGATCAAAAAAGACAGTTTGTAAAACCTGTAGATGCTAACGCAGAAGTTCCCCTCATAGACAAAAGACCCGGACAAGTTTTCGCTGTTAACCCCACGGGCGTTCAAATTATGGATCTAGAAACCTACGAGTACCTTGATGCGCCCTTCCCAGACGAAGAAGAAGTCAAATCCAAACTCGTCGCAGGCGCAGAAATCGAATACTGGAAAATCATGGAACGCATAAAAATCACCCGCGTCAAATAACCCCCTTCTTCAAGCTAGCACGCCTTTTACACCTTAGAAACTGGGCAGCTAGTTCCATAGGTTTATTTCTTCTTTTCCAAGTATAGTTGTTGAGCCGATGATGCATGAAGAGCCGTCGGAAATTTATGAAGAAGACTCTAATATGGGGAAACTGAGGCTCACAAACCTTCAGCTTTGTTTTGGGTTTGGTTAGGTGGCTGTTTTGGAAGCTGGGGTTTTGCTGCAATATATTTTTAAGAGCGCTGGGTTGTTTATGGGTTTGGAGATGCTCGTTGGCTCTTGACCGTTTGGGTTCTTCGCTTACTGATGCGATAAAGAAGGTTTTTCGTTCCTCTGTTATAGATGAGGCTACGGTTAAAGAGTTGGTGCGTGATATTCAACGTGCCCTGTTGCAAGCAGACGTTAACGTGCAACTGGTTTTGGGCATATCCAAACGCATCGAAGAACGCTCCCTAAAAGAAAAGGTACCCCCAGGAATTTCTAGGCGTGAACATGTCATAAAAGTGGTGTACGAAGAATTAACCCGGTTTGTGGGCGAAAAAAATGTTCCTTTGAAGATGGAGCCTGGCTCGCGGTATGTGCTTATGCTTGTGGGCATTCAGGGTTCAGGAAAAACCACCCACGCCGCCAAACTATCACGGTACTTCCAGAAAAAAGGCTTAAAACCCGCATTAATATGCGCCGACACCTTCCGTCCAGGCGCCTATGCTCAGCTTGAGCAGCTAGCAAAACGCATTAACGTTCCAATTTACGGTGACCCCAAAGCTAAAGACCCTGTGAAGGTAGTTTTTGAGGGGTTGAGGCATTTTAAGGATAAGGATTTTGTGATTGTGGATACTTCGGGGCGCCACAAGGAAGAGCGGGACCTTATCAAAGAAATGAAGACCCTTGAGAAGACAATCAAGCCCAACGAGGTCATGATGGTTATTGACGGCACGATTGGGCAGCAGGCTCTTGTGCAAGCTAAGACTTTTCATGAAGCCACCCCAATTGGCAGCATTCTGGTAACCAAACTTGACGGTTCAGCCCGCGGTGGAGGTGCACTCTCGGCAGTGGCTGCTACGGGTGCTCCCATCAAATTCATCGGCACAGGCGAAAAAGTCGAGGACATAGAGCAGTTTATTCCTTCCCGCTTCGTCGGGCGCCTTTTGGGCATGGGCGATTTGGAGACGTTGCTTGAAAAGGTTCAGGAAGCCGAGGTCAAAGTTCCCGACAAAAAAGCCAAGGCCCTACTTAGCGGCAAATTCACCCTCACAGATATGTACGAGCAGTTTGAAGCCGTAAAAGGCATGGGTCCCTTCAAGAAGGTCATGCAGATGATTCCAGGCATGTCTAGCAAGGTTCCTGATGACATGTTGAACATGGCTGAGGGTCGCTTGGAGAAATGGCGCGTTATCATCCAGTCGATGCGTCCTGAAGAAAAAGAAAACCCAAAAATTTTCAATTATTCTCGTGTAAGACGTGTTGCCCGCGGCTCTGGCACCACCGAAAAAGAAGTCAAGGAACTGTTGAAACAGTACGTTACGATGCGCCGTATGCTAAAGATGATGAAACGCAAAAAGAGCAGACTGCCTTTCATGCAAGGTCTTGGCGGCGCGCAAGGACTTAAAGGACTCAAGTAGGCTTTTGGCATGAACGTTTTAGAAACCGCGTTGCAGATGCTTGAAAAGTATCCCCTATGCAACCACTGCCTTGGACGGCAATACGCACTTTTAGGTTACGGAGTTGAAAACAACCGCCGCGGCGAAGCCATAAAACTAAGCCTAACCCTGCAAGCCAGCATACCCGCCATGGCAAAAGAAGCCACAGGCGTAAAAACCCTAAAAACCATAGCGCTCAACGGATTCTCAGTAGAAGCCAAAAACACCCTAGACCACCTCAAACGGCGCCTTCCCAAAGACAAACCCACAACCTGCTTTTTGTGCTCAGGACGATTCGCGCAAATCGACGATATCGTCTCTACCGCTTTAGAAAAGCTCTCCGCTTACGAGTACACGACTTTCTTAGTGGGCATAGAGCTTCCTGTTGCGGTGGAGGAGCGCGAGGACGAGTTCAAAGCAGCCTTTGATGTGGCTTACAGCGAAAGCATAAAACACGAATTTGGTCGCTTAATTGGCAAACAGTTAGCTCTTAGAAGCGGCAAAACCGCCGAGTACCGCAAACCCGACATCATGGTCATCCTAAACCCCTTCACGCAAAAGATTCGGCTCCAGGTTAACCCGTTGTTTGTGGCGGGACGCTACCGCAAACTTGTTCGGACAGTGCCTCAGTCTAAATGGTTCTGTTCCAACTGCCATGGAAGAGGCTGCGAGGAATGCGAAGGCACAGGCAAACTGTACGCCGAGTCCGTGGAAGAGTTTGTTGCTAATCCGTTGCTGGAGGCGGCGGAGGGTGAGGATGCGTCTTTTCATGCTTCAGGCAGGGAAGATATTGATGCGCGAATGCTAGGTACGGGGCGCCCGTTTGTTGTAGAAGTTACTAAACCCAAGAAACGCTTCTTAGACCTCAAAGCCGCTGCGGCTGCGATTAATGGTGCGGCGGTGGGTAAGGTGGAGGTTTCTGAGTTGCGGTTTACTAGCCGTGATGTTGTTCGCAAGTTGAAGAAGGCTGAAAACGCGCAGAAAGAATATCGCGTGCTAGTAGTCTTTGAAAAGGAGGTGTCGGAGGCGGATTTGCGATTGTTGGAGGAGAAATTGTGTGGTACGTTGATTAGGCAGCAGACGCCTTTGCGTGTTGTCCATCGTCGCGCGGATTTAATCCGAGAAAGGTACATATATAAGCTTAAAGTTAAGAAGGTGTCACCTGCAGAGGCTGAGGTGTATGTAAGATGCCAGGGTGGCCTCTACGTTAAGGAACTGGTGTCTGGCGATGAAAACCGAACAACGCCCAGTGTTTCCGAGTTACTTAACAACCCGGCGAAAACTCTTGAACTTGACGTATTGAACGTTATAATGGATGACCCAGTAGGTGAATAATGGATGAAGAAATCAAAGGGATATTGCGCGGGAACCCGCCGACTCATGACTAAGCATTTTCGCGAGAAGGGTAAACCTAAACTTACCAAGTACTTAGAGGAACACCAAGTCGGCGCGAATATCATCATCAAAATTGACCCTAGCCAACAGAAAAGCTTGCCCCACAAACGTTTCCACGGTAAAATCGGCAAGATTCTTGAGAAACGCGGTCGCGGCTACGTGGTTAGTGTTCCCCAAGGTGATGCATTGCGCAAAGTTATCGTCCGATGTGAACATATAGAAGCATACAAGGGTAGCTAAACAAATGACCAGTCCAGATTTGGGTGACGAAAAAAGGCTTACTTTGCCTCAGGTTAAAGCGTTGCTAGAGGAAATTGGCGAAGAAAACTTGGACCAGTTCCAGCGGCGCACTTTGGATTATGTCTCCAAATTCACCAAGGTCGAACCTGACGTGGCGGCTTCTTTGTTGCAAACCCTAACTGGCGAATATGAACTCGACGAATCTGAAGCGGTTCAAATACTCAACTGCATGCCCGAAACCGTTGATGAGTTGCGCGTGTTCTTGGCGGGCGGACGCAAGATTATAGAAACCCAAAAATTAGCTGCAATCGTTGAGCTTTTGAACGAAAAACGGATTTTGAAGTAGCTAAACAATACAAGTCTTTTTAAGCTGAAAAGCGGATAACATAGAGGGAACACTATGGAAAAGCAATACGAGGAGTACGCCTACATACTGGACTTTTTGCCTCATGGACGCGCGGGTTACCGCCCTACAGGTAGGGTTGGTTACCGAGCGGGCGCTTTGGTTCAATGTGTGGGGGAAGCGTTCTTCACGGTTTTGGAAGCTCTTGTCAAGGAAGGCTTAGCCTTAAAGCCTGCTGACCGCGTATACGTGGGCAAGAACTCCCGCGAAGAAGTCACCTACATCATCGGCCGCATAGGCTTTGATGAACTAACCGCCTCCGCCAAAGCCGAATTAGCCTCAACCATAAGCAAAATCGTAACCAACCGCGAACAATGGTTTGTAGGCTTTTTCAACACCGCCAGAGCAATCACGCCTCGTATGCACGCTTTAGAACTTATTCCTGGCATCGGCAAAAAGTACATGTGGCAAGTCATAAACGAACGCGACCGCAAACCCTTCCAAAGCTACGAAGACATCATAAACCGAACCGAACTGCCCAGCCCCGTAAAACTAATCACCAAACGCGTCCTAGAAGAACTCGAAGGAGACAGCAAACACCGCCTCTTCACCCGCTCCCACTAACCCTTTTGGTTTGCCCTTGCGATGACTCTTTCACAAATGAAGTCCCTGCTCCAAAAAAATCAAATCACCCCAAACAAACTCTTGGGGCAAAATTTCATGGTGGACTTCTCGGTTTTTCCCCAGCTAACCCGCCACGCCAACCTAAACGGCTCAGATGTGGTTTTGGATGCAGGCGCAGGCTTTGGCTTTCTCTCCCGCTTTTTATCCGACAAATGCCACGCCGTAGTCGCAGTGGAAAAAGACCCCAAAATCGCCGCCGTCCTCAAAACACAACTCCAAAACACGCCCAACATTACCGTAATCGAAGGCGACGTGCTACGCGCAGAGCTTCCAGTTTTCAACAAAGCGGTATCTATTCCGCCTTACTATCTTAGTTCACAACTTTTGACTTGGCTTTTAGACCACAACTTGGATTGTGCGGTGTTTATTGTGCAAAAAGAATTCGCAGACCGTTTGGTTGCGTCCGTGGGCAGTGAACAGTACGGGTGGCTGCGTGTTGTTACGTATCAGGCTGCAAACGCTGAGTTGCTTGATGAGGTTCCCCGCTGGATGTTTTATCCCGAGCCTGAAGTGGATTCAGTGATTGTTAGGTTAACGCCTTGGCAGACTTTGCCTTTTGCAGTGCGAGATACGGGGGTTTTTAGGCGGCTATCCAAGTGGCTGTTTACGCAACGCAATAAAAAACTATCCAACGCGCTGGTGCCTTTTCTGCGCAACGAACGCAAACTTGACAAAACTCAAGCTGAAGCGGTGGTCGCCAAAATCGAGTTGCCCCCTAAGCGTGCTAGGGATTTGTCACCTCAAGATTTTGGAGCGTTATCCGATGCCCTCTGCAGCTAAAAAAGCGTTTTTTGAAGACTACGTCTTTGAAGTACACCCAAACGTGTACGAACCCGCCGAAGACTCCTTCCTGTTCGCCGAAAACCTGCCCCCCACCGCGGGCAAACGGGTTTTAGAAGTGGGAGCGGGATGCGGAATACTTAGCGTAGTAGCAGCAAAACAAGCCCAGCAAGTCGTAGCCGTAGACATCAACCCATACGCAATACGGTGCGCGAAACAAAACGCACACAAAAACGGAGTCCACAACAAAGTGGCGTTTTTGCAAGCTGACCTTTTCACGTCGCTAAACAAAGCCGCCAAGTTTGACCTTATCTTTTTCAATTCGCCCTACGTTCCCTCTGAGCAAAACGAGGATGCGTCGTGGTTGGCGCGGGCGTGGGCGGGCGGTGCAACGGGCAGGCAGGTTATTGACCGCTTCATCTCCCAAGTTGGCGGTTACGTGGCTGTGGGGGGCGCGGTTTTTTTGTTGCAGTCTAATTTGGCGGGGGTGGAGCAGACACTTTCCCAGTTTGCTTTGAATGGTATGTGTGGGGAGGTTGTGGTGTCTTGTGGGTTGCCTTTTTTTGAGCGGTTGGTTTTGATTCGGGCAGCTTTGTAGGGTTTTTGTGTGTTTTGTTTTGCTCTGGATGGGCTGGTTGTTTTGGGGGACGAAAAAGGTATAAGAGTAAGGTATGTTTTCTTAATGGACGCTGGTAGTGAATAACGTGAACGTTCCTAAAGAAGTGACCACGTACTGTCCAAGATGCAAAGCTCACAAAGCTCACGCGGTTTCCTTGTACAAAGCTGGGAAGCGCAGAGCCTTAGCCAAAGGTGAACGCCACCACGACCGAGAAAAAGAAGGCTACGGTGGACAAGGATTCCCCTTGCAAAAACAGTTCGCCAAAACCACCAAAAAACAGACTTTGAGGCTCAAATGCAAGAGCTGCAGCTACATGAGACACAAAGACGGTATACGCCTAAGGAAATTAACCATTGGATAAACTGGAGAAAAAAGTTATGAGTGAATGGAACAAACTTATACCCAAGCCCAGCAGCACTTTTCTGCGTGTGAAATGCCGTAAATGCGGCAACGAACAGCTAGTCTTTAGCAACGCAGTCAACCAAGTTACATGCAACGTATGTAACGCCGTGCTCGCTGAACCTACAGGTGGAAAAGCAAAAATCAACGGCGACGTTCAAGCAGTCCTTGAATAAACGCCCAAAAGGAAACCTACAAGATGAGTGAGAGAAAGCCCCAATGGCCAGAACCCGGTGACCTGATAATTGCCACTATCGAAAACGTCACTGACTATGGCGCATACGCACGCTTAGACGAATACGAAAAACGAGGCTTACTTCACGTCAGCGAAATCTCCTCCTCTTGGATCCGAAACATACGCGATTTTGTTCGCGAAAATCAAAAAATGGTTCTCAAAGTTTTGCGTGTTGACGTAAACAAGGGGCACATTGACCTTTCTTTGAGGCGTGTAACAAAACGCGAACGCATCGAAAAAATAAAGTCGTGGAAAAAAGAACGCAAAGCTGATGCTCTTTTGCGTGGAGTAGCTGAAAAAGTTGGCATGACCGCTGAGGAACTCTACGATAAAGCAGGCGTTCTAATTGACGACCGATACGGCTTGTACGACGGGTTTGAAAAAGCAGCCAAAGACGGCGCCGAACCCCTTGTGAAACTGGGCATACCCGAAGACATCGCCACCGTATTTGCCCAAGTTGCCGACGAACGCATCAAAGTAAAAATGGTTCAAGTCAAAGGAACCATGGAGCTGCGGTGCATGAAACCCAACGGCATAAAATGCATCAAAGACGCATTTGCCCAAGCCAAAAAACAACAAGAAAAAGCTCGGGACGCAAAAGTACACTTCTACGTTCTGGCCGCTCCCAAATACGGCGTAGACGTCTCAGCAGAAAACTGGAAACGCGCCGAAGAAGTCCTGCAAAAAGTCTCCCAAACCGTCGTCACCCACCTAACCAAGGCGGGCGGTCAAGGCTCCTTTAGAAGGGAAAAATAGTGGTCTGGCTACTGCGGCGATGCGAAAAATGCAACAGTTACACCCTACAAACGACTCAATGCCCTAAATGCGGCGGCAAAGTCCACATACCCCACCCAGCAAAGTTTTCCCCTGACGACAAATACCTAAAATACCGCCTAGCCCTCAAAAAGGAGCAATTATCAAAGTGAAATCCACCTACGTCAAACAAATCGCGCCCATCCAAGCAAACAACCCCATATTAATCGAAGGGCTTCCCGGGTTAGGCTTGGTAGGCAAAATCAGCATGCGCTACCTAATCAAACAGCTTAACGCGAAAAAATTCGCTTACCTGTACTCGCCCCATTTCCCGTATTTTGTTTTGGTTAACAAGAAAGGCAGCATACGCCTGCTGCGCGGAGCATTTTACTTCTACAAAAACCCCGACGGCCCAAATGATTTGATTTTGTTCACGGGCGATAGCCAATCCCAAACCATCGAAGGACAATACGAAATCGCTGATGTCATGCTGGATTTCTCCAAAAAACACAACGCCCAAACCCTCGTAACAATCGGGGGCTACCGCGTGGAAACCGAAGAAAAACCCCAAGTCATAGCAGCAGCAACCAACCAAACCCTGCTCGACCAAGCCCTAAAAGCAGGTGCAACCCTAAGCACCGACGGAAGCCCCATAGTTGGCACCGCAGGACTCATCCTTGGCTTAGCCAGATTCAAAAAAGCCCAAGCCCTATGCCTACTAGGCGAAACCCGCGGCTACCTACCCGACCCCCTAGCAGCCCAAAGCGTACTCGAAACCATAAAAAACATGTTCAACTTCAACATCGACCTCCAAGGCTTAGACCCCGAAATAACCAAAACCCAACTCATGCTAACCAAACTCCAACAAATCGAAGAAAACCGCATCCTACAAGCCGAAGAAGACCGCAAAGAAGAAGACAAAAAAACAACCTACATCTCCTAACCCCATTTCACACCCCAAAACCAACCTATTTGCCGTCTATTGGCTGCAAATTTTAATTGTATGCAGAAACCAGTAGGGGGAGGGGGGTCTGCGCTGTTTTGTGTGGCTTATGTTGTGGTGTTGGTTAGATTTTCTTTAGTTTGCCTTCTCCAGGTTCGTAGATGGTTCCTTCGCGTAGTAGGTCGTTAATGGCGCGTTCGATGTCTGGTCTGGAGAGTTTGTGTTTTTCTTGTAGCATTGTTACGAGGTCGTCTTTTTCTACGGTGCCTTTTTCTTTTTCCATGTCTACGACGGCTGAGAGGACTATTTGGAGTTTGTCGCGTACGCTTTTGGGTCTGCCGGTCATGATGATGTCAATATCCATCTTGTAGCTGGACATGTCTATGCCTACTTCTTCTAGGGAGCGTTTCATGATGGCTATGGCGGCTTCGGCGTCGGCGCCTGTGACTTCTTCTCTTAGCGCTGCTCTTGCTCTGGCTTCGGCTACACGAACCAACGATTCAAGCTGACGCGCCGTAATCGCCACGGGAGAGCCTTCGGATTCGCTGGCGCTACGCATAGCCAAATAGAACTCGCGCAAATGATTTAGTGCATCTGCGCTTAACTCGGGTTTGATTGTTTTCGAGTAGCTTATGTACTTGCGCAGCAATTCGGCGTCCACGGGCGCTTCGGTTGGGGTTATGCCTCTTTGGTGAATCTCCAAAATGTGCTGAGACATCTTGCTGTCAGCTTCTTTGTTGGGGACGTCTCGGAGCACGAAAATGATGTCAAATCTTGAGAGGATGGTTACGGGCAGGCTGATGTTTTCAGTTACTGTTCGGTGGGGTTCGTATCTGCCCAATGCAGGGTTAGCAGCTGCCAGAACGGATGTTCGCGCGTTTAACGTGGCTACGATGCCTCCTTTGGCAACTGAAACCGTGTGTTGTTCCATGGCTTCGTGTATGGCAACGCGGTCTTCTGGGCGCATCTTGTCCATTTCGTCAATGCACGCAATGCCTTTATCCGCCAGCACCAGCGCGCCTGCTTCTAGGCTCATGCTGCCTCCTTTTTCGCGGACAACAGCAGCGGTTAAGCCTGCGGCGGTGGTTCCTCTGCCTGACGTGTACAAGCCCCGCGGCGCAACTTTGGATACGTACTGCAAAAGCTGAGACTTCGCCGTACCAGGGTCTCCAATAAGTAGTGCGTTCATTTCGCCTCGCACGTTGACGTCGGGCAAGCTTTTGGAGACGCCCCCGCAAAGCAGGTAGAGTATGGCTTCTTTGATGTGGGGGTAACCGTAGATGGAGGGGGCTATGGAGGTTGTGAGTTTTTTGTAGACTTCGGGGTCTTTGGCGAGTTCAAGAATCTTTTCAAGCTCTTCAGGCGTAGGCGGGCTAGTCTCGGGTTCTTTGCCCAAAATCTCAACGCTGTTAGCTTCTAACTGCAAAATAAACGTACGCAGCTTCCCAATGCCTGGACGCGACGGCGCAAACGCCTGCACAATGCCCACAATCGATATGTGGTCACCTGGCCTAGCAACATCCACCACGTCCTCGCCGATAAGTTTTGCAGCCAATGTACGCGGCAACTGGCCAGGCGGGAGGTCTTCAGGGCGTTCTTGAAGCCGAATATCCTGAGAATCTATAAACTTGGATTGTTCCTGAACAAATTCAAACGGGCCATCTTTGCCGCATTCAGGGCTTTGGCACACCGTGGGGGCTTTGAGGAACTGTCCTTTTTGCTCGACGATGTTGATGGTGGAGCATCGTTTGCATTTGAATGCTGCTTGCATGACCATGGGTCGCACGGGCGTAGCGCGCACCACGATGGCTTCTAGCATGATTAGTTTGCCCATCTGTTTGGAGCCGAGTTTGCGCAGTTGCTCATGTTCTAAGAGTTTGACTATGCGGGTGGTGATTTTCTCGATTTTCTGGGCGTACTCTGCGTCCTCAATGCCTAGCTGCGCGTAGGCGGCGTTGTTTGCGTGCTCCAAGTACTCTTCAGGTTTTTCAAGAAGCATCTCCGCAAGAGCTTGGTCAAAATCAAACAAATCCTCAAAATTAACAACGATGTCTTCTTTGCCCAAAATCGCCATCTGACTGATTTTGTGGCGGTATTTTTCGTCCTTGAAGAATTCTAAGAAGCGGCTTTGCGGGTCAACAGTGGTTTGCGTGGTAGTCATTGTTTGTGGGTCTCCTTCTTGTAGGTTAGGATGTTGCTGCGCCATTCATTGATTAGTTTTGAGAGTTGGCGGTGGAGGATTTTTTCTTCGGTGGTGAGTTTGCTAGTTGATTGGTCTTGTGGGGTGGGTCCTGCGGCTAGGGTGACGATTTTTTTTAGTCGGGCGTTGATGATGTCGTGTGCGAGGTGTTTGGCTCTTTCGTATTCTTGGACTTTGATGGGTTCGGGGCGTTTGGTGATTTCTTCTTTAGCGTTTAAGAGGTAACGGCGAATCTGCGGGTAAAAGTCAGGTGAGACCTCGCTGATTTTGGCGGCAACTTGGATTCGTTCTTTCCACTGCACCTTATTGAGCTTGGCAGAATCCAACGTGTCCTCCTCACGAAAATGCACAATCCCCTCTTGAGCAAGCTCTTTACCCACCCAATAATACACGTCGTATTCAGTGCCCTCCTCCAAAGGACCCACACTAAAACCTGCAAGCTCAAGCCGCGGAAAATTACGATTAGCAACAACCTTCACCACGCTATTCTCGAAACGAAAATCCAACTGCTTAAGCTTTAACGGCACAACATTACCTCGCAGACCAGTTAAATCCAGATATACGGGGTTTAGGAGATACGCAAAGAAGCGTTTTAAGCGTTTGCACTAAAAAAATCAAAAGCCAACCCCACCCCCCACGCCAGATGTGCCAACTTTTTGTCAAACCAGCAGCTTAGTCACGCGATAGAACTGGAAATGTTTTTAGATGCAGCCTGTATCCTTTCTATTCCAAGCCGGGGTGGCGGAGTGGTTATCGCGCTGGCCTCGAGATCCAAAATTGCACACAAGGGCCGTGCCAAATGGGCAAGCCAGCCAGTGGGCCCTAGGCCCGCAGGGGTTCGAGTCCCTTCCCCGGCGCCACTTTCCTTCATGTTTTGGTTGGTTGTTTGGTTTTGTTGTTTGTCCTTTTTAGTTAAGGTGTTGTAGAGTACTTTGTAATGCAAAGTATTATATGTTAGACAGTGCTTTGTATGTGTGAGGTGAAAATGTTGACTACTCAACCCAATTTAAAAGAGTTGGAGCGGCGTACGTACATGTCGTATAATCAAGACGGTTTGCTGGATATCTTCGCGGGCGTGTATGTTCTGGGTTTTGGCCTGGGAATCACGTTGGATGCCATGTTTGACTACAGCATCGGCTTGTTTTTGCCTGCCTTCCTGATTGCCTTGGTGCTGCCCCTTTGGATTAGCGCAAAACAAAAAATCACCATGCCCCGCATTGGATTTGTAAAATTTGGAAGACATAGCCAAAACAAACTCTCAGCAATCTACATCGGACTTTTAGCTAGCGGCTTGGTAGCTTTCTTCCTCTTTGCCATTTTGCATGGCGGCGAATGGACAGACTTCCTATTCCAAAATGGCCTGCTCATCGTGGGCGTGGGCGGCTTTGCCCTGTGTTGCCTGTTTGGATACACCTTGGGGCTCAAGCGTCTATACATCTACGGTGCGGTGGCCTTTGCGGTTTTGGCTGCAGGGCATTTCTTGGAAATCTTCTTTGCTTACCTGCTCATAGCCTTAGGCGCAGCGGTTATAGCCGTGGGATTTGCCATGCTAGCAGCGTTCATCAAGAAATACCCCGTAAACGGTGAAGCAAACCTTGCCCGGTAACGACATCCAAGACCTTGACCGCCTCATACATGAACCCAACCGCCTAGCCATCATGGCACAACTCTACGTCATCGAAAGCGCCGACTTCCTCTTCCTACAAACCCAAACCCAAATGACCCCTGGCAACCTCTCCGCCCACCTAAACAAACTCGAAAACGCAGGCTACATCGAAGTCACCAAAGAATTCATAGACAAAAAACCCCACACCACACTTGCCCTAACCAAAAAAGGACGCGCAGCTTTCAAAGAATACCGCAACAAAGTCAAAAAATTCGTAGAAAAACTCCCCGAATAACCCCCCAACAACGCCTTCATGGCTTCTTTTTTTGTTTTTGCTTGTTTGCGTAGGTTTAATTGTTTTGGGGTGTTTTGTTTTGTATGCTTCGGTTGTGGTTTGATAAGGGTACGCTTTTGCTGCGTGGGGGTGTGGGGACGCCTTATGGTCGTTGGGACCCGCGCTGTGGCTGTTACCGTGTCAAATCGTATCATTATGGGGCGGTTTTGGAGTATTTGCGTGAGAGTGGTTTGGAGTTTGAGGACGCGGTTTTGAATTTGCCGCCCAGTGAGCAGCTTGCGTGTTCGGTTGAGCTTCGTGAATACCAAAACAAAGCCTTGGACAGCTGGAGTCGCACAGGAAACCGAGGCGTTTTGGTTTTGCCTACCGCCGCAGGAAAGACCTTCATCGCCCTAAAAGCTATCGAGCAGCTCAAAGTTCCCGCGTTAATTGTGGTGCCCACGTTGGATTTGGTTGACCAATGGCGACGGCGCATAACAGAATGCTTGGGCGTGGAGGCAGGAGCTGTTGGCGGCGGCGACCACAACGTGCACATGATTACTGTTTCAACTTACGACTCTGCCTATTCACAGGCGCATCAGTTGGGTAACCGTTTCTTGTTTTTGGTTTTTGACGAAGTTCACCATCTAGCTTCGCAGGGGTACATGCAAATTGCGCATATGTACGTTGCGCCATACCGCATGGGGTTAACCGCCACGTACGAGCGAAGCGACAACCGCCACACTCTGCTGCCCGCTCTTGTGGGTGACCCCGTTTACTCCTTGGATGTGGAAGAGCTTGCAGGCACCCATTTAGCCCCCTACACATACGAGAAAATTGCCATACCCCTCACGCCCAATGAGCAACAGATTTACGATGAGGAAATGGGCACCTTCAAAAGTTACCTGCGCGAAAAGGGCATAACTATGCGTGGGGCGGCGGATTTTCAAAAATTCATCCTAACAACAGGCAAGGACCCGCGCGCCCGAAAAGCCCTGCTTGCCCGAAACAAAGCTTTTCGTGTTGCCGTCAACTCCACTGCAAAACTCGAATTGCTCGCCCAAAAGCTGCAGGAGTACAGAAACGAAAAAATCCTCATATTCACCCTCTACAACGACCTCGTCTACACCATAAGCAAACGCTTTCTAATTCCCGCCGTAACGTATCAAACCCCCCGAGATGAGCGCCGCGAGATTCTCTCCAACTTTGGCGATGGCACGTACAAGGTTATAGTTACTTCGCAGGTTTTGGATGAGGGGGTGGATGTGCCTGACGCGTCGGTTGGGTTGGTTTTGGGTGGCACAGGCAGCAAACGCGAATACGTCCAGCGGCTAGGTAGGCTTTTGCGCAAGACCGAAGGAAAAACGGCGCGGCTGCTCGAGATTATTTCTAAGGAGACCATGGAAGTGGGGATAAGTCGCCGCAGGCATTCAAAGGAGCGGGAGGCAAAACCGTAATGCTCCCAAGCAACCTGCTCATGGTTTGGAGGCGCAAAGGCGAAATTTTACCCCGATACGCCAAACTCTCAAACGAGAACCTCGCGTTAGCCCAACGTCTTATTGAAGCTTACACGAAGCATGTGGGCGAAAAAAAGAAAGCTGTAAAGGCTTTGGTGGCGGAGTTGGAGGATGGCGGGGCAGATTACCGTTTTGTGCGTGGGTTGTCTTTGCTTCTTGACCGCAGGGGTAGTTTTGTTTGCAAAAGCAAGGTGGAACCCGCGGATTTGCGTCGCAGGATTTTTGGGTTAACTGAAACGCGAGGGGTGCCAACTAGTTGGGAGATGCGCCAAAGTGTCCTTGCTAAGGTCGGCGCTGAGGTGAGTTTGTCGGCAAGTGAGGTTGAGGAGGTGTTGTATGCGGATTTGGATGAGGAACTGTTTTTGGAGCACTTTGATGCGCCGCAGGCTTCTGAGTTGCTTAAACAGTACAATCTGAGCCTAACTCAGACGCTGCTTTTTGACTCCACTGAACTAAGCTTCACTACCACAGGCAACTGGCAACGCCTATTTTACACCGTAAAAAAACTCGGACTCATCTACGATGCTTACCGCGAAAACCAAGATTTCTGGGTGAAAATCGACGGACCAGCTAGCCTCTTTAAGCTAACCAAACGCTACGGCACAAGCATAGCCAAACTCTTGCCTGCTATTCTTTCTAACCCTGACTGGTGCATAAACGCCAAAATCCTATGGAAATTCACCAACGACATCTGCAGCTTCAAAATTGAAAGCCAAAAACACGCCAGCTTTCTGCGAAAACCAGCTGTGCCATCGCAGGCTTCGTATGATAGTGCGGTTGAGGCGCGGTTTGCTTCCCAATTCAAAGCCCTGCACACGGGGTGGAGCCTAAAACGTGAGCCTGAGCCTGTGATTGCGGGGACGCAGGTTATGGTTCCTGACTTCACGCTTGAACGCTTGGGGATTAAGATTTACGTTGAAGTAGTGGGTTTTTGGACTGAAGAGTATTTGCTGCGTAAAGCCAAAAAACTACAGCAAGTAACTGAGCGCATGCTTCTGCTGGTTGATGAGGCGTTGGCGTGCGAGAAACTAGTTGCTTTGGAGAAGCGCCCGCATCTGCATTTTTTGTACTACAAAAACAGGCTTCCCTTGTCGGCGATTCTACGGTACTTAGAGGACGCGTTTGAAGAGGTCAAAACCAAAGAAATCACCCTTCTGCAGAGCCTGCCTGTCAAATTCACTGAATCCGCTCTTTCTTACGCTGAATTTGCTGGGCGCCTTGGGGTTTCGGTCGAAGCAGTTCAAACGGTGCTTACCGATAAGCCTCCCAAGGGTTATGTGGCGTTGCCTAGCATGCTGCTAACCAAAGCAAAGCTCGACGAGATTGACGCGAAGCTTCAAACACGCCTAAATGCCTCGGAGGGTTTGTCTTTGACTCAGGCAACCCAGCTAATCGAAGCCCAAAACGTAACCGACGCCTCCTGCATCCTTGCACAGCTGGGTTACAAGGTTAAGTGGCAAGGCATAAACAGCCAACAAGCCCAAGTCTACAAGCCCTCAAAGAAGAATGCTTGATTGACTGCTTTTTTAGCGTGTTTTCTGTTTTAGCATGGTGTTACTGTTTTTTGGGATAGTAATATCTAAATAGTGCTACTTAAAAGAGAAAAGGTAATACGGATGTGAGTTAACGGAATGAAAATTCTAATATGCGGGAAAGGTGGAAGCGGCAAGAGCACTGTTGCTTCTTTGTTGGGAAAGAATTTGCAGGCAAAGGGTTACCGGGTTTTGATTGTGGACTCTGATGAATCCAATTTTGGCTTAAGCGCCCAGTTGGGGTTAGATGAGCCTAAGGAGCTTATGGATGAGCTTGGCGGCAAAAAAGCAGTGGTTGACAAGATGTGGGCTAATCGCTCGGCATACGAGAAGGAGAAGCTCTTCAAAGAGCAATGGGGCATAGACCAGTTGCCTGCTGACTGCGTAACTAGCAAAGATAACTTGTATTTGATGCAAATTGGCAAAGTCAAGCATTTTGGTGAAGGCTGCGCATGCCCCATGGGCGGCTTATCCCGAGACTTTGTAGCCCAACTAAAGCTGGGCGAAAAAGACGTAGCCATAATCGACACCGAAGCAGGCGTAGAACACTTGGGGCGCGGCTTGTGCGGAAACGTAGATTTAGCCTTAGCAGTTTTAGACCCCTCCTATGAATCCATACGTCTCTCTGAGAAAATTTCTAGCATGGCAAACGAAGCCAAGAAAACCGCCTATTTTGTTCTAAACAAAATGGATTTGGCAACTGCAGAGTCTGTTGCTGAAAAAGTGGGCAAAGACCGCGTGGTCGGCATTGTAGCTTTCAGTTCAGATGTACAGCAAAAAGGCTTGTCAGGCGAAGAACTTGACGCCTCAAAAGTTGACATTTCAGGTCTTACCGAGTTTGTGCTAAAAAAAATTAACGGAGCCTAAACCATGGCAAACAAAACCTTGCTTTTAGCCGCCGCTGTCTTAGTCGCAGTCATCTGTGCCTCCGCCTTCGTGGTCCTATACAACCCCCTATCAGAAAACCCCAACGCTGAACCTCAAACCCGCACAATCACCGACATGACCGGACGTACCGTAACTATCCCCACCGAAATCAACAGCATCATAGCACTCAACCCCGGTGCCCTGCGTTTGGTAACTTACATGGGTGCAAGCGACATGATCTGCGGAGTAGAGCAACATGAAACTGACCTTGCAGGACGACCCTACGCGATGGCAAATCCCCACTACGCAGACTTGCCCGTGATTGGTCCCCAGTTTGGCGGTGACCCCGAACTCATTGCTGCCCAAAACCCTGACGTGGTCTTTGACTCAAATACAGTGGTTTCTGATTTGGATGCCCTGCAAAACCAGATAGGAATCCCTGTAATTGGGCTTGCTTACGGCGGCTTAGATACACCTGAACTAACCCAGACCTTCTACGACGGCTTAACCCTAATTGGAGATGTGCTAAACAAGCAAGACCGCGCCACCAACGTCATATACTATGTAAGCGGCTTAATTGACGATTTAGACGCTAGAACCTCCACTATACCTGACGCAGACAAACCCAGCGTATACGTGGGCGGGCTTTCTTCACGCGGATACCACGGCATGCCCTCCACTGCTGCTTACTACGCGCCCTTCTCGCTAACTAACTCTAACAACGTCATAACTGCAGAGATGGCAAAGAACTCAACTGCAGTGGTGAACATAGACGTCGAAGTTCTGCCAAGCCTTAATCCACAAAAAATTTTCGTTGACTACAACGGGTTAGACCTTTGCCGCCAAGACGTACAAGGCCACAGTGACGTTTACTGCGAACTAGACGCTATCGCAAACGGCGAAACCTACGGCGTCATGGGATACAACTGGTACGCCCTAAACTTTGACGTCGTCTTGTCAGATGCATACTACGTCGGAACTGTCCTCTACCCCAACAGCTTCTCAGACGTTAACCCCGCCACGAAAGCAGACGAAATCTACACTTTCCTAGTCGGCGCAGCCATCTACGACCAAATGACGCAACTCTACGGGCCATTCCAAAAAGTCAGCCTAACCTAACTCCTCTTCTTTAGAGTTTGCTTGAAAACTGTGGAGTGTAATGAACGTGAAAGATGCTAATGACCTGCTAAATCCGCCTTATCCTCCCTCCCAAGAGTTCTCTGTTTTGCTTGAGGGCTCTTTGGATGGACTGAGGCGTTCTTGTTTGATTTTTACAGCTTGGCCTATGGGTCTGTTTGAGAAAACAGGTTCGCCCTTGACTTCTAAGCAGCTAGCTGAAGCTTTTGGGTGCCACGAGGATATGATGAAGCTGTTTTGCGAAGCCTTAGTCGAAGAAGGTTTGCTCATAAAAATCAGCAACGCCTACGTCAACTCGCAGCTATCGCGCACGTATTTGTCCTCAGAATCGCCACACTACATGAAGAACACTCTCAAGCGAATGCGTTCAAGCGCAAACCGCTGGCTCAAACTATCAAGCATCCTAAAACGCGGACCCATAATGCAAGAACGCACCGCAATTTTTGGCGATGTTTGGCTAAACAGCATTGCCGAATGGGCTGAAGTTGGCTCAGTAGCCAGCGCACTTAACACGCTTAAAGAAAACGCAGACGTGCAAAGCTGGCGGCGGGTCTTAGACATAGGCGGCGGTCACGCCCTATACTCCATCGGGTTAACCGCACTAAACCCTGACCTGGAAGCCTACGTTTTCGATTTACCCCGCATGGTACCCATAGCCCGCAAATACACCGCCAAATACGGCGCAGACCACGTACACATTTTGCCTGGCGACTTCTACAAAGACCCCGTAGGCTCCAACTACGACGCCATCTTCTCTAGCTTTAACCAAAGCTGCACCGACCCCGCCCTCATACCAATTCTGTTTGACGCCGCCAAAGAGGGAGGAGATGTAGTGCTACGCCGCTTTAGGGATGAAACGCGCGAGGGTGCGTTGCGAACGTTAGATTGGAACCTACTTGGGTTTGAGGGCAAAAAAATCGGCAGCAGACCGCATTCTTCTGATAAAGTCGTAGACAGCGCCCAGTACCTTGAGCAGCTCAAGAAGGTGGGGTTTGAAGTGCTCAAAATTGTTCCTGTCGATGAAATCTCCGAGATGGTTTTCGCCCGCAAACCCCAAACAAACGTGGAAAGCGAACAATAATGTCAGACCCCAAAGCTTTTTCTGCGCAAGACAACACACCTGACTACTCCAAATACATTGGCAAGAAGGTGCTTTTCATTGTTGCCTGCGCGGTCGTTTTGGTTTTGTGTGTGCTGCTAGCGCTGTCCATCGGCTCAGCTGACCTGTCCGTTCCCGAAGTTCTCACCCAAATCATAAATCAAAGCGGCATCGTCTGGAGCATCAGATTGCCCCGCGTGCTTGTCGCCGTGGTCGCAGGTGCCATGCTAGCCGTTTCGGGCGCTGTGATGCAGTGCCTGCTAAAAAACCCGTTGAGCGAACCCTACACGCTGGGTCTTAGCCAAGCCTCTGCCTTCGGCGCCGCCTTCGCCATCGTCGTTTTAGGTGCAGGCTCACTTTTCAGCGCCTCACGCGACGCGGTCATAGTAAACAACCAATACATAGTCACCATTTGCGCCTTTGGCTTCTCCCTAGTTTCCACAGCGGTGATTTTGGTTCTCTCAAGGCTCACTAGGGTTTCTGCTGAAGCTATCGTGCTCTCAGGCGTAGTCATGGGCTCCATATTCGCGGCGGGGTTAACAGCTATTCAGTACTTTGCCAGCGACGTACAAATCGCCTCTATTGTGTACTGGACCTTTGGTGACTTAAGCCGCATAACCTGGGATAACCTCATCTTAATCGTGGCGGTTTCGGTGCCTGTGTTCTTGTTCTTCCTCTATAACCGTTGGACATACAACGCTTTAGACGCGGGCATAGACACGGCAAACAGCCTAGGCGTAAACGTGAACCGCCACATAATCGTAGGCATGGTCCTCTCCTCGCTAATTGCAGCTTTAATTGTCTCGTTAATGGGAGTAATTGGCTTTGTAGGCTTGCTTGCTCCACACATGGTACGAAGAGTCATCGGCTCAGACAACCGCTTCGTAATCCCCGCCTCCGCCATAGGCGGCGCCCTTATCCTAGTTGCTTCCGACACATTAGCCCGAACCATACTCTCCCCACTGGTTCTTCCCGTAGGTGTCATAACCGCGTTTTTGGGCGGACCACTGTTCTTGTATGTACTAATTCGGGGGTATCGCAAATGAAACTAAAAGTGCAAGATGTAGAATTCTCGTACAAAAACGGCGCACCCGTGCTCCAAGATATCCAAATGAACGTAGGCGTCCACCAAATCCTAGCCATTCTAGGACCAAACGGCGTAGGCAAATCCACATTGCTCAAATGCATAAACGGGCTTTTGAAAGCAAAAACAGGAACGGTGCTGGTGGATGGCGAAGAAATCCAGCGGCTCTCACGAACTGAAATGGCAAAACGCCTAGGCTACGTACCCCAACGCGCCGAAGTTTCCAAAGTCACCGTTTTCGACTCCGTGCTACTGGGCAGAAAACCCCACATCACCTGGGACGTCTCCAAAAAAGACCTGCAAATAACCAAAGACGCCATAAACCGCCTTGGACTCTCTGAGCTTTCCCTAAAATACATTGACGAAATAAGCGGCGGCGAACTGCAAAAAGTCCAAATCGCCCGTGCCCTTGTTCAAGAACCCAAAGTCCTGCTTCTTGACGAACCCACCAGCAGCCTAGACCTGTGCAACCAACACCGCATCATGAACGCGCTTGTCGAAGTCGTCAAACAAAACGACCTAACCGCCATCATGACCATGCACGACATCAACCTCGCCATGCAGTACGCCGACAGCTTCATCATGCTCAAAAACGGAAAAATCTTCGCCGCAGGCAACCACGAAGTCATCACCCCACAAAACATCGAAGCCGTCTACAACCTCCCCGTCAACGTAGCCAACTACATGGGACGCCCCATAATCATCCCCCTCTAAAACAAAGGTTCCCAACAACCAAAACTACACTGCCAAAGAGGGATTCGACCCCCTCCCCTATGGTTTCTGCATAGAATTAAAATTTGGAACCTAATAGGTTGGTGTTTGGGTTTGGGGTTGGAAAAAGTGAAGAGGTGGGTGGTTGGTTTTTAGAAGCCGAACATTGATTTTTGTTTGTTGTCGTGGTTGTGGTCGTGTTCGTCTTCTTCGGAGATGTGGTGTGCGACGTGGAAGCCTAGTCCTGTGGCTGCTCCTGCTGCGAGTCCGAGAAGGAGGTTGGTGAGCCATGTGTATTCGGCTGCTCCTATCAGCGCGATTACTACGAGCACATCAAAGCCTACTGAAATGGCTAGGTACCCATAACACCATGTTTTAACGCTTACCCCCCGTGGCTGATTGATTCCTATGCCAACAAGAATTCCAAACATAATCAAAAATCCAACGAGGGCATAAATTAAATCGTAACTCAACTTTTTCACCTGCTAGGTAACCGTATGAGTGTTTTGTCCCTCTTAATAGCTTATCTGCTCATGTGTATCTGCTCCTGCACGAAATGTTTGCTTGTTTGACAAGAAACCGCTACGTTTTTACTAAGCAACAAAGTGTATAGCTTCTAAGCTGGTGGACATGTCGGCAACAAAATACGACCAAAGACACTGCCACAAATGGGCGCTTCTTCTGCAACAAAGACGCGAAAAACAAAATCTACTCCTAGCAAACCTCTCACAGCAAAACTTTGACGAAGCCAAACGCCTCTTCCAAGAAATCTACTACGGCGTCCCCTCGGGCAAAAACTCTGAACCTGGAATGGTCGGGTCGTTGCTGTACCACATGGCTATGGTTACCAAAATGGAAACCGAAACCAGTGTTCTGCTAAAAGAACTCAACGTTCCCGCCCCTGACATTGCTGCGGAGTTGAAGCGTTTTTACGGCGACTTTGCCTTGGACCTCAATGACCTTCTAAAAGATGCTGCGCCCGTAAGCGTAGACGCCGATGAGGTTGCAGCCCAAAAAAACTTGACCTCCCAAGAGAAAATTGACTTGTTTCTTGGTTTGAACAAAAAAACTGAAGCCTTATCCCAACGGCTAAGCAGCAACGATTCTGCGTTGAACGCTGAGCTTGAAGCGCTTTTTGAGGAATGGACAAAACACATAGCCCAAACTCGCCTTCGCCAAGAATACGAAACCATCCGCGGCATATTGAACTTGGGCGAGTTCGCCAAGGCGTTGGGTGTTGAACGCGTAAGTGAGGCTATGGCTAAAGTCCAAGAAAAGTTTGGTCAAGAAACCGTCAGCATCGCCCTTGACGTCACTTTAAAAGTGGGACTGCGCAGAGAAAAGCTTCAGTCCGTCATGCTTAGCGACCACTACATCAAATACGTCATGAACATGGAAAACTTGGACGGCGACATGCAATTCCTCAACTGCCCCATCTACGGCGGTCACAAATACATCGGAGAAGACCTCAACATACCCGACGAGGTCACCTCGCTGTTTTGCCGCCACTTTTGTTTTGCCCACGCCAAAGCCATGCTCGAAAACGTAATGCCCTTTCCCTTCACCCTAACACAGCCCCAACGCATGGCAACCGACGGCAAATGCAACTTCCACCTCAAAATCGGGCACTCCCCCAAAGCCACAAACACCGAAAAATACGTCCCCCTCATCCTCTCCTGGAACGTCACCCGCGAATGCAACATGAAATGCTCCCACTGCTACATCAACGCCTCCCCAGAAAAACCCGCAGACGAGTTGGATACGCAGCAAGCCAAAGACCTCATTGACCAGATAACCCAGGTGAGTCGACCTATGCTTATTCTCAGCGGCGGCGAACCCCTCCTGCGAAAAGACATTTACGAAATCATCCGCTACGGAACCCAAAAGGGTCTGCGCATGGGCATGGGAAGCAACGGCAGCCTAATTACCCCGCAGGTCGCCAAGCAACTCAAGGACGCTGGCATCAAAACCGTATCCATAAGCCTTGACAGCTCTGTTCCCGAAAAGCACGACGAATTCCGAGGCGTAGAAGGTGCATGGCAAAAAGCCGTAGACGCCATCAAGGCGCTAAGGGAAAACGACGTACTCGTACAGGTTAACACCACCTTAACCATGCAAAACTATGACGAAATCGACGACATACTCTCCCTAGCTGAAAGCTTGGGCGTAGAAAACTTCCACTTGTTCTTCCTTGTGCCTACGGGGCGAGGAGCAAAAATCGCCGACATATCCCCTGCCATGTACGAGGACATGATAAAAGGCACCTTCGCCAAAACCAAAAACCACAAACTAAACGTACGCCCCTCCTGCGCACCACAGTTCATGCGCATCGCCAAAGACATGCACCTGGACATGCGTCAATGGATACGCGGCTGCCTCGCAGGACTCCACTACTGTCGCATCTACACCAACGGCGATGTAACCCCCTGCCCCTACCTGCCCGTGAAGCTGGGCAACATACGTGAAACCTCGTTTAAGGACATCTGGTTTGGCAATGAAGTTTTTCAGGCTCTTCGTGACCCCAGCAAACTAGAAGGCAAATGCGGCGAATGCGACCACAAAGTCGTCTGCGGAGGATGCCGCGCCCGCGCCTACGGACTATCAAGCGACTTCATCGACTACTGCGGAGACCTGCACGAACCCGCTAACATAAAAGGCAACTACCTCGCAGAAGACCCCTGGTGCGTCTACCAGCCCCCTAAAAAGCCCAAACCGTAACCTGTTGGGGAAAAACGGGTGGCTGCGTGCTTTTTTCTTTAAATCTTCTGTCAAGTGGGCAGGTTTTAGAAAGCTATTTAAATAACGGGTTTCAACCCTTTTAGAATTCAGGGCAGCTGCTGAAGTGGTGCTGGCAACCAAGTTCCCCGTTGCATTCATTGAGTACGTGTCTTCTCGTGCCCTTCTGTTGGAGGCAACTTTGAATGACGCATGCTAGCAACTCCCGGTTATTTAATGCGTTAAAAGAGGCTTTTTCAGCTTATGCTTTTGACGTGTTAGGGTTGATTGCGGGTTTTGTTTTGATTTCTCAGCTTGAAGTTTTTCAGGCTTACCCGTGGGCGGTTGCGTTGTACCCAGGCGTTATTGGCGCGAAAAGTGTGCTGGAGGGCTTGCTTACTGACCGCTTAGTCACGGGGCTGCACCTTGGGCTGATTCATCCGCGGTTCTCCAAAAACACCAAAGGTTTCTACAAGTTGCTTGCCGCAGTAGTTGCCTTGACTTTAGTTGCAAGCGCCGCGTTAAGCATAGTTTTCGTGCTTTTTGGTTACCTGCTGTGGGGCGCAGCCTTTGCCGATTTAACTTCCATTTGCTTAATTGTCTTTTCCACCATGGCCTTGGGCATGCTCGTGTTGTTTGCTACCCTAAAAGTAGCTTTTGCTTCCTTCAAACGCGGCTTAGACCCCGACGTCACCGTGTACTCGCTAATGCCCGTAGCCGCAACCATAGCCATAACCTTGTGCTACGCTGCCGCGCTCACCCTGTTTTACTCTTACCCCCGTTTGGGCACCTGGACCATGGGCGCAATTGGCTTGGCGCATATTTTGCTGGTTTTCTACCTTGTTTTCAAGAACCTGCGCAGCTCGGATTTTGTTCAGCCAATCCGCGAATCCCTTCCCGCACTGCTCACCGTTGCCCTGATATTTGGCGTAGCTGGAACCTTGCTCCAAACCATCAACAACGCAAACGGACTCAAAGTTGTCTATGCTTTGTATCCTGCGCTTGTGGGTTTGGGCATTACGGCAGCTTCGTTAATTGGGTCAACGGCAACCACTAAACTTGCGTTGGGTATGCTCAGGCCCAAGTTTTCCTCGATTGGTGGGCACCTAAAAACTATCCTAAGCGCTTGGGCTGCGTCTCTTGTTCTCTTCACCGCCTTAGCGTTGGTGGCTTTACCCCTGCTTGAAGCTTTCACCCTAAACAACTTGGGCTTCTACCTTGCCATAACCCTCATAACAAACGCCATAGCCCTAGCCCTTATCACATTAACTTCGTACGCGATTTCCCTGCTGACCTTCCAAAAAGGTTTGGATATCAACACTTTCCTTCCCATACAAAACGCGTTGGCAACAACCATAACCACAGGTGCTCTCTTGGCTGCCATAGTAGTATTAGCCCTTTAAAGATGGTAAACTTAAATATCCCAGTTTAATAAATATCGTCGGAGCGATTCTAAGCGAATGCCCCAATTTGAAAGAATACGGTACAAACCTATACCTGTCCGCGAACTTCTCGTGGAGATGAAGAACCTATCTGAGCTTATGATTGATTTGGCTTACTCAGCGGCTTTGTTTAATGATAAGGAGCTTGCTGAGGATGTTTTGGTTTTGGAAAGCCACATTGACGATTTAGCTTACCAGCTTGATTTGGAGATTATGGTTGCTGCAGGAGGCGACCCCAAAGACGCTGAAGACTTAATTGGCGTATCCACGGTTGCTTCGGTAACCGACAAAATCTCTGATGCTGCCGCCGACATAGCCGCCATCGTCAAAAACGACATTGGCGTGCACCCGATTGTCAGCGAGGTCTTCGAAAAAGTTGAAGAGCGCCTAATGAAAGCCACAGTTACTGTGGACTCGGTCATATCGGGTAAATCCATAAGCGAGCTGGACTTGGCTGCACGCATGGGAATTGACATCATAGCCATACGCCGCAACCGCGACTGGATAATAAACCCCAAAGGCTCTGAAATCCTGCTTTCAGGTGATATTCTCATAACTCGGGGGGCACCTCAAGGAACCAAAGAATTCAAGGACCTTGCCGAGGGACGGCTGACCACTTTGGAGGAATAATTCTTGACTGAACATGAAGCGTTTGAAGAAATCGTTGCGCGTCTTGCTGAACTTAAGGATACTTCTGAGTTGATGATGGATTTGGCTTATTCGTCGCTGCTGCTTAACAGTCGTGATTTAGCTGAGGAAGTTCAGCGGCTTGAAGAGTACATGGACAAACTCCACACCGACTTTGAACTTCTTGCTTTGAATATTCCCTTCAAAAAAACCGACGCCTCAGGACTCTTAGGCTTAATCAGGTTGGCTTTCTCTACTGAACGAATCGCTGACGCCGCAGCCGAAATGGCAGAAGTCGTCTTAAGAGGCATTGAACCTCACCCCGTACTCAAACTCACCATATCTGAAGCTGAAGAAACCGTTTCCCAAGCCTGCGTAACATCTGATTCCTCTTTGGTAGGCAAGACCCTAAAGGAAGCTCGTGTAGATGAGGAAACAGGCATGTGGGTGCTTGCGATTAGACGTGGCGAGAAAACTTTGCGTCCAAAGCCTGACTTTAAGATCCAGCAAGGCGACGTCATTATCGCTTCAGGTTACGCTGAGGGTGTTGCTGACCTCAAAAAGCTTGCTTCCCCAAGTGAAACCTGCACTGTCGAATAACCCTTTTTTGCTCTTTCTCTTTTTTGTTTGCTAAAAATCGCTCTTGCTGGTTTTAATAGAAAAACTAGAAGGGTAAAAATTGTTAAAGGGGGGAAATAAGTTATTTTTTCGTGCTTTCGTCTGTAGCTGCGCTGCTGTTGTCTTCCATCTCTGTTGTTATTTCTTCAATTGGTTTTGGCGGGGGTGTTGTTGCCATTGTCCAGCCTATCCAAGCGCCGATGAGCAGTATCGCTATGAATGCTACGAAAACTGGGATAGCCACAAACCAGTACCTCACTGTTTCTGGCGATGCAATCTCTAGCATCGGAAAGGCGTCAATGAGTGGCTGATAGAAGAATAAACCTATGACGTAGCCTATGGCGACGAGTACGCAAACGACAAGTATTGCTCCACCTATTGCTTGATCTTTACTCATATGTGTTCACCACTTATAGAAGCATCTTTATATGGTCAGTGCTTTTAAAGTTTGCCGTGTTATAGGAACCTACACCTATTATGTGGTTCCCATTTCCCACGTTGCAAGGTACTTTTCCTGCTCCGCTGTAAGCTTGTCGATTGATATGCCCATGGCTTTTAGTTTTAGCTCAGCAACTTTTTCGTCAATGTCTTTGGGGACAGCGTAGACTTTTGAATCCAGCTTCTCCGATTTAGCAATGTACTCTGCGCTCAATGCTTGATTGGCAAACGACAAATCCATAACCTCTGATGGGTGACCCTCTGCAGCAGCCAAATTCACCAGACGACCTTCAGCTAACAAGAACAGTTTCCTGCCATCTTCTAACATGTACTCTTCTAGGTTTGGGCGAATGGTTCGTTTTGATTTGGATAGCTCTTCTAAGCCTTTGGTTTGGATTTCTACGTTAAAGTGTCCGCTGTTGGCAATTAGAGCGCCTGACTTCATTTTTTCCATGTGCTCTTTGCGTATGACGTTTATGTCGCCTGTGGCAGTCACGAATATGTCTCCTATTGTGGCTGCTTGTGCGATGGGCATGACGCGTAGACCATCCATTGCGGCTTCTAGGGCTTTGGTGGGTATGACTTCGGTTACGACTACGTTGGCTCCTAAGCCTCGGGCGCGCATGGCTATGCCCCTAGAGCACCAGCCGTATCCGCAGACAACAAAGACTTTGCCCGCGATTAGAACGCTTGTGGCGCGCAGTATGCCGTCTATGGTGCTTTGTCCTGTGCCGTAACGGTTATCAAACAAATGCTTGGTTAACGCGTCGTTCACGGCGATGATGGGGTATTTGAGGCTGTTGTCTTGTTCCATGGCTCTAAGCCTAACAATGCCTGTGGTGGTTTCCTCGGTTCCGCCTTTCACGTCTTTGATTTGCTCGGGACGTTTGCTGTGTATGGTTCCAACCACGTCTGCGCCGTCGTCAAGAGTTATAACTGGCTTATAATCCAAAACCTTGTTTATGCATTCGTAGTATTCTTCGGTGTTTTGTCCTCGCCATGCAAAAACGTTAGCTCCATGATCTGCGAGTGCAGCGGCGACGTCGTCTTGGGTGGAAAGCGGATTGGACCCGCAAAGCGCGACTTTGGCGCCTCCTGCCATGAGGGTTTCAACAAGAACTGCGGTTTCTTTGGTTACGTGCAAGCACGCCGCTAATGTTAAGCCTTGGAGGGGTTTTTCTTTGCTAAAGCGGTCTTTGATTTGGTTTAGAACAGGCATGTGTGATGATGCCCATTCAATTTGTAAGTGCCCTTGGGGTGCTAATGATTTATCTTTAACTTGAAATTCTTCCATGATGCTTTCCTTCTTTTTAATGAACTGTTACTTACCTATTTAGAATTTACTTTGAACCTCGACAAACCCGCCTCTAAAAGTTTTCTCCAGTTGGCTTTGGGTGCACTAGTTTTCTTAAAACTTAAAAGCGGTCTTTCACATCAATGTATTGAAAGGCGAAAAATCTTGAGCGACGCTACTCCCCTCTCCCTATCAAAAACCGTCATCCACAACTACCTAACTTCCCTATACAAAACCCCCTTGGAAGTCCAGCGTGTCTGGCGGCTAGGCGAAAAACCTGAAGACTCAGGTGACCTCAAAGGGTTTGGATACGGTTTCCCCTATGTTATCGAATTTAAGATGGGTTCAGAAAGCAAACGCGTAGTTTTGGAGACCATGCGTCCAGGCGGTTTTGGACATGACCACTTCTCTGACCGTGCGCAGGTTCTTATCTGGCAAAACGCTGCTTTCAACGGGTTGCCCAAGCATGTCCACTCAGTGGATGTGGGCGCTTTTGAAGAAGGCTCAAACCTCAAGTCTCTTGGCAAATGCTTCGAGTTTTTCATAGTAACCGAATTCATAGAAGGAAAACTTTACCATCTTGACTTAGACCGCATAAAAGAAACAGGTCAACTCACAGCGCAAGACGAAGAACGATGCCTAGCCCTTTCAGATTACTTGGTGAAGATTCACAAACGTAAAAACCCTGACGGCAGCCTCTACATCCGCAGGATACGCGACCTTGTGGGGCACGGCGAATGCATAATGGGCTTACTAGACAGCTACCCCAAAGAATTCAACTCTGCCCAGCCCTCATATCTAATTGACGTCGAAAAAGCCTGCGTGGACTGGCGTTGGCGCTTAAAAGAGAAACCCCAAAGGCTCAGCCAAGTTCACGGCGACTTCCACCCTTGGAACCTGCTTTTCCGCGAAGGCGCAGACTTCACCGTCTTAGACCGCAGCCGAGGCGAATGGGGCGAACCCGCAGACGACATCGCCGCCTTAACCATAAACTACCTGTTCTACTCCGTGCAAAAATACGGCGAACTAAAAGGTCCTTTTGAACGCTTGTTTAGGCTTTTCTGGGACAATTACCTGCGAAAAAGCGAAGACCACGAAATCCTCAACGTAGTCCAGCCCTTCTTTGCTTGGCGCGGCTTAGTGGTGGCTTCTCCTGTTTGGTACCCCCAGCTTAGCGAAGACGTTAGGGTCAAACTCTTGAACTTCGTCAAGAACATCTTGCAGTACGACCACTTCGACTTGGTAGATGTAAACTCTTATCTCAACTCTTCAAAGTAAACAGTGATATATTCCGAAATCGGAAAGCACTATTATATACTCTTTTTCACAAAAACAGCTTGGCGAATTAGCATGAAATACAACCCAACCTCAAACCTGTTTAAACTCCTCATAGATTACGGATACTCAAAAACCGCAGCTACAGCCATCGAAAACTGGTACACCACCACAGCAACATTCACCCCAAAACCCGCCATTCCAAACTAGACCCGCGCGGGCACCAGACAGTGCCTTTTGGGTTTGGTTTCCTTGAAAATTTGTGGTTTGCCTGTTTAGAGCTGCTTTTACTTTCCTGTTGCGGTTTTGGTTTATGGCAAGTTTGATATTTTAGTTCTCATTTACAGGGCAGTGGTGTTTACTGTGGAAACTGGCTGGTGTGTTTGGGTCACTGGGTTGCCTGCTAGCGGCAAATCGGTCATATCACGCAAACTTCTTGAACTTCTTAACGAGAAACATCTGCACGCGCAGCTTTTATCCTCCGATGCGCTACGCAAAATCTTAACCCCCAACCCCACCTACTCGCCCCAAGAACGTGATGTAGTCTACGATGCACTAGCCTACATAGCTGCGTTGTTAACTCAAAACGGCGTGAACGTCATAGTGGATGCTACGGCTAACTTGCGGCGTTACCGCGACAAACTGCGCCAGCAACTACCCCGCTTTGTCGAAGTTTACCTTGAATGCCCCATGGACGTATGCATCAAACGCGAAGCCGCTCGCAAACAAACCTACCATGCCCCTAAAGGCATCTACTCCAAGGCTTTGACAGGCAAAACCCAGACTGTGCCGGGTATGGGGCAACCCTACGAGCCGCCACTAAACCCCGAAGTAACCATACAAACCACAAAAGACTCGGTTGCGCAAGCTGCCAAAAAAATCTACGACACAGTCCTTGCCCTTCCACCCTAACTAACTTGCAAGGTTATTTTTTGATGTACTGCAAAACGGCTTTGGCTTGCTCTTCTGAGATGCGTTGATTTCGGTGCAGGGCAACAACTATTTGGGAAATCTTTGCGAGTGCGTGAACTTGAAAGCCCAGTTTTTGGAGTTTTTCTTTGCCGCCTTGTTCTCTGTCAACCACAACCAGCAGATGCTTCACATTAGCGCCAAGCTCCTGCAACGGTTTTACGCCCTCCACTTTGGATAAGCCCTCGCTTACGACGTCATCAAAAAACAGTACTTCCTCGCCCTGTTCAACGTCTGCGCCTGCAATCCGTCCCGTAACTCCGTAGGCTTTGGATTCTTTCCTAACAATTATGCAGGGCAAATCTGTTTTGCATGCGATGCTTGGTGCAACTAACGCGCCTTTTAGTTCGATGGATGCGATTTTGTCTATTTTGTCTTGTTTTGAGATTTGCTTGATTTTTTCTGCCGCCACATCCGCTACAATGCATAACTCTTTGGGGCAACAAAGCAGCCGCGACAAATCCACATAGTACGGGCTAATTGCGCCTGATTTGATTTTGAATTCGCCAAATTTTATGCAGCCTGAATTGTAAAGTGCATTTGCAACTATGTCAAGAGGCGTGATGATGTCCATGCTTTTCCCTCATGTGAGTACCTGCTCAAGCATTTAAACCCTTTACGCCGCTGCACGCAGTTGCCTGCTAAACCCTGTTTTTAAGTGTGTTTGGAACCGTTACTCTCAAAAGCCGCGGTTGTTCCTCTTAGCTTGCAGATGTCGTCTTTAGAACAGAATCTTTACTGCTTTATCTCAGGCAAGAACTGGAAACTCTCCTTAGCCGAGATAGTAGCCTTCTTTGAATCCCGAAACATCAGTTTTCAAGTGGAAGATTTCAACAAGGACTTCTTTGCCCTAAAAACTTCTCAGCCCATAGACTCCCAGGTAATCGACGAATTAGGCGGCACCTTAAAAATCGGAGAAGCCACAACAACCTTGCCCACCTCACAGCTTGCTAAAGCATTTGTAAAGGAAGATAAGCAAGCCAAAGAGCAACTCCAAGATAGTTTGCCTCTTGACGTTTTAGCCGACAACATCCCCCGCGCAGATTCAGGGAAAACAGTTTTTGGCGTAAGCGTCTACTCTTTTGATCCCACTTTTCGCCATGCCTCAAAAGTCCTCCAGCGATTCTTGGGTAGCCGCCTCAAAGACGAACTGCGCAACCAAGGCAAAAAAGCAAGGTTCATGGGTTTTCCCCGTAACCGTTCACAGCCCCATCTTACTCCTGTGGAGGTTCTCAAAAAAGGCTTAGACCGCCGCTCTGAAATCTTGCTGTGTATCGGCAACCAGCAATCCTATTTGGGCGCAACCGTGGGCGTGCATAACCCGTTTGAATTCCAAAAACGCGACGTAGAAAAACCCATGCAACGCAAAATCTTTGCCATACCGCCGCGGCTAGCAAAAATTATGGTGAACCTGTCGCACTGCACGGCGGGGAAAGTTTTTCTTGACCCTTTTTGCGGCGTGGGTACTATACTGCAGGAGGCTTTGCTGGCAAAAGCTAAGGTGATTGGTTTGGATATTAACCGTTGGTGTGTGGAGGCTTCTAGGCAAAACCTGTCTTGGCTAACCCGCGAATATTCGTTTGAAGATGTTGATGTGGATTACGCGGTTTTGCAAGGGGACGCCCGTAAACTGACAAGTAAGCTGCGTGAAGAAATCGACTGTATCGCAACTGAACCCGACTTAGGACCTGCCCTGCAACAGTTCCCAACTACGCCTTATGCTCAAAAGATTCTGCAGAAAATCAAGCCTGCGTATGAGGATTTTCTTTCTGAAGCTTACCAGATTCTGCGGGAAAACGGCTACTTAGTTCTTGTTGCTCCATACATCAAAGTACGCTCAGGCAAACCCTTGACCCTAAACATCCAAGAAACCGCCGTGGAGCTTGGGTTCAAACCCGCCCAAATCTTCGCGCAAACCCCGTTTGTTGACATCCACAAAAGCGAGCCGCTACGCCCCTTGACATCGTTTATTGACGCGGAAGAGCGTCACAAAATCGGCAGAGAAATCTGCATACTACAAAAATAACTTGTTATTGGTCGCCGTACTGTTCAAATTCGTCGTTGGCGATGGTTAGTTCTATGCCTGCTTGTTTGAACATTTCTATGGTGTCTTGGTCGGCGTGGTAGCGTTTTTCGCAGACGACTCTTTTTATGCCTGCGTTGATTATCATCATGGCGCATGTTCGGCATGGGGTCATTTTGCAAAACAGCGTGGCGCCTTCAAGTGGTATGCCAAAACGTGCGGCTTGTATGATGGCGTTTTGTTCTGCGTGAAGTGTGCGTACGCAGTGCTGGCTGATTTTGTCGTCTTGGTTTATGACTCTGCGCATGTCGTGACCTGCTTCGTCGCAGTGGGGCAGTCCTGCAGGGGCACCTACATAGCCTGTAGTCATTATTCTTTTATCCTTAACTATAACGCAGCCTGCGCGTCCCCTATCACAGGTGGCACGTTTTGAAACCGCTTCACATAAATCCAAAAAATATCTGTCCCAATCAGGTCTTTCTTGTTTAGCCACAGGCTTCCCTTATCTCTTTGTTTACCTTTACTTGGTTTGAACAAATTAATAAGTTTAAAGACGCGGGTTGTATTTGTCTTGGCGGCAGGTTCAAATCAGACGTTAAAGGCTTTTGACCGCAACACCTTGGAGCTGTTTCTTCCTTTCTCATGCTTATTGGGTGATGAAAGTTTCTTCTATATACCAGACTACAAATCGTTTAAATACCCCTGTGAAGGTATTCCCTAAAAAGGGATTGTCAATGAAGGCTCGCAACTTCGGTCCTGTTAAAGGGCAAGCTTACACTAGGAAGGAATATGTGAAAGGTTTTCCACCACCCAAGATCGTTAAATTTACAATGGGTAACACAAAGGGAACCTGGGATTACGAGTTACGTCTTGTCGCGTTGCAGCGAAAACAGATTCGTCATGGCGCGTTGGAAGCTACCCGTATAGCTGCAAACCGTATTCTCATGGACAAGTTACTTAGCGAATACTACATGAGAGTTCTGCCTTATCCGCATGTTATCCTGCGGGAAAACAAGATGATTTTTGGTGCACACGCTGACAGGCTTCAGCAGGGCATGAGGCGCTCTTTTGGACGAACCGTTGGAACCGCCGCCCGAATCGAACCTGGCCAAACAATCGTGGTTGTACAGGTTAAAGCCGCTGGGCTTGAAGCTGCCAAAACCGCTCTTAAACGTGCAAACGCAAAGTTGCCTCTTACCTCCAGAATAGTTGTAGAAAAAATCACTCCAAAAGATGCTGATGAAGCTACAACTGAAGCAAAGGTGAACTCCGAATGAGCGACAGCAGAGAACTTGTGAGCTGGTTTGAAACTCTACGCGTAACAGACATCCCCAGTGTGGGCGGCAAAAACGCAAGCCTTGGCGAAATGATCAACGCAGGTTTGCCTGTACCCCCCGGTTTTGCTGTTACCGCATACGCATACGAAAAATTCCTTGAAGAAACAAAACTTGCAGAGAAAATCTACAAGGTAATCAACGAAGTAATCACCGACAAAAATGATCCTAAACAGTATGATACTGCATCCAAAAAGATTCGGGAAATTATCGAGAAAACTCCAATGCCCAAAGAGATTGAGGATGCAATTAAAGCTGCTTATAAAGAGCTTGACAAGAAACTTAAGCTCAAAAACACTTTTGTGGCTGTACGCTCAAGCGCAACCGCCGAAGACCTGCCCGACGCATCCTTTGCAGGGCAACAAGAAACTTACCTCAACGTCAAAGGCGCCAGCGATTTACTTGACAAAGTCGTGAAATGCTGGTCTAGCCTCTTCACGCCACGCGCCATATTTTACCGTAACGAAAAGGGCTTTGCCCACGAAAAAGTTTTCATCAGCGTCGGCGTCCAGAAAATGGTTAACTCCCGCGCCGCTGGCGTTATGTTCACAATCAACCCCGTCACTGGAAACCCCAACGAAATCGTAATCGAAGGCAATTACGGCTTGGGCGAAACCGTGGTTTCTGGTGCAGTTAATCCTGACGATTTTGTGGTGGACAAGAAATCCTTGGAAATTATTGACCGGCGTCTTGCCCGTAAAACCATAAAGTACGTTCGTGACCCTGAAACTGGTCAGACTATTCACTTGGATATTCCTGAAGACGAGCAGAAGGTTACTTGTGTTAGCGATGAGGAGCTTTTGGCGCTTTCAAAGCTTGCCACCCGCATCGAAGGACACTACAAAAAACCCATGGACATCGAATGGGCAATTGACCAAGACATATCCTTCCCCAAGAACATGTTCATCGTTCAAGCCCGACCTGAAACCGTTTGGAGCTCCAAACCCGCCGAAGAAGAAGGCGCAGACGAAGGCTTACCCGCTGACAAACTCAACGTCATCGTAAAAGGCATATCCGCAGGCAAACGAGGATACGGATTAGGAACCGCCAAAATCGTCCTTAACCCCGACGATGCAAACGAAAACATGAAAAAAGGCGACATACTCGTCACCGACATGACCAACCCTGACTTTGTGCCCTTCATGAAAATCGCCAGCGCCATAGTTACCGACAAAGGCGGAGTTACTTCTCACGCGGCAATCGTAAGCCGAGAACTTAACATCCCCTGTGTTGTAGGCACCGAAACTGCCACCCAAGTCATGAAGCCTGGCAAAGAATACACTGTTGACTCACGAAACGGCATCATCTACGAAGGCATCTTGCAAGAAGCAGTCAAAACCAAAGACGACAAAGGCGCAACAATAGCAGTAGCCGCCGCAGCCCCCGTAACCGCCACAAAAATTTACATGAACCTAGCCATCCCTGAAATGATAGCAAAATACAAAGACCTGCCCTTCCAAGGCATCGGGCTTATGCGCACAGAATTCATCTTTGCAGACTACATCGGCGAGCACCCCCTCTACCTAGTAGAGAGCGGTCAAAGCCAAAAGCTCGTGGACAAATTCGCTGAAGGCGTCGCCACCGTAGCCCGCGAAATTCAGCCCCGCCCCGTAGTCGTCAGGTTTAGCGACTTTAAGACCAACGAGTACCGTGACCTCAAAGGCGGCGAGAAATACGAAATCGTCGAAGAAAACCCCATGCTTGGCTGGAGAGGATGCAGCCGCTACATCAGCAAATGGTACGAAAAAGCCTTCCGACTAGAATGCCAAGCCATAGTAAAATGCCGCACCGAATGGGGACTCAAAAACGTCTACGTCATGCTCCCGATGGTCCGAACTATCTGGGAAGCCAAGAAAGTTCTTCAAATCATGAAAGAAGAAGGACTAGAACGCTCCAAAGACTTCAAAGTCTGGTTCATGGCAGAAACCCCCTCCATAGCAATCATGGCAGACGAATTCTCCAAACTCGTCGACGGCTTCTCCATAGGCTCCAACGACATGACCCAAGGCATACTCATGATAGACCGCGACTCCGAACGCCTAGGACAAATGGGATACTTTGACGAAAGAGAAACCGCCGTAAAACGCATAATCGCACGCCTAATCCGCGTCGCCCACGAAAACGGCTGCACCGTAAGCATCTGCGGCGAAGGTCCCTCTAACCTGCCTGACTTCGCAGAATTCCTTGTCCGCGCAGGCATAGACAGCATATCTGTAAACAACGACGCCGTCCTAACAACAAAACAAAACGTCGCCGCCATTGAACAGAAAATTATTCTTGAACGCCTCGCAGAGCAAGCAGCCATAGCCGCTGGACGTCCCCTCAAAAAACCCACTCCCGACTGGGAATGGTAAACATCACGCAACAGGGCAACATTTAGCCCTCATCAACTTTTCTTTTACCTTTTTAGCTACCGTGTACTCTAATTTTTTGGTGTTAAGGCAGCTTGTTTCTTAGAATATAGATGTGTATTGTTTGGGCATTGGCCATTTGTTTGCCATTTTTCCTACTTTCATTTCTACTCTGGTTAGGCCTTCGATGTGTGCGATTTGGTTTTGGATTTCTAAGAGTTCTTCTATGTCTTTGTTGAATGCAAAAACGAGTAAGTCAAATTCTCCGCTGACTTTCATGATGTGGGTTACGTCTGGCATGCTTGTTAGTTTGTTTACTACTTTTTCGATTTCGCCTCTTGAAGACAAGGATAAACTAAAAAGCTGAAGTGCCTTGTAACCGATTTTTGTGGGGTCAAACTGGACAACCACTTTGATAGTGTTGTTTCTTCTTAGTTTCTGGTACCGTTTAGTTATCGTGTCAGTTGATTTTCCTATTTCCAAAGCAATGTTTCTAAACGACATCCTGCCGTCCTTAGCTAGCCTCTCAACTATTTCCATGTCAATTTTGTCAAGTTTGACCTCTTTGGCTGGGGCGTTTACTATTTTGGGTTCATCTTCGAAGATTTTTATTTTTTGACCCTGCGATAGTCTTTCTATGTTTTCAAAAATGTTTCTTACGCCTATCCAGATGCTGCTTTTCACTTCTTTGGCGTTGGCTACCCTTCTAATTTTCTCTTTGACGCTGTCCAGCTCTTCGATGTCGCGGAGAGCAACTCCAATGTTTATGCTATACTTTGGGTAGCCATGCATTGCAACGTAAACGTTAGGTATCTGTCTCATCTTCTTGACGATTTGCTCTATATTCTCTGTTTCGACACTTGCAATTATGGTTGCGTATGCTTTGAATCCGAAATGCGGGTAGTTGATTTGTACTGTTGACCCTTTGATTATGCCTGCCCTTCGCATGTCGTCATAGTGTTTCCATATTGCGTTTTTAGAAACTTGACATTCTTTTGCTATGTCTGCAAACTTTGTTCGCCCATCCCGTAGCAGAGCCCCCAATATCGTTAGGTCTATTTCGGTTATTTTCGTGTATCCACGCCCCCTACAGACTATTCCATTGCCGTATAAAAAAAGTTGTACATTCCCATTTTCCTTACACTGTCCAAATCATTACGTTTGCTATATTACCTTTGCCCGTATTTTTTTAGTTTTTTCGTTAAACTATAAATAAGGAAACAACCAACTATTACTATTAAATCTAAAGGAGAAAAACGAATGAAACCTAAACTAAGTAAATCTCTGTTCTCAGTTGCTTTAATTCTGCTATTGACAACATCTGCTTTCATGTTGCTTGCACCGACTGCCGACGCACACGATCCACCATGGGAAATCCCAACCTACGCATACATAACCGTCTCACCTGATCCCGTTGGCATTCATCAAACAGCCTTCGTTATCATGTGGCTAGACAAAGTTCCACCAACATCCACTGGAATTGGTGGAGACCGTTGGGAAGATCTCACCGTTGTAGTTACCAAACCTGATGGTACAACAATGACCATTGGTCCAATGAATTCTGACTCTGTAGCATCTGCCTTCTCACTGTTTACTCCCGACCAACTTGGTGTTTACACCTTTGACTTCTCAATGCCCGACCAAATTCTAGACTTGGAAAACCCTGAAAACGGCGTTGCTGGTAACCCAAGCGACTACGTAAACGACACTTACTTGGGCAGCAGTGCATCTACAACCCTTACAGTACAGGCAGAAGATGTACCTGAAGCACCAACCTATCCCCTTCCAACTGAATACTGGACACGACCAATTGAAGCACAAAACACCGCATGGGATCTCCTTGCCTCAAACTGGCCAGGCGGCGCGCTGTTCCCTGACCGCTTCCAATCAAGCGGTGCAGCACCCGATAGTGCACACGTACTCTGGACCAAACCCCTATCAGATGGTGGTCTAGTTGGCGGCGAGTTCTCAATCCCCGCAGCAACCTACTACACAGGTCTTTCATACGAAGGACGCTTTGGTAACCCAATGATTATGAACGGCAGACTCTACTACGACACACCCCTAAGCGACTCCCCCAGTGGTGGGCCTTTTGTCTGTGTTGATTTGGCAACTGGCGAAACCCTCTGGGAAAACGATGCTATATCTCCAACCTTTGGTACACTGTACCTGTACGAATCACCTAACCAGCACGGTGTTATCGGTGACGGCTACCTCATCCAGGCTTCTGGCGGCGGTGGCTTCTTTGCATCAGCAGCACCCTCAAACTGGACAGTTTATGACTCACGCACTGGCGAATGGCTATTCACCATGACTGATGTCCCCGGTGGCTTCTCTACCGCCTTCTCAATCTTGGGAGGATATGGTAGCGGCGCTGTTGGCTCAAACGGTGAGCTTTTGAACTTCCAGTTTGACAACACCAATAACTGGCTAGCAATGTGGAGCTCAGCTGCAGAACCAACCACTGGTCTAGTATCACGCCCTGGAAACACCACAGATGCTTATCAGTACCGTCCTGTTGGCAAAGTTGTCAACATGAGCGATGCTTACATCTGGAACGTAACAATCCCTGACCTGCCTGCAGGTTCATCCATACTCAGAGCTATTCCTAACGACATGGTCTTGTTCGCTACCCCAACTGCATCATTCATCAGCTTTGGAACACCCGCAACCGTAACTGTCACTGCAATCAGCACTAAAGCAGAAAACCGCGGCGAAATGCTATGGCAAGAATCATATGATGCACCTGACGGAAACATCACCCGAACCTTTGGTCCAGTTGACCCTGAAACCCGCGTCTTTACCATGACTGACAAAGAAACAATGCAATGGCTAGGCTTTGACATGGACACTGGAGCAAAATTGTGGGGTCCAGTTGGAGACTTCCGTGCCTTCCAGTACTACGGACAAGTTTCTAACCCACCAGCACCCGGACAAATTGCTTATGGCAACCTGTACGTTGGCGGCTATGGTGGAGAAATCCACTGCTTTGACCTTCGCAGCGGCGACGTGAACTGGGTATACAACAACACCTTCAGCGGTGACCAAACACCATGGGGCTTGTATCCTCTGTTCGTAGCAACCATTGCAGACGGCAAAGTATACGCTTTCACTAGCGAACACTCCCCCAACGTGCCTCCATACAAGGGCGCACAAGTCCGATGCATCAACGCCACTGACGGTTCAGAAATCTGGACCATGGATGGCTGGTACGCAATCGGCAGCTTTGGTGAAGAACCCGCACCCATCGCAGACGGTTACCTCGTATACCTAAACGTGTACGACATGCAAATCTACTGTGTTGGTAAAGGTCCAAGCGAAACCACCGTTGCTGTTCCTATGACCTCTGTTGCTGTCGACGAATGCTTCACCATAACTGGTACAGTCCTTGACCAATCCCCCGGCGCTGAAGGCTACGCAGCAATGTCCGACGCAAGCATGAGCAGCTGGATGGAATACGTCTACATGCAAAAGCCCATGCCACAAGACGCAATTGGCGTTACTGTCAAATTGACAGCTTTTGACCCCAACTGCAACGAAATCATCATCGGCGAAACAACCGTTGACACCAAAGGCAACTTCGGTTTCACCTGGTCACCTGAAGTCCCAGGCACATACCAAATAGTTGCAACCTTTGAAGGCTCAGACTCCTACTACAGCTCATACGCAACAACATACCTAACCTCAGTCGAAGCACCCTCCGCATCAGTCTCACCAACACCCACCGACACTTCCATGCCAACTTCTACGCCCTCTGCATCTGCTTCTCCTTCGCCCTCTGTTGCTCCTCCAGGCACTGATGATGCTACTGGCACCTACATCTTGCTAGCTGCTGCTGTAGTTGTTATTGTTGCTGTTGCTGGTGTTGCTGCTCTGTTCCTAAGACGCCGACAATAAACCAACCAACAATCTATCAAAAACTCCTTCCTTTCTTTTTTTGTGAAAGGCATCAAAGGCATAGTTTGACTCTAAAAGGGGCTGAGTGGGCTCTGAGCAATGATTTACGCGTTAGCAGCAGGGTCATTGCAGTTTCATTCTCTCTCCTATTTGGTTCCAGAGCCCCAGCAAACCCTTTATGTCTTTGATTTTCAATTTTTCGTATCCAATTCCCAACTGTTTTCTGTTTTTTGTTAAGCTTGGAAGCTTCCTGATGCGGGTTGTTATGGCAGGTGTGTTCGCGTTATCCTTATAACGTTGCTTTGGTACGCTATTTTGATTGTTGCTGGGTAAGTGGTGTCTTGAAGGGTTTTGATTTTGAAGAAGAACGCATCAGGCAAGAGATTGCAACGTTTGGTGCTAAACGTGTTTTGCTCCAGTTGCCTGAAGGCTTCAAACCTGAAGCGCCGCGGCTGGCAAAACTTGTCGAACAGGCGGGGTCTTTGCCCATAGTTTCAGCTGACCCCTGCTATGGCGCCTGTGACCTAGCAACTTTTGACGCTGAAGCCCTTGGCGTTGACCTCATCATCCACTTTGGACACGCAAAACTTCTCAAACACACGCGCTTACCCACCGTTTACGTAGAAGCCCGTTCAACCATACCCATCAACCACGCCGTACATGCTTCACTTGATTTGCTATCTGGGTATGACAAAATCGGGTTAGCCACAACCGTGCAGCACGTTCAAACTTTGGCTCTGGCTAGGGAAATTCTGGTTCGCGCAGGAAAAACCGTAATCATCGGAGACGCCCACCGCTTATCCTACGCAGGGCAGGTGATGGGCTGCGACTTTAGCAACGTCAAATCCGTAGCCACGCAAGTGGATGCTTTCTTGTTTGTGGGCGGAGGAAAATTCCATGCTTTAGGTGTTGCGCTTTCCACCTCTAAACCCACCATAGTCGCTGACCTCTACGACAACACCGCCTACACCCTAACGGATGAAGTGCAAAAGATTATTCGGCAGCGTTACGCCAGCATCCACGAAGCCCAGCAAGCCAAAACCTTTGGGGTTCTGATTAGCTCAAAGCCTGGACAGCAACACCTTGAAGACGCCCTGCAAATCAAAACTGCATTGGAAAAGCTGGGCAAAGCGGCTTGTCTTTTGTCGGTGCGCGAAATCGTGCCTGAAGTGCTCTTGGAATTTCCCACTTTAGATGCGTACGTGAACACTGCGTGCCCGCGCATCTCACTTGATGATGCTTCAAAATTCAAAAAACCCCTTTTAACAGTAAATGAGTTCAAAGTGCTAACTGGCGAATCCTCATGGGAGAACCTGCTCAAAAACGGATTATTCGCAAACTAGATCTAGAGCGCTTCCTCTCAACAATTAAGCCTCACACTACGCCAAAAGCGCATCTTGAGCAATACACCACCCCCCCAAATGTAGCAGCAAATTTGCTCTATTTAGCCGCCTACAACTATGGTGACATAGCAGGCAAACGTGTTTTGGATTTGGGTTGTGGCACAGGTAGACTTGCCTTAGGCGCAGCTTTTCTAGGCGCCGCATCAGTTGTAGGCATAGACCTTGACAAGCCCACAGCAAAAACCGCCCACGAGAACGCGTCTGCACTGGGTTTTAAAGAAAAAACTGGCTGGGCGACAGGCGACATAGACGCTATAGCGGGCTCTTTTGATACGGTTGTGCAAAATCCGCCCTTTGGAGTGCAAAAACATGCGGCTGATAGGCGTTTTCTATCAAAAGCCCTTGAAGTAGGCAACGCAGTTTATTCGCTTCATAATCACCCCTACACTGACAAGCACCTGATAGGAAAAATCAAAGCAAACAATGGACTACTCCAAGTTGCGCCTTCACCCTTTCTTCAAAGATTCATCGAAAAACACGGCGGCACAATTCAAGCCACCTACGCCCTACTCATGACAATTCCTCACATGTTCGACTTCCACACCAAAGCCAAACAAGAAATCATAACTGACCTCTACGTAATCAGAAACTGATTTGCCAATATATAACCCGTGGTAGCCTCTTAGCTTTCTTGTTTTTCTTTCTAACTCAAATCAAAAGGTTTATTGCACAGCAGCGAATCTATGAGATGTACTCGTTTAGCTAACGTTCAAAATAGCATGTTTGTGTTTAAGGTAAAGGGATATTTCGATGGCTTTGAAATCTGACCAGAAAAGCGGGCAGTTGGTTCTTCCCGGTGAGCGTTTGGGTGTTATTGAAGAGTTCATTCCTGACGCTGGAACTTATGTTAAAGATGGCGTGATTTACTCTAAAATCGTTGGCAGGGCTCTTATGGACCTGTTAAACAAGCGTGTTTCTGTTTATCCTGTTGTTCAAGGCGCCGTGGTTCCCAAGGCAGGTGTAACTGTTGTTGGGCAAGTTGGTAACGCGCAATCCGACAACGTTTTGGTTCGTATTTTTGAAGTGGGCGCTAAAAAGAAAATGTCTGGCGTGTTTAGCGGCATCTTGCATGTAAGCGATGTTTCCGACCGTTACGTTAACTCCATGAGTGACGTATGCAAACCTGGCGACATCATACGTGCCAAAGTTATTAGTTCAAAAAACCAAGTCTACCACCTAACCACCGCCGACCGCACCCTTGGCATACTTCACGCGTTTTGCTCCAACTGCGGCTACTTACTTGAGCAGCAACGCCACGAACTGCACTGCGCAAGATGCGGCAACCGCGAACGACGCAAACTAGCACCTGACTACGGAAGCGACGCCATCTAAAACGAAGAGGTCACAAGAAAATGAAAATTAACGTTTTAAAACAAACCGAAAACGAACTCAAAATCGAAATCAAAGATGTTGGTCATGGTGTATGCAACCTGCTGCAAAAGAAGCTGCTTGAAGACCCAAACGTTGACCAAGCAGGCTACGATATCCCCCACCCCTTAGCCTCTGACCCCATCATCTACGTTCGAATGAAAGGCAAAGCCAAACCCGTAGACGCCCTCATGCAAGCCGCAGAAAAAGCACGCGAAGCCAACCAAGAATTCAACAAAGCACTCGAAAAAGCCCTCGCCGACTAACCACTCTTTTGCTTCCCTACCGGTTTGTATTTTTCTTTCTTGTTTTATGTTAAATTTTATAATGCGTGTTTCTCTACTTTTTAGGTGGGGTGCTGTTGGTTCGTAGGCAGTTGCGTGTTGTAAAGCCTGAAATCCGCGTTGTGGGCATAGATGATGGCAAGTTTACGCCGCACTCTAACAAGCAGGTTCGTGTGGTGGGTGTGGTTTTTAGGGGCGGCTACTGGCTTGAAGGCGTAATGAGCACAACCATAACTGTGGATGCTTTGGATGCTACCTCAAACATAAGCAGCATGATTGTTAATTCGCCTTACTACAAGCAACTGCGCGTTATACTGCTTAACGGCATAACATTTGCAGGGTTTAACGTTGTTGACATAAAAGAGCTCTATGAAAAAACTGGGGTGCCCGTTATTGCGGTGACGCATAAAAAGCCTGATTTGCAGAAAATCCGTGTTGCCCTATCTAATTTGCCTCACAGTGAGGTTCGCTGGCGCGGGGTTCTTAATGCTGGCGAGCTTTTTGATGTTCGGGTGCGTGATGCGAAGACGCCTTTGTATTTTGAGGTTGCAGGAATACCCTCTGAGCTTGCGAAATCGGTTTTGAAGTTGACTGCGACTCGAAGTGTGCTTCCTGAAGCTTTGCGGGTGGCTCATTTGGTGGCGTCTGGAACAAGCTCTATATAGAACGTTGGATACTCATTTACGAAAACGTTAAAAGTTATTATGCTTAGAAAAGAGCGGAAAAGGGAGTTAAGAACTATGGAATTTTGTCCCAAATGTGGTTCCCGTCTTGAACCCAAGAAAACCAAGGCTGGCAAGGAACCCTCCTTAGCTCTTGTCTGCTCCAAGTGCGGATACAAAAAACCCGAAGCCCCCCAAAAAATTGAACCCCCAATAGCAAAAGTGATACATCACAACCCCCAGCAGCTTGTAGCAGTCATCGGCAAAGAAGAGCAAAAGCTACGAACCCTCCCCACCGTCAGAATTGAATGCCCCAAATGCGGAAACAACACCGCCTACGTCTGGCAAGTACAAACCCGCGGCTCAGATGAATCCTCAACCCAGTTCCTACGCTGCACAAAATGCAACTACACCTTCCGCGAATACAGCTAAAATCCCCCCTCTACCCTTTTGTTTGGGTTTTGTAGCTTCTAGAACAGTTTATGTACCCGCGTCTTCCTTAAAGCATAAATCTAAATAATCATACAGCATATTGCACTAGAACAGAGGAACCCTGAATGTTTAAGCTCAAAGTATCCGACGCCAAACTTCTAAAAGACATGGCTAACGCAATTTCTATTCTTGTTGACGAAGCCACCTTCAAGATTGAAACTGACGGCTTGAAACTGCGTGCAATGGACCCTTCACGGGTTGCCATGATTGATTTTGAATGGCCAAAAAGCATTTTTGAAGAGTACGACTGCTCTGAATCCTCTGCTATGTGCATAAACATAAGTGAGTTGCTTAAACTGCTTAAACGCGCCAGCAAAGACGAAGCCGTCGAGCTTTCCCTAGATGATAAGACGGGTCGGTTGCAAGTTAAAATCACGGGCAAATACACAAGAAAATTCAACATGCCCACGCTGGAAGCATCCGAAGAAGAGGTTCCCACCCCCAAGATAACCTTTAACGTTGTTGCCAAAACCACCACTCAGGGTCTAAGTCAAGCCATAGACGACGCAGGTCTGGTAAGTGACCACGTGCGCTTCGAAGCTGACCCAGAAAAACTGGTGCTAAGCGCTTCAGGCGACCTCATGGGCGCAACAATCACCCTGCAAAAAGGCAACGACGCCCTACTGGATTTAGACGTCAAAGAAGAATCCAAAGCCACTTTCAGTCTAAGTTACCTCTCCGAAATAATCAAAGCCGCCTCCGCCACAAGCGACATAGCCACCTTAGAATTCTCCAGCGACATGCCCGTTCGCATAGACTTCCAACAAACCATCGAAGGCAAACTAACCTTTTTCCTAGCGCCACGCATAGAAACCGAGTAGTAGAGCCAAGGGTATGTCGCAAGAAACTCAAAGTTTCACTCCCAACGACATAGCCAAATACCCTTTTTTAAAAGAAACTGCTGCGTACCTGCAACTTATCGGTTTAGACATTGACGAGTTAGACAGCCCCGAACTGAGCGGTATCCTTAACCGCGCCAAGGAAAGGCTGGAAAACGCGGTTTTGTACGTGTGGACAGGCGAACGCGTAGCAAATGATTTGGAAATTCCCTCTTTTCCTGTGGCAATTATCTTGGCTTTGGCAACCAAGAACTCTTTCATCAAGAAACGTTACGCGCTGGCGGAGGCTAAGGAAGCTTTTAGCGCACTACAACACGAATCAAACCAGCGCCTCATAGCCATAGCAAAAGATTTCGACTGGGACATACAACTAAACAAAGACCCCGAAATTGCCTTGGATTTTGTGATTGGGGTTGCTGATTACCTGCGAAACATCACTCATTTGCGCGACGAAAACTGGAAACTCGTCAACCGCCTCTTAACAAACGGCAAAGTTTACCTGCCCCAACACGACATAGCCCGCCTGCTGCAAGAAGAAATCCAAAGACGCATCGAAAAACGCTTAGAAACCAAAGAACTCCCAGATTTCCCACCTAAAATCACCCAAATCGCCGAGTACATAACCGACTTAGCAAAAGAAAAAATCGGCGAATCCGAAATGGACGGCTTCCCCAAAATCGTCTCCCAATCCGCTTTTCCCCCCTGCATAGTTGCCTTGCAAGACGCCGCCACAAATGGACGCCACCTCTCCCACATAGGCAGATTCGCCCTAACCTCCTTTCTTGTAACCATCGGCATGCCTTCCGAAAAAGTCGCCGAAGTCTTCAAAACCTTCTCTGACTACAACGCCCGCCTAACCCTCTACCAAGTTGAACACATAGCTGGTGAACGCGGCTCAGGAACCAAATACACCCCCCCAAGCTGCTCCACCCTAAAAACCCACGGCGTCTGCACCAACCCCGACCAACTCTGCCAACACATACGCCACCCCCTAGTCTACTACAAACGAAAACAACCCAAACCTGCCTAAGCTCAGTTACCTTTTCCTTTTAGAGAACAAGTTACGTGCTGAACAGAACCTGGATGTTGAAAATGTTTTGTGGGGTTTAAAAAATGAAAGAAAGGTTTGTGAGTTAGTTGCTCTGCTTTGGGTTTACTTCTTTAGTGTTATTTCCATCGTGGAAACCATGCGGCTTTTGGTCTCTCCCTCTCGTGGTGGCATCTCAGCGGTTCCGATGGCGATCTTGCTTACTTTGAGGTCTTTTACGAAGCGGTTTCGGGCTATTTCAGCCACGTCGACTGCGGTGGTTATTGCTTGGCCTCTGGCTTTCAGTGTGATTTCTTTGGGTGTGCCTGATGAGAGAGCTGTGATTATTGCCAGAACATAGCTCATGGGAGGTTTGTTTCCGACGAAGATAACGTCTGCATTTTCTGCCATTTTATTTTACTCCTTTTGTGTTTATGTAACGTTGCCGGGTCTGCGTGCGTCTGTCCGCGACAGAGCGTTACTGATTTTATGTAGGTGAACTCCCTTCCTTATATGTTCTGTGGGAAAACGCTGCCGTAGGTGAGGCGGCAAAGTTTTAGCTTGACCGCTTGTTTTTGCTTTTAGTCCAGCTTTAATAGTGACTGTGAACATACAAACTACGACTTTGCCTATGCTGACTAAACTAAAACAACGGGTTCAACAAATGCTCTCTTCGCAAGCAAAAGCCGCCCACGCCATAGGCTTAACCCCCAACATCGTATCCATAATCGGGTTTGTTTTGTCTTTTTTTGCGGCTGGTGCCTACGCAGTTACCACTCCCCAGCAACCCTTGTTCTTGCTTGTCGCCGTGGTTTTGCTTTTAGCCTCGGGTTTTTGTGATGCTTTAGACGGCATAATCGCGCGTACATACAAGCAAACCAGCGTTTTTGGCGGCTTTTTTGATTCCATGCTAGACCGCTATGTTGACGCGTTTTTGCTCATGGGCATACTTCTTAGTGGCTTGTGTGATTTGCTGTTTGGGTTGCTTGCGTTGGCTGGTTCGTTGATGGTTAGCTACAGCCGTGCAAGAGCTGAAGCAGCGGGCATAAAAATGGAATCCGTCGGGTTGGCTGAACGCGCCGAGCGCCTCTTGATAATTGCTGGAGCTAGCTTAGTTGCGATTTTCTGGCTTCCCGCCCTAAACATAGGTGTCATCTTAATTGCGGTTTTGGCAAACTTTACCGTAATACAAAGAGCACTGCACGTTTACAAAATCTTGAAAACAAAGGAAAAATAATAATTGCCTGTTAAAAAGGCTGGTTTATTGGCGTCTGCGGTATTTTGTGTGGCGTTCGTTTTCGGCTCTGACTTTGACGATGCCACGGTGGACTGCACAGGATATACAGTAGTATTTCGTGTCTACCCAAGATGCTAGGTATGTGCCTTTTTGCCTAAGTTCCTTGGCTAGTTGAGGCTCAACAAAAGACACGCGGCGAGTAGACCGTTTCGCTTTGTCACGCGGCACCATCTGTCCGCAACTTCCGCATTGAACTAAGCTACTGCTTCCTTTACTTCCTTTTGCTCTTCCTCGGCTTTTCCGTTTAAATGGCACTTTTTGGGACCTCTTTTTAACTCGTAAACAAATAGTCCATCTACTGCCTTATATACATGTTCTTGGGGCAACAAAAAACTTGATAGAGTATTTGGCGTGTTTTTAGCGTAGTTTTATGTTGAAAATTTGTTTTGGGTTTTTTGTTTATTTGGACAAATGTTTTTTGTTTTGTGTGGCTTATTCTTTTGTTGTCTTTGTAGATGTTGGAAAACTCTTAAATTATGCGTTCTCTTTTTTGAGTTGTATGGTTAGTCTGGCTTGAATTTGGAGGTGTAGTGTTTGTCTGAAATTGGGTTGAGGCCAAGGATGCTGGTTAAAGATGTTATGAGCAGCCCCGTTGTGACTACTGATGAAGAAGTTCCTTCAAACCGCATTGCAAAGCTCATGGAAGAGAACGCTTTTGGTTGTGTTATCGTAACCAACCCGGAAGGCAAAGCTTTGGGCATCATAACTGAACGTGACTTGGTCATGCGGGTTTTATCCAAGAACCTTCAACCTGCCACCGTGAAAGCTAAAGACATAATGACCGCCCCCCTAGCAACCATAGATCCTGAAGCCACCATAAGCGATGCCGCGCGTCGAATGAGCCGCCTAGACATTCGAAGACTTGGCGTAATATACAAAGGCGACCTAGTCGGGTTAATCTCCAGCAAAGACGTCTTAGGCATCATGCCTGAGCTCATCGAAATCATCCAAGAACGCTCCCGCATCGCATGCGAAAACTCTGAAGAAGTCGACCTTGAAGAACCCTCCCTCACTGGCTACTGCGACCAATGCACCGTCTACTCCGAAGACCTCAAAAACGTCGACGGACAATACCTGTGCGAAGAATGCCGCGCAGACACCCAATAACCCCTACTTCTCAAGCACATCCTGCGCGTGTGAATAACCAAAATAAACCCCCTCTTCCTTTCATAGCATAGGCGAGTATTCTTGATTGTTGACACCGTACTAACCAACGCCAAAGCTTACCTTAAAGGCGAAATAGTTGACTGCTGCATAGCCATCGAAGACACTAAAATTTTCAAAATCGGCAAAGAAACCCACATGCCCAAAGCCGACGAAAAAACCAACCTGCACAACCTGCTCGTTTTGCCTGGAGTTATTGACTCTCATGTTCACTTGCGAGACGAAGATAACGCCTACAAAGAAACCTTTTTCACGGGAACCCAAGCCGCAGCAGCAGGAGGTGTAACCACGGTTTTGGATATGCCAAACAACGCCCCCACCACCATTAACGCCGACTCCCTGAAAACCCGCATGGAAAAAGCTTCTCGCCGCGTAGTAGTTAACACTGGCTTTTACTGTGCCTTCCCCAAAAACCCCAACGAAATCAAAAAAATCCTCACGCAAGGCGCCGTGGGTTTTAAGCTGTTTATGGCAGAAAAAATCGGCGGCTTAGACATAACAGATGATGTTGCCCTCAAAGAAGCCTTCGAACAGGTTGCCCAATCAAACGCGGTTGTGGCAGTTCACGCCGAAGACCACCAACTCCTCAAGGCAGCAGTGGAAAAACTTAGACGGCAAAACCGCCACGACGTAGCCGCGTTTCTAAAAGCCCACAGCGAACAAGTTGAAGCCGCCGCCGTAGACCACGTGCTCAAGTTGACCTCGCCGATTCCCGACTTTAAACTGCACATTTGCCATCTCTCAACAAAACCTGCCCTGCAAGCACTCTCCAAAGCCAAAGCTTCAGGCAAAAAAATAACCTGCGAAGTAACCCCCCATCACCTGCTACTTTCCAAAGACGCCTACGCAAACTTGGGTGCACGCGTTTTGACTATGCCTCCGCTGCGTAGCAAAGAAAACGTTGATGCTCTTTGGACTGCCATAGCCGAAGGCGAAGTTGACACTATCGGGTCTGACCATGCCCCGCACACATTGGATGAAAAAGATGCCAACAGCATCTGGGACATCAAAGCAGGTGTTGTTGGTTTGGAAACCACTTTGCCTTTGGTGTTGACTTTGGTGCACAAAAACAAGTTGTCCTTGGATACGGCTTTGCGGTTGTTGTCGGAAAAGCCCGCGGAGATTTTTGGTTTATCTGGCAGGGGCGTTTTATCTGAGGGTGGCTTTGCGGATTTGGTGGTTGTGGATTTCAACGAGAAATACCTAATTGATGCTTCCACGTTTTATTCGAAGACCAAGTTTTCGCCTTTTGACCGCTGGGAAGTTCAAGGCAAACCCACAAAAACCTACGTTAACGGGCAACTGGTTATGGATGACCACGAAATCGTAGCTAAAGCAGGCAGCGCCCCTATTCTTCGAGGCGACTTTGCCTGAAATTCCTGTTAGATGCTATGCTCGGGAAGTTGGCGCGTTGGCTGCGCATGATGGGCTACGACACCAAATACTCCAACGCCCTCTCTGATGCAGAGCTTTTAGTGTTGGCGCAGGCGGAAAACCGTGTTTTGCTCACCCGCGACTTTAGCCTCTACCAGCAAGCCCAAGCCAAAAATCTCCCCGCCTGCTACATAACAGGCAACACCTCGCCAGAGCGCCTAGCCCGCCTCGCCGCGTGCACAGGAATTGCTTTAGAAGTTGATTTGGAAAACACGCGCTGCCCCAAATGTAACACCCGCCTTCAAACTGCCCCAAAAGACACCATAGCCGGCAAGGTAGAGAAAAACACGCTACTGTATTATGATGTTTTTTGGTTATGCCCTGCTTGCGGGAGTGTTTACTGGCAGGGTGCACACTGGACAAATATTCGCGCTGCACTAAAAGAAGCAAAAGAAAAACAAGAAAAAATGGTTTAGGCTACGTTGAGCCATTTCAGCGGGATGTCTTGGAAGGTGCCGTCTGGCAGGGTTCGCCTAATTGTCATGGGCAAGATTTCGCTTTCAAGCTCTTTAATTGCGATGTCAATTGGGCTTGACAAGCTATCATCCACATCCGTAAGAATAGGAGCACCCATAGAAATCTGAAGCGACCTTGCACCAATGATACGGGCTTTCTCAAACCGCGTAACCTTTGGCGGACCAACTTCGACTTTAGCTTGAGCAGACATTTACATTCCTCCCATGCCGGGCATGCCACCCATACCGCCCATTCCTGGCATTCCGCCCATGCCGCCGCCGGGCATTCCTCCGCCTGGGGGGGCTTTCATTTTTTGGGCTGCGATGACGTCGTCGATTTTGATGATCATCATGGCTGCTTCTGCGGCGGATTTGATTATTTGTTTTTTGACTGTTATTGGTTCGAATACGCCTGCTTTGGACATGTCTTGGATTTTGCCTGAGAGCACTTCGATGCCTGCCCATTGTTCGCCTTTTTCATGTTTTGCCCTAAGTTCGGAGAGTATGTCGATGGGGTCTAAGCCTGCGTTTTCTGTGAGGGTTATGGCGACTGCTTCGAGGGCTTCTGCAAACGCTTTAACTGCTAGCTGTTCTCTTCCTTGCATGGTTTCAGCGTACTGTTTGAGGACGCGTGCGATTTCCATTTCAGGAGCGCTGCCACCTGCAACGACCTTGGGTTCTTGGATGATGTCGCGTACTACGCATAGGGCGTCGTGGATTGAACGTTCGGTTTCAGCGTTCATGCGTGGGGTTCCGCCTCTGATGAGTATGGTTACGGCTTTGGGGTTCTTGCAGCCTTCAACAAAAGTCATTTTATCCTCGCTGATCTTGCGTTCTTCGACAACTTGGGCATAACCCAAATCCTCTGCCCTCAAGTCTTCCAAGTTAATTGCGATTTTCGCGCCTGTAGCTTTGGCAAGTTTTCCCATATCTGACTTTTTCGCCCTGCGAATAGCAAAAATGCCCTTGCGCGCCAAGAAATGCTGTACCATATCGTCGATGCCTTTTTGGCAGATGACCACGTTTGCGCCTGTTGAGGCTATTTTTTCAACCATGCCTTTGAGCATTTCTTCTTCCTGCTTGAGAAACGCTTCAATTTGGTCTGGGCTTTCAATGTTTAGTTTGGCGTCGTACTCGGTTTTCTCGTTCTCTAACGACGTGTCCAGCAACGCGATTTTGGCTTCTTCTACGCGTTTGGGCATGCCTGAATGTACGACTTCTTTGTCTAAAACAATGCCTTGTATCAGGCTGGTGTCTTTGAGGGACTCACCCGTTTTCTTCTCCACGGTGACATCGTCTACGTCTGCCTTGTAGACTTCGCCGTCTTTTTCTGCCACGGACATCATGGCTTTAACGACCATGTCGGCGAGGTAGTCTTTGTGTTCGGCAACGAGTTTGCTTGCCATGGAGGTAACTGCGGCTTGTTTTAGGTAATCCCCTTTTTGCAGGTCAACGTTTACGGCGATTTTCTCCAAAGTTTCCAAGGCTTTTTCCTGTGCAAGTTTGTAGCCGTCAACTATGATGGTTGGGTGTATGTTTTTCTCGATAAGCTCTTCAGCCTTGCCTAAGAGTTCGCCTGCGATAACAACAGCTGAGGTTGTACCATCACCCGCTTCGTTATCCTGAGCTTTAGAAACTTCCACAAGCATCTTCGCCGCGGGATTTTCCACATCCATCTCATCCAAAATCGTGCGTCCATCACTAGTTATAGTTACGTCACCAAAACTATCCACAAGCATCTTATCCATACCCTTTGGACCTAGGGCACTTCGGACGCTTTCCGCAACAATCTTTGCAGCCATAATATTGGTGTGCTGCGCTTCTCTTCCACGGGACCTTTTTGAACCTTCCTTTAATACAAGAATTGGCATTCCATTAGATTGATTATTTGACAAATCCAATAAACCCCTTAAATGCGAACAACAACAAAACATAATTGCCATATAAAGTTTTTCTTAAAACTGTGGTCTGATACCATGCATCAGTTAATGCATTTCACCTTTTTTGCATGTTTAGTGTTTACTGCTGTTTGTGGGCGCGGCAAATTAGTATACGGAGACTTTGGCGACGCCTTTGATTTTAAGAAGTTCGGATATGAGTTCGCCTGGGATTTTTTTTTCGACGATGAAGGCGAGTTTGGGTTCGGGTGAGAGTTCGGGGTCGTCGACTATGGCTTGTCGGATGCTTAAGCCGCCTTCTGTTAGGGCGGTTGCGGTTTTTGATAGGATTCCGTGGGCTTTGGCGTCTTCGACGGAGATTTCTACGACGCCTAAGTTGAGGTGTTTTGCGATTTCTTTGAGGGAGTGTCCTGCGGGGCGGATTTCTTCGAAGATTTGTTTGAGTTCGGGGGTGTTTTTGATGAGGTTTGTGGTTTCGTTTACGGTGCGTCTGTCTACGTTTGCGGCTCGGGCGATGCGTACGGGGGGAATTTCGATTTGGTTGAGGTAGATTTTTTTGTCTTTGATGCTTAGGCCGTTTTCGACTAGGACGTGGGCTACTTTTAGCCTTTCAGGGTAGGCTTCCATGTGCCTTTTGATATTATTCCACATCAGGTACGTTTCTGTACAGCAACGCATAAATATGTTCCTGTATGTTTAAGTACCAAACACGCTATACAGTGTCAAACATCATTAAAGGTGAAAAAAGCTCATGCCCACCCGAAAAATATTCCTCCCTGAAGATGACGTACCAAAACAATGGTACAACATAACCCCTGACCTCCCCAAACCCCTCCCCCCATTCATTGACCCCAACACCAAAGAACCAGGCGTTGGCATCGTTCCACGAATTTTCCCCAAAGCTATCCTTGAGCAGGAACTAAGCAAGGAACGATGGATAGACATCCCCGAGGAAGTTCGCGAAGTATACAAGCTCTGGAGGCCTTCACCTCTTTTCCGAGCCGTAAACCTCGAAAAAGCCCTTAAAACCCCCGCCAAAATCTACTACAAATACGAAGGCGTAAGCCCCGCAGGCAGCCACAAACCCAACACCGCCGTCCCCCAAGCTTATTATAACATGAAAGAAGGCACCAAACGCTTAACCACCGAAACAGGCGCAGGACAATGGGGCTCAGCACTCTCCTTTGCCGCCATGATGTTTGGCTTAAAAGCCACAGTTTACATGGTACGCGCAAGCTACGACCAAAAACCGTACCGCAAGATGATGATGCACGCTTTTGGAGGCGAATGCTTTGCCAGCCCCAGCATGCAAACCGAAGCAGGCAGGAAAATCCTTGCCGAAGACCCCGACAATAAAGGCAGCCTTGGCATAGCCATTAGCGAAGCCGTCGAAGACGCCCTAGTTCATGAAAACGAAGCCAAATACACAATCGGCAGCGTCTTCAACCACGTTTTGCTCCACCAAACCGTAGAAGGCCTAGAAGCCAAAAAACAGCTCGAACTCGTCGACGATTACCCCGACGTAATCTACGGATGCATCGGCGGAGGCAGCAGCTACTCAGGCGTGATTTGGCCCTTCTACTACGACAAAATCACCAAGAAAGCCCCCAAAGAAACCCAGTTCGTCGCCACCGAACCCACCGCATGCCCAAAAGTTACCAAAGGACAGTACCAGTACGACCATGGTGACACCGCCCGCATCACCCCGCTAGTTCCCATGCATAGTCTTGGACACGACTTCATGCCTGCCCCCATCCACGCAGGCGGATTGCGCTACCACGGCATTGCCCCCACAATTAGCATCCTAAACCAAACAGGCCACATGCAAACCCAAGCCTACAACCAAATCGAAGTCTTCGACGCAGCCAAACTCTTCATCCAAACCGAAGGCATCATCCCCGCCCCCGAGCCCTCACACGCCATAAAAGCCGCCATAGACGAAGCCGTCCGATGCAAACAAACAGGCGAAGAAAAAACCATACTCTTCGTACTCTGCGGACACGGGCACTTCGACATGCAAGCCTACGAAGAATACTTCAACGGCAATCTACAACCCTACGAATACCCCACCGAAAAAGTCGCCCAATCTATGGACAAACTCCACGAACTCTACCCCTGGCTCGACAAAGTCAACAAACAATTCATCGGCTGCGAAGCCCAATAAACCCCACAAACCACAACTGACCACACATGTGGTCTCCTCAATTCTTTGTTTTTCAGCTTGGTATGCTTTTATTTTGTTGCTTCCCTGTTAGTACACAGAAGGCACGCGTAGATGGAAAAAAACAAAGCCAGCAACGCAAACACCCAGAAACTTTCCGTAAAACGGTTGGGCGTTATCGTGAACCCCGTTGCAGGTATGGGGGGTCCTGTGGGGCTTAAGGGTACTGATGGTGCGGAGATTTTGGAGCGGGCGTTGGCGTTGGGGGCTAAGCCTGTGGCTCCGTTGAAGGCAAAAGCGTTTTTTTCCGAGTTGTCTGCTGTGAAATCGGGTTTGGATTTGCTGGTGGGTGCTGGCGATATGGGTGAATCTGAAGCCCGCGCGTGTGGGTTTGAATGCACTGTACTTGGCAAACCAAAAGTGTCGACTGTGCCTGAGGATACCTGCGAGGTTGCCCAGCGTATGCTCAAGGAAGGTGTGGATTTTCTGGTTTTCTGCGGCGGTGACGGAACTGCCCGCAACGTCTTGTCAGTGGTGGGTTTGCAGGTTCCCGTTTTGGGGGTGCCTACGGGGGTGAAGATGCACAGCGCGGTTTTTGCCCTAACGCCTGTGGCGGCGGCGCGGGTTGTAGCCCGTTTTTTGTGGCGGGGGTTGCCTTTGCATGAGGCAGAGGTTATGGATGTTGACGAAGCGGTTTTTCGAGAAGGCAGAGTATCCGCTCATCTGTACGGTTACGTACTGGCGCCTTATGAGCCGCATTTGATTCAAACGAACAAACTCGCAAGCCCCATGACCGAAAGCGAACTAGAAAACCAAGCCGCCCTTGCCCTATACATCATAGAAAACATGCAACCCAACACCCTCTACATCATCTGTCCTGGAACCACCACCCGAACCATAGCCGACCTGCTAGACCAGAAAAAAACGCTGCTGGGTGTTGACCTTTTTGTAAACAAGAAAATTGTAGCCAAAGACGTAACTGAAACCCAACTCTTAGACGCGTTGCGTGGGGCTGAGGCGGTGCAGGTTGTGGTGACTCCAATTGGCGGGCAAGGGTTTGTTTTTGGTCGCGGAAACCAGCAGATAAGTCCTCGGGTTCTGCGGGGGGTGGGTTTGGATAACGTGGTGGTGGTTGCTACTGAGAGCAAACTGCGTGGTCTTAAAAGCTTGAAAGTGGACACGGGCGACGCCGCGTTGGATGCCGAGTTGCGGGCACGTAAAATGCGGGTGATTTCGGATTATGGGGTTGTGCGCCAACTGCACGTGGAGTAACCTGTGTTGTGGCTGGCGGGTTTACTGTAAAAGTTATATATTGACTTGTGTACTAGCTTCCCGTCTGGCTTTGTTTGGCAGATGTTTTAGGAGTTGAGAAGTTTGGGCGAAGATGTGTCTAGAATTAAAATAAAGTTTGTTGTTGAGGGTTTAGGTGAAGCAGAGGGCGAGTTGGTTAGGTTTTTGGCTCCGCGCACTGTGGAAACAATTGTTGGCAAGCTTCCTTTGGAGGGGCGTGCGGCTCTTTGGAAAGAAGAGGTCTACTTTGAAGTTCCCCTGCAACTGGGCGGCGAAAAAGCCAAAGCGAAAGTGGAAACAGGAACCATAGCGTACTGGCCCATGAGCAGTGCCCTGTGCATTTTCTATGGCAAATCCCAACCGTACAGCCCCGTAAGCAAACTGGGCAAGATAACAAAAAACCTGGAGATTTTCGAGAAGATAAAAAGTGGAACCCCGATACGGGTTACGTTACTAGATTAGATTAGAAAGCTAGTGAGCTGTCACGCCACATGTCTAAGAGGCGTTGGCACTCTTTTTTTACTTTTTCGTCACTGCTTTTCTCTTTGAGGGTTTCTAAGAATTCCATGCGTTTTTGTATGGTACGGTTTTCTGAGGCGCCGCCGTAGTACATTTCACCGTCTATGTACTCTTTCATGTGATGCGCTTTTTGCACCAGTAGGCTGGCGAAGTCAACGGGGTTTTCAACGGCGAATTTGTTTGCCCAGATTGCCACTTCGGTTTCGCGCAGCTGCGTTAACCCATCGATTTCTATAATTTCGCGCAGGTAGGTCCGTAGGAATTCGTATTGCCCTGCCGTTTTGGCATGTTCAAGGGCTTGGTTGACTTTTTCTGTGAATTCGGGGTTTCCTTTGACTGTTAGTTCGTGTTTGTATCCCGAGTCGGTTAATTGTTTAGCTTGTTGATGTTCTTCTTGCGTGTAAACTCTTTTGGGGTAAGACTCCACAATTACAACTCCTATGAATTGAAAAATGAATTTTGGTAGATATTTTGGTAGCTGAAAAAAACGCTCAGCTACTTGTTTGGCTTGTAGATTTTGAGGCTGTGGCTGCTTGAAACCAACTCTACGGCGCCGTTTTGCTCCAAATTACTTAGGAACTCTTTAGCGGCACTAATACGCACGTTAAACTTTGTAGCCACTGCATACGGCGTCAGAACAGGCATCTTTTTCGCTTCAGCGACGACTTTCTCGTTCTTCGCGTTTGGCGGAATCACGTTAATATTGGTCTTCCTATCTTTTGGAGGACCTGCTTTTTCTTTCTTTTTAGCGTCGTCGGTTTTAGCCTGCGTACGTTCCATCTGCTTTAAGCCGAGCTTCTTTTTTCCACCCATGAATATCACTTGTTCCCGTGTTCTAGAAAGGCTGAGTTATTTCAACCTTATGCTTGCTTTGCCACTCTTTAATTGGTACGCCAAGTTTCTTCTCAACTTCTGGACGGTGAATGTTGTTGTACGTGCAGAACGGTATGATTCTTCCATCAGGCAATGCATAGTGAATCAGGCAACGCTGCACCCGCTCCAAATCAAAATTGTACGGGTCCATAAAATGCATAGACGTAAGCAGCAAAGATTTGCGCTGCAGGTCGCCTAAGCTGTCGTAGTTGCCCTCTGTTAGGACTTTGAGGATGTATTTGCGCAGGAAGCTGAACTTCACGTGCCGTGCTGCACCGACTAAATGCAGTTTTGCGACGTTCTTGTGTCCCTGCGAGGCATCTTCGTAGATTTTTTTCATGGCGTCGGTGAATTTGTCCACGTTGGCTACGCGTGTTATCGGGGTAATTTTGCCGTCATCTACGAGCAGGTAGGTTGCCATGCCGCAGTGGGGGTGTCCTGTGAATTCGATGTAATGCTTGTCTTTGAGTGACCCGACGGCTTTGGCTATGGGCGCTACGGTGGGGACGGGGTAGAAGTCTGAGGGTGCAATTTTGTCCTCTGTTTGCTCAGAAACTAAGCGCATGAAGTCGGGGATGGTTATGCGCATTTTTTCTCGTTCCTGCTGGGGCAATCTGCCACAAAGCGAGACGGGCTGGACGTTAATGCATCTGACCACGTCAAAGTTTTTCACGGCAAAATCGATAATATCGCCCAGTTGTCCGTCGTTAACGCCTTTGACGAGAGTAACGACTAGAACGATGCTGTTAAAACCTGCTTGCCGCAGATTCTCTATGGCTTTCATTTTGATGTCTAGCAGGTCGATGCCGCGGATGAACTTGTAAACTTCAGAGGTTAAACCGTCAAACTGCAAGTAAATCGTGCTAACACCCGCTTCTTTGAGTTGCTTGGCGTATTCAACGTCTTTGCTGATGCGTACGCCGTTTGTGTTAACTTCTACGTGGCGAAAACCAAGTTCTTTGGCTTTGCGAATAAAATCGATGAGGTCGTTGCGTATGGTGGGTTCTCCGCCGCTAAACTGTAGTGCCGTGGCGGGTACGGGTTTGTTGGCGCGTAGGTTCTCAAGCATGCTTGTGACTTCTTCTTTGGTTGGTTCGTAGACGTATCCTGCTGCGGAGGCGTTGGCAAAGCATACGGGGCATTTGAGGTTGCAGCGGTTGGTTATGTCGATGATGGCTAGGGCGGTGTGGGATTTGTGTTCGGGGCAGATGCCGCAGTCTAGGGGGCAGCCTTTGTCTTTTTGGGTGCGCGGGTTTTCCATGCCTTCGCCGTCGAAGCGGAATTTTTCGGCGCGCATGTATTGGTCGTAGTCTGACCAGTAGAGTTCTTGGAATGACCCGTGTTCGGCGCATTCTTTTTTGATGAAGACTTTGCCGTCTTCTTCGTAAATGGTAGCGTCTACTGCTTTGAGGCATTCAGGGCAAAGAGACCTTGTATCTTTGATTACATTCATGCTGTTCACTTGACCTTTGGACGGTTGTACTTCTAAATGGCAAGTGTAATAAATAATAAGCTTTCCAAACGTTTACTAAGGTGATTTAGGGGAAACCGTTTTGTCTGTCGGCGAAAACACAAAAGACGCGTTGCACGAGATGGGTTTGAACGCTTACGAAATTGACGCGTACCTCACGTTGCTCTACAATGACCCGCTAACCGCCATGGAGATAAGCGATTTTGCCAAGGTGCCTTACAGTAAAATCTATGAGGTTTTGAACTCGCTCAAGGAGAAAGGCTGGATAAAAAGCAGCGAAACCCGTCCTTTCAAATATTACCCCGTGCCTCCTTTGGAGGCTACCGCCTCAACCAAACAGCGCCTTGAAGATAAATACCAAAACTGGGAACAAACAATCGCCCAAGCCCTCCAGCCGCTGTACGAGAAACGCGAAATCGTCGAACGCCCCGACATACTCATCTTGCACGGGCAACAAGCCGTCCTAACCAAACTCGAAGAAGTCCTAAAAAAAGCCAACAAAGAAATCATGATAGCCGCCCCCATCTTCGCCCAACCCATTATAGCTTCTGCTGACCAGCTGTTTTTGGCTGTGAAAAAACACGTGGGCGTCAAGGTTATGGCAGCAGGCAAACCCCAAGACTGGCAAACCCTCAAAAACACGCCAACCGTAACTGAAATGCGCGTACGCGACCACATGTTTGGCGGCGGCGTCATAGCAGACGGCAAAGAAGCCATGCTCTTTCTAGGCGAAGACAAACCCAGCCTCGTCATCTGGAGCAACCACTTCGGCTTAGTCGGATTCGCACGCGAATACTTCCAGTTCCTCTGGGACTCCTCCAAAACAGCCTAACCCACCCAACAGCGCCCAACCTATTTGCCGTTTATTAGGTTCCAATTTTTAATTGTATGCAGAAACGATAGGGGGAGGGGGGTAGAGTGTTTGCTAAGAAAACAGTTTGTGCTTTGTCTTCGAGATGAGGGGTGTGCCTGGAAGGGTTTTGGGGACAAAAAGGAGGAGGGGAAACTGTTTATTTTCCCATTACTTTTTTGGTGGCGATTTCTATGTCTTCTGATTTGATGGTTTTTCTTCCTGCGTGCATGGCGAAGTCTAAGGCTTCTTTGGCGATTTTTACGCCGATTGATTCTAGTGCCTCGGCTAGTTCTTTTGCCGCTGCTTCGCTTACTCTGTCTGCTCCCGCTTTCTTGCATAATCTGTGCATCGGAGCTACTGCTAGTTCTAAATCAGCCATATACGACCCTCAGTGCCTTCTTTTTCTTTTTGAAGCCATATTTAACCTTTGTTGTTGTTTATTTCTTTAAATTAGCCCGCTACGACTGTGTTTTTGTCAGGAAAAAGAAAATTTTTAAAACTCATTGTTGGGTATATTGGCGACGAGGTCTTAGACATGAGATTAGTGGATGCTCACATACACCTTACTGACGCCCAGTACGCTGGATGCGCCGACATGCTAATAGAGGACGCCAAAGCTGCAGGCGTAACTGCGATGGTATCTAACGCTATGGATTACCAAACAAGCGTTGAGTGCCTAAAACTTGCCCAGCAGCATCCCAACCTAGTGCATGTCGCCTTGGGCATTCACCCCTGGAACGTTAATGTCCTCAAACCAGGCGAAACCGAAGAACTCACAGAGCTCATCTTGCAAGAGCACCAGAAAGGCAACGTCTTAGCCATAGGCGAAATCGGGTTAGACTGCAAATACGAATCCATCTGGGAAAGCCAACTCAAAGTCTTTGACAAAATGCTACATCTAGCCGAAAAACTCGACCTGCCAGCTATAATACACTCACGCGGGACCACCTCCTTTATCGTGGACATGTTGCCCTCGTACAATCTGAAGCGGGTTTTGCTGCACTGGTTTAGCCACCCCATGACCGCGCTCAAACAAGCCGTAGACCACGGCTACTACATAACCGAAGGTCCCCCCGTCGTGTACTCGCAGGGCATACGCGATGTCGTAACTGCGGTTCCTTTGGAGAATTTTTTAACTGAAACCGACGGGCCAGTGATTTTCCGCAAGGCGCCTTTCAACGGGCAGATGACTAAGCCCTCATTTGTAAGTGAGGTGGTTTCTGCGGTGGCTGAAATCAAAAACATGAAGCCCGACGACGTCGCTGAACAGGTGATGTCTAATTTTGAAGCGTTCTTTGACCTAAAACTTGATTCTTCCAACCAAGCACAGCAGTAAGCTTAAAATTAACCCCCACTTCTATTGAAACCTTGTTTTCACGCTTCTAAGCGTCAAACACCAAAATTAACCGTTCACAATAACGGAGGAATACAAAACATGGGAAAAGTAAAAACAGAACAGGTAAAACGCTTGGGCAAAGCTCTCATGGCGCGTTATCCAGAGAAATTCGGAGTAACCTTTGACGACAACAAACACGCCGTTGACCAGCTAACACAAGGCACCACCACCCGCATACGCAACAAAGTCGCAGGATACATAACCCGCACCTTAGCGTTGTCTCAGGATGTTCAATCTGACCAAGACGACCTGCTTGAAGAAGAAATAGACGTATAACTTGTTTATGGGGGAACCCCTGATGGACGCGTACAGGCAAGGATGGGCGCAACGGTACCTTCGCGAAGCTAAAGCTGAACTGGAAGCTGCACAGAAAATCCCTTACATGGCGCCTAGCCTCATGATGGAAGCCATCCGCAAAGCCCGAAGCGCCATCCACTACAGCCTTGGAGAACCAGCGTTTATCGAAATCTTGGTTCGAGAAGAAATGGGCAACCCCCAAAACGAAGACGATTCCATACTGAATTTTCTTGTAGAAATCGAAGAAACCGTACAGCAGCTTGGGCAACTAGAAGAAATCAACAGCGAAGCCATGATGAAACAAGCCGACAACATCGTACAAGCAGCATCCCACTTCGTAGAAACCCTGACCCAACAAAAACAAAACAACTAACCAACGGCTTCTTTTGGGTTTTTGGCGGTGCACAATTGTTTATTAGCTTTTACTCTTTATTTTTGTGGTAGCCTTGTTTGCGGGAGTATTTTGATGTTTCAAATAGCTAACCAGAACCAGCTTGTCAAGAACGGTGAGACGCCGACTTTGCAAAAAGCCCGTGACATAGTTCTCAAAAGCTTCCAATGCGCCCTAAACGCTATCGACCCAAAGACTCTTTTGCGTTCTAGGCTTTCGCTAAAAAACAGCACGTTAAGCGTAGAGGATTTCTCTTTTGACTTAAGCCGTTTTGAACATGTCTACGTGGTGGGCGGAGGCAAAGCTTCAGGGTTAATGGCTCAAGCCCTCGAAGACTTAATTGGTAACTACATAACCACCGGTTTTGTAAACATACCCTACGGCGAAAAACCCCAAACCCAAATCATCACGTTAAACCAAACCCGCCACCCCACCCCCGACCAAGCAGGCATAAACGGAACCCAACAAATGGAACGCCTCGTCGAAAAATCCACCCAAAATGACCTCATAATCTGTTTAATCTCAGGCGGCGGCTCAAGCCTCATGCCCCTGCCCGCAGACAGCATCACCCTAAAAGAAAAATGCGCCCTCACCACCGCCATGCTAAGAAGCGGAGCCACCATAAACGAAATCAACTCCATACGCAAACACACCTCCGCCTTCAAAGGAGGCTGGTTCGCAAAAAAAGCCTACCCCGCAACCGTCCTAAACCTCATACTCTCCGACGTAGTAGGCGACCCCCTAGACGTAATCGCTTCAGGACCAACCGTGCCCGACCCAACCACCTTCTCTGACGCCAAAAACATTCTTGACAAGTACGCACTGTGGGATTACACGCCGCTTTCGGTACGCCAGTTTTTGCTTGACGGCATTGCCGGTGCCGTTGCTGAGACTCCTAAACCGGGGGATAAGTCGTTTGAGCGAGTTCACAATGTGGTTGTGGGTAATAACCGTCTTGCCAGTTTAGCTGTAATTGACTGCCTAAAATCTGAAGGCTTAAACACGCTGCTGCTAAGCTCCACGTTAGAGGGCGAAGCAAGACACGTAGGCACCATGCTCGCTTCAGTTGCCCGCGAAGTAGACTTGTCAGGAAATCCTGTGCCCCGACCCGCAGGAATTGTCTTAGGCGGCGAAACAACCGTCACCGTCAAAGGAGAAGGCAAAGGCGGACGAAACCAAGAACTTGCCCTAGCCGCTGCCCTAAAACTCCAAAACATCAAAAACTGCGTAGTTGCCTCCTTATGCACAGACGGCGTAGACGGACCAACAGACGTTGCAGGCGCAATAGTTGATGAGAACACCCTGCAAAAAGCCCAAAAACAAGGCTTAAACGCGCAAGACCTCCTAGCAGACAACGACTCCTACCCGTTCTTCGAAAAACTCCAAGACCAAATCTTCACAGGCGCCACAGGAACAAATGTCAACGATATATCCGTAATTGTCCTCCTATAACTGGCAGGAAGCAAACGTTATGACCTTGACTTTGAAGTTTATTGGGGCACTGCGCCACGCCATCGGCAAAGACACTTACTTCCTTGATTGTCCACAGCCGCTTTCCATGCTCGAGTTAATTAACGAACTCTCCAAGGTTGCGCCCCAAATGCGTAGTAGCCTCTTAGACGAGCAGCTTGAAGAACCCAAACCCAACGCACTCATCTTAGTTAACGGCAAAGAAATCAGCATCCTCAAAGGGCTCCAAACCCCCATAAAAGACGGCGACGAAATAGTCTTCATACCTGTAGTACACGGCGGCTAAACCTGCCTGGTAGGCAAAAACGTTTTCAGCATAAACACCCCTTACTGTAGAGCAACGAAAATGCCTCCGCAAATAATTACCCTAACAACCGATTTTGGCTTAAAAGATCCCTACGCAGCCCAACTTAAAGCCGTAATCCTTACTCTGTGCCCCAAAGCAACCATAGTGGACACAACACATCAAATAGAAAAATTCAACATAAGAAACGGGGCCTACACCCTATCTTGCGCTGCCCCCTACTTCCCCCAAGGTACCATCCACGTCGCCGTCGTAGACCCAGGAGTAGGCACCCAACGACGCCCCATCATCATACAAACCAAAAAAGGCTTCTTTGTTGGACCCGACAACGGCTTGCTTTTATTAGCCGCCAAACCCCAAACCATAATTGCCGCTCACCAAATCACAAACCCCAAATTCACCCTCCCACACGTTTGCTCTACCTTCCACGGCAGAGACATCTTCGCCCCTGCAGCCGCCCATCTCGCAAACGGTGTAGCAATCGACACATTTGGGGAAAAAATAGCCATTGATGAACTGGAAACTCCTACTTTTGCGTCTGTTGCCGTCCAAGAAACTCGGGTGATGGGGGAGGTTTTGCATGTGGATGGCTTTGGCAACGTAATCACTAATGTGTACCCTGTGGACGTTAAGTCTTTGAATGTTGATTTGTTTGCTGTGGAGTTGCCTTGTGCGCAGTTGAAGCTTGGTTTTTCCAAGACTTACGGCGACGTTGAACCAAAGCAGCCTTTGCTTCTTGTCGGCAGCCACGGCTACCTCGAAATCGCCCTAAACCAAGGTAGCACCGCTGATAAACTTCAAATCCGCGTGGGGGACAAAATCGTTTTTTCTGTTGTGTAGCCTGTTTTGGAGCTTAATCTTTTAATAATCTCGCAAGAAGTGCCTCTGTAGAAGGACATGACCCAGTATCATGCTTTGGCACTTCACATGGCTTACTGGAAGCCCAAGACAGATTATGCTCTGGAGATAGCAAGGGCTGTATCGGGTAGGGTGGAGGATGGCGATTTTGTGGTGGTCTCTGAAAAAGCGCTGTCAACTGCGCGGGGGAACTTGGTGGATGAATCAGTTTTTGAGGCTGGGTTCACTGCGCGGGTTTTGGCTAATTTTTGGATGCCTTATGTTTGGGGGGGCTGTTTGGGGGTTGTTTGCCGCCTTGGACAACGCTTGCGCCGCAGGCTACAACAGTATCCACGGGAGGGTGCAGCTCACAAACAGGTCTCCTTGGAGTATGCGGGTTTTTGGCAGGCTCTACTGTTTGGTTCAGAAGGCGCAATAGACGGCTCCAACTTGCCCTACGCCTACGTCTGCTTGCCCCTAAACAACCCAAAAGCTATAGCTCAAGAAATCCAAAAACAAATCCACACCACGACCCACAAAAACGTTGCCGTCCTAATCGTGGACACCGACAAAACCTACACCTTCAAAAACTACCACTTCACCCCACGCCCAAACCCCCTCGTTGGCATCCACTCCCACGGCGCAGTCTTCGCATATGTTGTGGGCAGATTCTTTAAGCTTCGCAGGCGCCCTACGCCTCTTGCTGTTGCGGGGGCTTCTCTTGCAGCATCTCAAGCTTTGACTATAGCTAACGTTGCAGACCACGCCAGCGGACCTGGCTCAGGCGCGACTGTGTGGGATATGGCTGCACGCTTCAAAGTTGCTCCAACCGCGGTGACCTGGGATATGCTTGCACAGATACACCATAAACCTGTGGTTTTGGTTCGCAGAGCACGCAAATTTTGCTCTGTTTAGTTTGAAGCAGCATTTCTTGACCATGTCGCATATAACCAGAGTTGATTTTTTGAGCAGTAAAGCATAAAAAACAGAGCATAATTCTAACGGACGCGGCTGGGATAAACCATGGAAGAAACACTCAAAAAGTTAGATGCCTTCTTTAATCCTCGTTCTGTCGCTGTTATCGGCGCCACCAAAAAGGTGGACAAAGCTGGATATGTGATTTTCAAAAACTTTGCAACCAACAAACTACGCGGCGTCTTCAAAGGCGAACTATACCCCGTCAACCCCAAGGACGATTCAATCTTGGGTTTTCGCTGCTACTCTTCACTGAAGGCTATCCCAGGCGATGTTGATTTTATTGTTATTATTGTTCCTGCAAAAGTGGTTCCCAGCGTAATGGAAGAAGCTATAACCAAAAATGTTCAAACCGCCGCCATAATCAGCTCTGGCTTCAAAGAAGTCGGCAACACCGCACTTGAAGACGAAGTCGTGGAAATCGCGCAGAAAGGCGGCATACGTATCTTGGGACCTAACTGCCTTGGCGTTTACTACTCTAAAACTGGCGTGGACTCTTTGTTTTTGCCTGAAACCAAAGTGCTAACCACAGGAGAAGACGTCATAGCCACGCCCCGACCCCTCCCAGGCGATATAGCCATGGTAACCCAAAGCGGAGCCTTTGGCGTAGCCGCCCTAGACTACCTCACAGGTCGCCAGATGGGCGTTAGCAAATTTGTCAGTTTTGGAAACAAATGCGACGTAACCGAAGCCGAGATCATCAATTACATGCTCTACGACAAAGAAACCAAAGTCGTACTTGTCTACTTGGAAGATATCAAGTATGGGCGTAGATTCATAAACGTCACCAAAAAAGTCACCGTGAAAAAACCCGTCGTGGTCATCAAGTCGGGTAAAAGCGCGGCAGGCGCACGAGCAGCAGCTTCCCACACAGGCGCCATCGCAGGCTCCGACAAAGTCTACGACGCCGCGTTCGAGCAAGCAGGCATAATACGCGCCCGTGATATGGAAGAATTCTTCGACATCGGCAAAGTCTTAGCCATGCAGCCCCCCGCCCTTGGCAAAAACATCGGCATACTAACCGACGCAGGCGGACCAGGCGTCATGACCGTGGACGAATGCGAACTCTTAGGCTTAACCGTAAACGCGTTCTCCAAAGAAACCGCTGAGCAATTCCAAAAACTCAAAGAAGACGGCACCATCCTAAAAATCGCCGCCACCAACAACCCCGTTGACCTCACCGGCTCCGTCACCGACGACATGTTCACCATATCCGCCGACATCATGTTCAAAGACCCCAACATACACGGCATCATCCTCCTTGGCTTGCATCACATGCCTGGGCTGCGCGAAAAATACATCGACGATATCTGCGAAATCTCACGCAAATACACCAAACCCATCGTCATGTGCGACATAGGCGAAACCGAAATGGCACTCTACACCCGCAGCCGCTTCGACAAACTTGGCGTTCCCTCTTACACCTCCCCTGAAGACGCCGCCCGCTCCATGAAAGCACTCTCAACCTACGGCGCCTACCTGCAAAAAAACGGATGCGCAGAAAAATACATCAAAGACTTCCTAGCAAAAACACGCAAAAAATAACCCCCCCTAAAGCTGAACTGTGTAGCCTTTAACCTGCGGCGTTCTTATAAATTTTTGATGTTGCTTTCGCCGCTGTCAACTTGCCAATAAAAGCTGTGGGGGTTAGCGGATTTTTTTCTGTGTTTTGTTGTTTGGGTTTTGTTTATTGTTGTTCTTTGAGCCATTTGGCGACTTTGCGTAGCATAGGGTTGTTTGATATGTCGATGACGGGAACTATCATTTTTTCTTTGGTTTCTATGATGGCTTGGTACTGTGGCATAATTGCGTAACCCAGAAACGTCCAGTAGACTTTACCGTTTTCTATGAGCATCTTGGCAACCGCCGTATTCGAGGGAGGCAACGGAAAATACAAGAAAACCACGCCTTCCGCCCAGTAAAGCCCCGCCAGTTTACCGCCCGCAATAACCGATGTAAACCTTGCCATCTCATCAGGAGAAGCAAACTTTGTCTGCTCCATAACAACTATCTCCTTAAACGGCTCATACCTTATGTTTACTTCACTCTCATTACTACTCATAAATACAATCAACCCATCAAACCAATGTAAACCCCAGTTCCCTTTTTAATCTTACCATAATCCTCCCACGCCACGGCTTTTACGTTCTGCTTTGTTTTTGTTTTACAGCTGACGGGTCAAGAAACTTTGACTTGCCCTTGTGGTGATTTGGCTTTCTAGTCAAGAAACTCTTACAAAAACCCTCTTAGGCTCAGTTGTAGTCTGTTATTTTGTGGTGGCTATGCAAAAGCCTTGCTTCTTTGTGGCTGCGACGTTGACGGTTTTGGGTTTGCTGGTTTTGTTACCTGCGGGTTTGGAGTTTGAAGTGGCGGAGGCAAATTTTGTTCCTGGTCCGCCTGGAATAGTGTTTGGGTCTCCTGCTAATAAGACGTATAATTCGGGTTCGCTTTTGCTCAACGTGACGCTCAGTGCGTTTTTTGATTTCGAAAACGCAACAAGACAGGTTGAGTACAGTTTAGATGGTGAAGAAAACGTTTCCGTATCCACAGTTTATCTGGGATTAGGCGAGGATTTCTTTTCCACCGTTACGGCGCAAGCCGCTTTGCCCGTGTTACCTCAAGGCAAACACAACATAACCGTCTACGCAACCTACTGTGGCATCTACAACTTAACCACTGAAAACAGCAAAACCAGCCACTTCACCATAGACTTCAACGCTCCCTACCTTTCCATACTCTCCCCCACAACCTCAACATACAAAACCCCATCTGTGGCGCTAACCTTTACTGTGGATAAACCCGTTTCGACCATGAGCTACCGTCTAGACCACAACCCTCCAGTTTCCATAACGGGAAACACAACCCTCACCAACCTTTCTGACGGGTACCACAACCTCTTCGTCTATGCAGCAACTACTTCAGAAAACACAGGCGTTTCAGAAACAATACGTTTCAACATAAATCCAAATACGCTCTCCCCAACTCCCACTTTGCCTTCACAAACCCCCCCATCTTCTCCTTCGACTTCTCCTAGCCAAACTCTGAAGCCTTCGCCTTCTGTCCCCGAGTTCCCTGCTTGGGTGATTATGTTTGCTTGCGTTGTGGTGTTGCCTGCGGTTGCTGTTTTGGCAAAGCGTATGCAGAAAAGCAGGAGTTAATCGCAAATGAACAAAATATTTTCCATTCTTTTGCTTCTTATCCTTCTAGCGAATGCTGCCCTTTCTGGTTCGGATTCTTGGACTACATTGTCTCCTTTGCCTTCGCCGTGGCAGTCTGTTAACACCGCAGTTGTAAACGGAAAAATCTACGCCATCGGCGACTACGTAAACAACAGCGACGGCTCTTACATGCTCATCAATTACGAATACGACCCCAAAGCAGATAATTGGCAAACAAAAACCCCTACGCCGCTTAGCCGTTACGGTGCCTCATTGCTTGTTTACGAAGACAAAATCTACTTTGTAGGTGGCTTTAGTGGCGAGGGAACTAACCCGCCATCCGCGCTTGTTTATGACCCTGCAACCGATGCTTGGGCAACAAAAGCGTCCATGTCAACGACAAGAATGAACCCCTACGCCACCGTTGTTGATGGCGAAATCTACGTGATAGGGGGTCACACGACAAATCCGTGGGCAACTGATGCTTTGCCGTTTGTCGAAAACGAAGTCTACGATATAACAACTGACTCGTGGCGCTTGGCGGCGTCTATTCCTTTGGCGGTTAGCGGCGGTTTTTCAGAGGTTTTAGATGGCAAAATCTACGTCTTTGGCAAAACAAACCAAACCGCTTTAACCGTGCAGGTTTATGACCCCCAAACCGACACGTGGCTCCAAGGCTCAAACCCGCCAATACTCGTCACAAAATTCTCTTGGGTTATCCTCAACGGCAAATTCTTCCTAATCGGCGGCGCAGACAAAACACCCTATCCCACCACGGTTTTTGATGCAGTGCAGGTTTATGACCCCCAAACCGACAGCTGGAACCAAGGTGCACCAATGCCAACTGGCGTTTTTGACGCTACAACAGGCACAACCACCCAAACAGCAACTCCCACGTACATCTACTTGTTTGGCGGATGTACTACCACCAACTATTCTCGCACAAACATCACTCAAGTTTACGACCCCAAAACTGACACTTGGACTACTGGAGTCCCCATGCCAATTACCCGATGGAGCTACGCCATAGAAAACGTGAACGACACATTTTATCTTCTTGGCGGCGTAAACCAAACAACCACTAACATAACCCTCAACCAAAAATACACGCCCCTCGGATACGCCAAAGTCGCTTCCCCTTCGCTTAACCCGTTTGTAACCGCCGCTGCAATCATCCTAACCGTAATTCTTGTTGTGGTTGCTTTGTTGGTTTTTGTTAGAAAAAGAAAAAAGTTATAGCGCAGATTCGTGTTAGCTGTGAGCATTGATGGATGGTGCTGGTTTGCCTGAGATTCGTGTAGCTTTGGTTGGTGTGGGTAATAGTGCTTGTGCTCTGATTCAAGGAACCCAATATTATAAAGACGCTAAAGACGATGAGACCGTGCCTGGTCTTATGCACGTGAACTACGGCGGGTACCACATACGGGACCTAAAGTTCGTGGCAGCGTTTGAAGTTAACAAAGACAAAATCGGAAAAGACCTCTCCGAAGCCATATGGGAAAAACCCAACTGCTGCGAAAAATTCTCAGACGTCCCACCCTTAGGCGTCACCGTCTCGTCCGCGCCAATTTTAGACGGCGTAGCGCCTCACATGCGTGAAACCTTCAATGTTTATGACGACAGCAACTACGACCCCGCAAACGTTGTCAAAATCCTCAAAGAAACCAAAACCCAAGTTCTGGTTAACTACCTTCCCGTAGGCAGCCACGACGCCACCCGCTTCTACGCTCAAGCAGCCATGGACGCGGGATGTGCCTTTGTGAATTGCATGCCCGAATTCATAGCCTCCAACAAAGAGTGGGCAGCCAAATTTGAAGAAGCAGGCGTACCCATCTTGGGTGATGACATCAAAAGCCAAGTCGGCGCAACGATTCTGCACCGCACCCTAGTTAGGCTCTGCTTAGACCGCGGCGTGATCGTCGACGAAACGTATCAGCTTAACCTTGGCGGCGACACGGACTTTCAGAATATGACTGTGGAGAACCGCCTCAAATCCAAGCGGATTAGCAAAACTGAAGCCGTCACTAGCCTAGTTCCCTACGATTTGCCCACCCGCATTGGTCCTTCGGACTTTGTGCCTTTTTTGCAGAACAAAAAAATCTGCTACATCAGCCTCAAGGGCAGAAAGTTTGGTGACCGCCCCATTAACATTAGCGCCAAACTTGAAGTGGAGGACAGCCCAAACAGCGGAGGCGTCGTCATCGACCTTATTCGCGCAGCCAAAATCGCGTTAGACCGCAAAATCTCAGGTGCCCTGCTAAGTATGCCCTCCTACGCGTTTAAGCATCCGCCTGTTCAGGTGCCTGATTCCGTCGCAAGGCAATGGACCGAAGACTGGATAGACGGCAAAAAAGACCGTTAACCATCTTTTTTTGTTTCTTCTTTTTTGTGAAGACTTTTAAGCTTCGGTACTCAAGCTTTATTCCTAGTTAGAAGGTGCAAGCTAAATGGTTAAAGTAGAAGGATACGAAGTGCCTGAAGGCCTCTATTACTCGAATGATTTTGAATGGATTAAAGTGGAAGGCGACAAAGTCCGCATGGGCATCACTGACTACGCGCAGAAGTCCCTTCGCGAAATTGTCTACGCTGAATTGCCCTCTGCTGGTTCTGAAGTAAAGCAGGGTGAACCTTATGGTACGGTGGAATCCGTAAAAGCTGTTTCTGACCTTATCTCCGCAATAAGCGGAACTATCGAGGAAGTCAACGAAGAAGTTTCCTCAACCCCCGAGTTGCTTAACGAAGAACCCTACGAGCAAGGTTGGCTTTTGGTTGTTAAACCCGCAGACCTGCAAGCTGAACTTGCCAACTTGATGGATTTTGACAAAGCAGTAGAATGGCACAAGAACCAAGGCAAATGAAGGCGTTCACATGGCTAAACGTATCATAGTTATCGGAGCGAACGCTGCAGGCGTTGAAGCAGCTTCGGCGGCACGCAAAAAAGACCGCACAGCAGAAATCACCTTGCTAAACCGCGAAAAAAACGCTGGTTACTCACGATGTGGACTGCCCTTTGTTATTGGTGGACAAATTGCCTCCTTCAAAGACCTAATTGTTTATCCTCAAGCTTACTTCCAAATGCTCAAGCTAAACCTCAAAAGCGAAGCCAACGTCACAGCCATAGATACCAAAGAAAAAACAGTGACCTACACTGACAAAGACGGCAAAACCGAAACCCTGCCCTACGACAGCCTCATACTTGCCACGGGCGCAGACGCGTTCATGCCCCCAATTAAGGGCAGAGAAAAACAGGGCATTCTTAGCCTGCGAACTTTGGAGGATGGCGAAAAAATCAGGCAAGCTGTTAGGAGCGGCGCAAAATCCGCAGTCATCATGGGTGCGGGTTTGATTGGTCTTGAAACCGGAGTTGCCCTCATTGAACGCGGCTTGAAAGTTACCCTTGTTGAGATGCTGCCCCAAATCCTGCCTGCCATGCTTGATGCTGATATGGCAAAACAAGTCCAAGCACACCTTGAAGAAAAAGGCATGTGCATCCTCACTGGCAAAGGTGTCGAAGAATTCCTAGGTGATGATAAAGTCACGGCTGTTATGGCTGGCGGCGAAAAAATCGAAGCTGACCTGTTCATCAGCGCTTTTGGCGTACGCGCAAATACTAAACTAGCCATGGACGCAGGCATTGTCATCGGCGAGAGCCGCGGCATAAAAACTAACGGCTGCATGGAAACCAGTGTCCCCGACGTTTACGCAGTAGGCGACTGCGCAGAAAGCGCAAACATGCTAACCCACAGACCCATGTGCGCCCAACTCGGCACCATAGGCGTTAGGCAAGGCAAAGTCGGAGGAACAAACGCAGCCGGCAGCTACTCCCAATTCACAGGCATCCTCGCCTCCGCAGTCACCCGCCTTTTCGAAATCGAAGCAGGCGTAACAGGCTTAACCGAAAACACCGCCAAACGCAACAAAATCCAATACGTCACAGGCTCCATAACCTCCAAAACCAAAGCAGACTACTACCCCACAGCCAAACCCGTAAAAGTCAAACTCATCGTCGAAAAAGAATCCCAACGCATCATCGGCGCCCAAGTCGTCGGCGGAGAAGAAGTCACCCAACGCATAAACGCCCTCTCGTTCGCCATACAAAAACAAATGACCGTACGCGACCTAGCCAAAGCAGACACCGCATACGCACCCCCACTAAACGAAACCTGGGATCCCATGGTGCTCGCCGCCGAAATGATTCTCATGAGACTGCGCTAAGCAGCCCCTCCCTTTCTTCTTTTGTTAACTTTTCTTTTACGCCACAGTACACCTACCCCCTATTCTACAGGAAACCCTAATTTGGCGTGTTTTTTTGTTTTAAAGCCTGAAAACGGGTTTGGTTGCGTCGTAAAATGTCTTAGAAAGTCGTGTTTTGTCTTTTTGCGTCTTGTAAGGGGAGAGGTTATGTTGGGTTGTCTGGTTGTGTGAAGGGGTCGGTTTTGCCTACTAAGAGTTTTCCAAAGGTGTCTATGTGTTTTTCTTCTTCGCTTAGGATTTCTTCGAGTAGGTGGGCGGTTGCGTAGTCGCCTTCTTTTCGGGCGAGGTTTATGCCGCGTTTGTAGGTTTCTATGGCTGTTTCTTCGTCGTGTTGGTCTTGGCTTAGCATTTCAAGTAGGCTGCCGCCGACGAAAACGGGTTGGGGCTCTGTTGTGGGGACGCTGTCTAAAAAGTCTAGGCGCTGCGCAATTTTTTCTGCATGTCGCATCTCAGCAAACGCCGTTTCCCTAAAAATACCCTTAACCACAGCACCTTCCACGCCAGTTACCTGCACATACTGCCACATGTACTGAATCGAAACTTGAAGTTCACGCGCTAACGCATCATTTAACAATTCAACCAAACTTTTAGACGCCATAGAACCACATCAATTACACCATAACCTTCTCAGCCTCTATATTAAAGCGTACCGAAACCCGGCTGGTTTAGGGGTGGGTATGTTTAATAGGTCATTTTTACAGATAATCGGTAACCGTGTGTGGAGGATTGGAAATGCAGAAAAGGTTTAGAAGTGTTGTTTGTGGGTTTTTGGTCCTGTTTGTTTTGTGTGTTTCTACTGGTTTGATTGTGCAGGTTAACGCAGACCCTACTGTTAGTTTGAGTCTTCGCCGCGATAACGGCTACGGGTTTGGAGGCGACATCAGCGGGCTTTTAACTGCACGAACCGAAGTCTCCGACGACGTAGTCACGGTTGAGTTTTACTTAGATGATGAGTTGCAGTTTACTGCTGACTCTGCGCCTTTCTGGTGGTCATTTGACACGTTTGATTACTCCTTTGGAGAACACATCATCAAAGCCGTAGCCTACGACAACGCAGACAACCAAGCAACCGACACGCTCTCACGCAACTTCGTCGACGTCTCCAACGAACTACTCCTAGAAATCACTGTCATCATCGTAGTAATCGTAGTTGCCCTGTGCATTGTGGCTATACTGATTATGCGCCGCCGAAGAAACAACCCTTAAACCCTCTTTTTGTTTGTTTTCTTTGTTGCTTTTGCGTTTTTGGATGGGATAAGTAATTATAATCAGCCGCGGTTGGTTAAGGGGTATAGATTCGAAACTGAACGCTTTGTCCAAGTTGATTTCATGGCTGTAGATATATTTGATATGCTTTCTGATAGCGAGGAAAAAGCCAAGGAGAAAAAGAAGGAGTCTTTGAAGTCGCAGCGCAAGGAGCTGTTGGCTTCTACTAAGGTTGAGGATCTTTTTCCTGAGGGCAGCATAAGTATCAACAAGTACACGTGCGTAGGCGTTCAGTGTAAGCTGTGCATAAAAGCGTGTCCTACTAACGCGTTGTACTGGACAACTGATGGCGTTGGCATAACCGAGGATTTATGCGTTCACTGCGGCGCATGCGTGCTGTCCTGCATGGTGGATGACTGCATCAAAATCAAGCGAAAACGCGAAGAAACCAACGAAGAAGAAAAATTTAGCACCATACACGACGTCGTGCTCTTAGCTGACCGCATAAACGCAAAAAAACGCGCCCAACGAGTAAGCTCTGTTTTTCCCTCTCACGAAGCCTACTGCGACCGCTACGCACCCAACAACAAGTAACCTGTTTTGCGTTAACATTTTTAGCATCCTCTTGCCTGTTGAATGAATATCTGCTCTGTTGAGGCGGTTTAGGAGTGCAGCTTGGAAACGGCGTGAAAATCTGGGTGTTCGCTAGCTTTTGCTCTTTACTGGTCTGGGCTGTCTTCACTTTCCCCTCAAACCTTGAACACCTCTTCAACGTCGTCTTTGGCAGACCTGACTTCTACACTGGCAACTTGGGCATGTTCATGTCCTCATTTGTGGGTTTGTTCGCGCGGTTTTTTGGGGTAATCCTGAGTTTGATTTGTGTTTTCATGGTTTGGGGCGGCAACGAAGCCTCTTTTTCCCATAGCCGACTTGAACATTTAGTGGAAGCCGCCTTGTTTTTGGAGGGCACCTACTTTGTTTTGCTGTTTCCTTCGGGTCTTTGGTGGCTGGGCGTGGGCTTGAATTTTTTGGGCATAGCATACCTGCTTATGGCAGTTTCAGGAGGCTCAGTTCTGCTGCTTTTAAGCTTTAAAGTTCGCGATTTTAACCACAACAGCCTTGGCGTACTCAAATGGGTAGGCATCGCCATCGTAGGCTACGTAACCGCCCTGTGGTTTAACATCGTGTTTCGCTGGTTTGACATGATAGAAGTAATTGGCAACAGCTTCCTACTTCGCGGCTCCGCGTCATGGGGATTTTTAGCCTCCCTAACCGCCATGTCCATCGCCGTTGTCTTCGCAGCTGCAGGCGCCCACCTGCTCTCAAAAAACAAAGGCAACAGCATACAATGGTTCGCCCTCTCCACAACCATGATAGGCATAAACTACGTAGTGTACATAGCGTACTCTTTTGTAAGTGGCAACTTGGACTCCGCCATGACCATGGACATCTGGACAATCCCCTTCCTAGGACTAGGCCTAAGCCTGCTGCGCCTCAAAACACCACAAAACCTCATAACCCCAACAGAACCACCAAAAAACCCCTCTGCTTAACTAACTAGAGCTTTTTGTTAGTTTGCTTAGAAATTGTTTGTTGAAAGAGCCGGGTGCGCCGCGGTTTTTTGCGGCTTGCTGCTGAGTTATCGTAGGGTTAGTTTTTGTCCTGTGGTTATGTAGACGATGGATTCTGCGACGTATGTGGCGTGGTCGGCTATGCGTTCTAGGTACCTGACGGTGAGGACGCTTGATATGGTGCATTGGTTGGTTACGTGTGCTTCTCGTACTAGTTTGTCAAAATATTTTAGGTAGAGTTCGTCAACTTCTGGTTCGGTTTTGGAGATGGATTTGGCGAGTTCTGTGTCATGTCCTTTTAATGCTTCTACGCTTCGGTGTGTCATGGACAGGACTTTGTCGCCCATTTCTCTGACGTACTCAAGCATCCACACTTCACACTTGTCAAGCCCGCCTAAACGTTTACCCACAAACGCTATATCCCAAGCATAACGCCCATACCGTTCAAAATCGTACGCGACCCTAATGTAAGAGTTTATTATACGCAAATCTGATGCAACAGGCTGATACTTAGCTACTAACCCAAATGCTTTCTCTTCAACTTCCACTGTCATGGTAACCAAGATTTCAGATAATTCCTTAACTTCATCGGCTGTTTTTTTTCCTTCAATGCAGTTCCTAATCGCTATCGCCAACGCTTTCTCTGCAACTTCGCCCATCTTGAAAATTGTAGCCGTTAATTCTTCTAATCCATGATCTAAAAGTCTGTGCATACTATCACTTATCCGAATTTGCCTGTTATGTATTTTTCTGTCAATTCATTTTTGGGATTCTCAAAAACGCCGTCGGTTTCGCCGTATTCTACAAGTACGCCCAGGTACATGAATGCTGTGTAGTCGGAGACTCTTGCGGCTTGTTGCATGCTGTGGGTTACAATAGCCACAGTGTAGTCTTTCTTTAGTTCCACGATTAGTTCTTCGATTTTTGATGTGGCAATGGGGTCCAAAGCGCTGCAGGGTTCGTCCATCAAGATGACTTCAGGTTTTAAGGCAACTGCCCTTGCAATGCACAACCGCTGCTGCTGACCACCTGACAAGCTAGTCCCAGGCTTTTTCAAGTCATCTTTCACTTCATCCCAAAGCGACGCCTGCTCCAAACTACGCTTGACAACACCATCCAAATCCTTCCCCTTCTTCTCACCTGTCAACTTCAAACCAGCAGCCACGTTATCATAGATGCTCATGGTGGGGAACGGGTTAGGTTTTTGGAAAACCATGCCTACTCTGCGGCGGATTCGCACGGGGTCAACGTCTGAGCCGTAGATGTCTTTGCCGTCCAGCAGTATTTGCCCTGTCATTTTGGCGTTGGGAGTTAACTCGTGCATGCGGTTTAGCGTTCGGATAAACGTGGATTTGCCACATCCTGATGGTCCAATAATCGCGGTTACCGCGTTTGGTTTTATGACCATGTTGATGTTTTTTAATGCGTGTTTGGGGCCAAACCATGCGTTTAGCTCTACGCTTTCCATTTTGTTGCTGCTACTCATTTTGTGTTGCCTCTTCTGATTTTTATTCCCTTCAATTTTTCTCTGTTAGCTATCAATCTGACGCCGATGTTTAACGTGAGAACCATCAAAATCAAAACCAGCGCTGCTCCCCAACCATGCGCCTGCTCAACTGGAGACGCCTGAATGGCATTCAAATAAATCCTTAGCGGCAACGCATCCATCTGAGCGCCAAAACCTTGGAAGAAATAATTGCTGCCTATAATCGTCATGATGAGCGGCGCGGTTTCTCCTGCCACACGTGCTACCGCCAACAAAGCACCTGTAATGACGCCTCCCTTTGCGGTGGGCAAAACTACGCTAAGAATTGTTCGCCACCTACGCACCCCAAGCGCTAGCGAGGCTTCCCTGACCGAGTTGGGGACAAGCTTTAATGATTCTTCAGTGGTTCGCGCAACGACAGGAACCAAAATGAACCCAAGCGCCGCCGCCCCTGCTAGAGCCGACCTTGGATTCAAAAGAATAAACGCAAACGCGCCAAACACTGCTATACCCACAACTATGGAGGGAAACTGCGTGAGCATGTTGTTTATGTTTCGCATCAACTCTGCGTATTTGTTGGTTCCAAACTCTGCGAGGTATATTCCTGAAAGAATCCCAACTGGAATGCCTATTGCGCTGGTTAATCCAATTAGGATTAGGCTTCCTTGTATGGCTGGTCCAATGCCGCCTTCTCCTGTTCCGTATTGTCCTGGTTCTTGTATTAGAAAGTCTATGCTTAGCTGAGGCGCTCCTCGTATTATGACTTCGTAGAGGATGCTTAGCAGCGGAAAGACAGCGACTATGACGCAGAATAGGCACAGCACAAAGAACAGCTTGTTTTTGAATTTCCTAAAGCCGTAGCTGTTTAGTTTTTCGCTTATCATTCTACTGCGCCTCCCTTGACCTTCAACACTTTTGTAACCATCAGGTAAGCTGCTATGTTTATGACTACGCTAATTAGCAGCAGAACCAAGCCTGCACCCATATATGCTGACTGCTGCATTGAACCCGTTACGGTTTCCAAGAAGTTGTTTGCTATCAAAGACGCCAGCGTCTGGCTAGGCTTAAACAATGACGTGGGAATGGCTGCGGGTCCAATCGTGTTGCCAATAACCATCGTAACCGCCATGGTCTCGCCCACAGCTCTGCCTAACCCCAAAATTATAGCTCCAAAAATACCTGAGCGCCCATAACTTAGAACCCATTTCTTGATAACTTCCCATTTAGTTGCGCCGATGCTGTAGCCTCCCTCCCGAATAGAGTTGGGAACAGCACTGATGACTTCTCTTGAAACCGACGCAATGGTCGGAATAATCATAATAGCCAAGATAACGCCCCCCGTTAAAACATCCAACCCAAAAGGTGTTCCGCTAAATATGGGAATCCACCCCAAACTGTTGTGCAAGGGAACCTCGATAAGGTCGCGTATCCAGAAACGTAAAACAAAGATGCCCCATAAACCGTAAATTACGCTTGGCACCGCCGCCAGCAACTCGACTAAGTACGCGAGGGGTACCCGCAGCGTTTTAGGTGAAAATTCTACTAAGAAAATTGCTATGCCCAAACTCAAGGGCACGCCGATAAGCAAAGCAATACCCGAAGTCACCAAGGTTCCTAGTATGTATGGTAAAACTCCAAATACCTGGTTTACTCCGCCTTCAACCCATTTGGTTCCAACCAGAAAATCTAATCCAAATCTTCCAAGCGCATCGGTTGAGCCTGCTAACAAAACTCCCGCCGTGGCAATAAGGATGACAAATGCAGATGCGGCACCTACCGCAGTTAGCCCCTTAAATACCGTGTCCCCTTTAATTTTGCTGCTCATTCGCTATCTGCTCGCTGAATATTTGCTGTTATAATAAAAAAATTTGGTGGTTGGAGATGGTTTTTGTGTGCATTTAGCTTGTGTATACGGTGTGGCCGTTGAAGGTTATTGACTGTAGTGTGGCTTCGTTTAGTTGAACCACGTTGTCTGGAATCGGTGCGTATTCAAGGCCTGCTGCGAAGTCTTGACCGTCATGTACCACATACCACAGGAAGTCGACTAGTGTTTCTGCTTTTTCCTGAGTCATGCCTTCGACTACGTTAAGTTCTTGGTAGACTATCAAGTAGCTAAAGCTAACTATGGGGTATGCATCATTTCCAGGAGCGTTAAGGATGTCTACGTTGCTCCATGAGTCTGCGCCTGCAGGTAGACCTGCTGATGCTGCTGCGGCGGCTGCTTGTGATGTTGAATCAAGTGATGGTACTACCCAGTTGCCTGATGGATTTTGGATGGCTGCAACAGTCATGTCGTTCTCCAAAGCATATGCCAACTCAACATAACCAATAGCGTATGGTTGACCTATTATGACAGCTGCTACTCCTGAGTTGCCTTTTGCACCAACACCTACTGGCCATGCAACAGTTTTGCCTTGTCCAAGGTCATCTGCCCATGATGTGCTCATTGCAGTTAGGTAACCAGTGAAGATGAAAGTTGTTCCTGAACTGTCTGCTCTGTGGACAACAAGAATTTCGTGTTCTGGCAATGTGGTGCCTGCGTTGATGTCTTGTATGGCGGGGTCGTTCCACATGGTTATGGTGCCTGCAAAGATGTCAGCAACTATTTCTCCTGTTAGGTGTACTCCTGCTGGTATGTCTGGTAGGTTGTATGCTACTGTTACTGCTCCGATGGTTTCGGGTATGTGAAGTGCGTTTGGTGCTTGTTCTGCTTCAGAGGCTTTTAGAGGCGCGTCTGAACCTGCAAAGTCTGAAGTTTTTGCGATGAGCGCAGAGATACCACCGCCGCTTCCAACGGGTTGGTAGTTAATCATAGTGTTGGGTGCAACGCTTTCTGTATACTCAGTTATCATGGTGCTGAGCAATGGATACGGGAATGAAGCTCCTTGTCCGCTCAATGAAATTGTACTTGCGGGGGGCGTTGCTGTGGGAGTAGCGCTTGGTGATGTGGTTGCGCTTGGTGAGGGTTCATCTGCGGGTGCAGCCATATACGTGTATGCTACTATGCTTCCTGCGATTATGGCTATTGCGACTATTGCGATACCTATCATATACGAAGTTTTCATTTTCTGATCTCCTCTTTTTTCCAAAAAAGAGTGTGCCGCGTGGATTTTATATAGATGCTCTCCATAGAGTTCATAGTATATATAGAAATGGTATGTATATGTCCTTATAATTAGTCTCAATATAAAAACCATAAACGGCGGTCACTTTGACAAAAATAGCCGAAAGCCTGAATGTTGAGCAACGGAAACTGCAAGTAACAGGCGGCTCCACCTTTATTTTGTCCCTGCCCAAAGACTGGGTCACCCGAAACCAGCTTAAAAAAGGCAGCGCCATGGCTCTTCGTGAAGAAGACGACGGCTCCCTTTCCATATTGCCTTCAAAATTTGAGAAATACGAAAAGCAAGACGAAGCTTTCATACGTGCTTCTCAAAACGACAACTCGGACGGAATAATACGAGAAGCCATATCTGCTTACCTAGTTGGCTACAACATACTTCATATAAAATCCCAAAATAAACAGCCTTTATCTTCAAAACTGCGCAACCACCTCAAAACCTTTGCTAGGCACTATTTGGTGGGCACTGAAATCGTAACTGATACACCTACTGATTTGACTTTGCAGGTGCTGCTTAATTATCCTGACCTCACCGTCACAAGCGCCCTAAGCCGCATGTCCATAATCGCCGCTTCCATGCACCGCGAAGCCATCTTATCCCTCAAAAACCTAGACTACGCCGCAGCTAAAGCCGTAATCGAAACTGACCGTGAAGTCAACCGCTTTAGCCTCTACATAGTGCGGCTGCTCAAACTGGCGGTCTTGAACTCACGCGTAGTCAAAGAAATAGGCTTAAACAACCCCCGCGACTGCCTAGGCTATAGGCTCATAGCCAAATCTGTTGAACGAACCGCTGACCACGCAACAAAAATAGCTGAAAACGTGCTGCTTCTAAAAGACCCCGTAAGCATAGAGCTTTTAGAAAAAATTGTTCAGATGAGCAACTTGGCGGTTGCCATGTTTGAGAACACGATGATGGCTCTGTTTAAACGAGATTACAAATTAGCTGAATCCGTGATAGAAAAGACAAAAGAAGTGCATAAACTAGAGAAAGCTGCAGTGCTTTCCTTCCAAAACGTCGAAATTGAAGAAATCGCTAATTTGCGTTTGATTATTGAGAGCGTGCGCAGAACCGCCGAGTACGCCAGCGACATCTCTGAGGTTGTGCTCAACTTAAACGTGGAATCCGTGCTGGGCTAAACCCCCTGGTTATCCAACGGCATTAGGTCGCAGTTCCAAAAACGGTTATCCCTCAAAACCCTCTCGGCTAAAGTGAACTCAACTGCCTTTTTGAATATGGGTCCATCGTAGACAAACGAGTGGAACTCGCCGTTCTCGCCACAGGGGTCAACACCAAAAGGCAACGCCTCCAAAAACTCTTCATCAAAATCCTTACCCACAAACTCCTCACCCAAAACATTTGAATCCACAGCCGTAACCACCGCCTTAAACCCCGCCTCAATAAACGCCCGCGCAAGCTCGCCTGTATCTTTTTTCCACAACGGAAAAACCCCCTGCATCCCAACCTTGTGCAAAGACTCCTCACGAAACCTGCGTATATCCTCTAGGAAAATATCTCCAAACAAAACCTTGTCAACGCTTTGCGCCTTGTATTTTTGCAAAATCCCAAGCAGCTCTTTTTCGTACTCCCTATCCGACGCGCCCTTCCTAACAAGCATCTTCTCCAACGGCAACCCCAACGCCTTCGCCTGCTGCTCAACCAACACGCGCCGCACACCATGAATATTTATGCGGTCATCATCTTGCCTAAACGTCCCCAACAACGCCAAAACCCTGATGCCTGAATCCTTCAAAACCTCATAAAGCGCCATGGCACTATCTTTTCCTCCACTCCACGAAACAACAATGTTTTCAGACAAATTCGTCATCTTCTCTCATACCCTAAAGTGGGGCAGCACATAAACCCTTTCAGGCTTCAAATCTTGGTTTTTGCGCTTTATATTTGGTTTTTTTGACGCATTCCGCGGTTTTGTTGATGAATATTTGCGATTTTCTTGTTTGTTAGGTTAATTTTCTGTATTATCTGCGGTTTTAGTCTTTAAAAGTCTGGTTGGATGCGCGTATTTGTTTCACTTTGTCAGTTTTTTGGGTGTTTATTTAGAGCAAAAGGTTATATTCAAATGTTTAAGAGATAGCTGAACGTTTCCCGAATATATAGAACTACCAAATAGGAGAAAATGACCATTTTGAATATGATAAGAAGTGAGACTAAGGCAACAGCGACGGCAATTTTGTTTTTATTTGTCCTTGCGACAGTTGCTTCAACGCCCATCGCTTCTGCACATGACCCTGCATGGGAGGTTCCTACATGGGCATACATGAGTGTTACGCCAAACCTTGTAGGAGTAGACCAGTCTGTGGTCATTGTTATGTGGCTAAACAACTATCCACCTACTGCTAACGGCCAATATGGTGACCGTTGGCACGACTTTGAAATCACAGTCACGAAGCCTGATGGGTCAACAGAAACTTTGGGGCCATTTAATTCTGACCCTGTCGGTTCAGCTTTTACCTCGTACACGCCAACGCTGACAGGCACCTACAAGTTCGTCTTTAGCTGGCCAGGGCAAGTTATTGACGGTTTACCCGTGCCTCCAGGTCAGACAATTGATACCATCCGCGGAGCAGCCACAGTTGGTGACCACTACTTAGGCAGCGCAAGCGACCCTGTTTACCTTGACGTCCAAGCTGACCCCATAGATGCCTACCAAGAAACCCCTGTTCCTGAAGGCTACTGGACACGACCCGTTCACGGCGCAAACCGAAACTGGTATGCAGTTACTGCTAGCTGGCTTGGTCCCTCATCCCTTCAGAAATGTGGTTCAACAAGCAACTTTGCTTACGGTACAGCCCCCGAAAGCGCCCATGTGCTTTGGACTTTGCCCTACTACTCTGGCGGTGTCATGGATGCACGTTTTGGCAGCAACACCTACTACACAGGCTTATCCTACGAACGATACTGGTCTAACCCCATAATTCTAAACGGCAAACTCTACTTCAACGACCAAACCAACCCGCGAGAAGGCTGGTACTGTGTTGACTTGCGCTCAGGAACAATCGACTACTTCCACAACACCACTGGTCCAGTCGTTTCAGGAGGCAGCTTCTCTGGTACAGGCTCTATCCCTGGGCAGTCATTGTCTTTTGGTCAAATCTATAACTATGACTCGCCTAACCAGCACGGAGGCTTTGCATACCTTTGGAGCACCAACGGCTATCAAGACTCTGGTACATGGGATATGTTTGACCAGTTCAGCGGCGCATACGTATGCAGCATAGCAAACGTTACCCAACGCGTAACAACTGGCTCTGGAACTGTTACAATTGGCGCTACTGGAACACAGGTTTACGGCGTTGACGGCAGCATCTTGTACTATAACATCGTAAACTTGGGCAGCAACGCAAACCCGAACTACCACTTGCAAATTTGGAACAACACCTACGCCATATGGTACAAAGAACTCTACACCTCCAACGATTACTGGTTCTGGAGACCTAACCTGAATCAGACATTTGACGGCAGAAACGGCTTCTCACTAGACGTTCAAATCCAAGACATGACCGATGCAGGCAGAGTCTATGAAGTCCGCGAAGGCGAATACATCATTGGCGGAACTGCTGGCAAGAACAACGGCACCTACATCGAAGAAGGTCAACTATGGGCTTTGAGCTTAGAACAAGGCAAAGAAGGCACCCTACTGTGGAACATCACCTACACCCCGCCCGAAACCGTTTACCCTGATACGGTGGCTGGCAACGTTTTGTCCTCATACCCCTACGGACTCATGAGTGGACCATACCTGTACCCTGAAGAAGGCGTATTTGTGTTCACACAACCCATGACCCGTGAATGGTGGGGATACGACCTAGCAGGAAACCAGATCTGGGGCCCAACAGAGCCAATGGAACAGTGGAACTTCTACGGCATGACCTACAACTTCTATGACGGCATGCTACTATCCTGTGGCTACGGCGGCGAACTAATCGCATTTGACGTACAAACTGGCCATGAACTATGGCGCTGGGAAAGCGGCAACGTAGGCTTTGAAAACTATTACGGCGGAAACGCGCCTCTGTCCTTTGGAGCAATTGCTGACGGCAAAATCTACCTGTACTCTACTGAGCACTCACCAAACACGCCTCTGCGACGCGACGCTTTCCTATGGTGTGTTGACGCATACGAAGGTACTTTGCTTTGGAAGATTCAATGCTGGGCAAACGGCTTAGCCATCGGTGATGGATACGCAATAACCCTTGACTCCAACGACAACCAAATCTACTGCTTCGGCGTAGGTCCAAGCGAAACCACCGTAACTGTCTCACCCAAAGTTGCAGACCAATGCGCACCAGTCCTAATTGAAGGCACCGTAACAGACCAATCCCCAGGCGCAATGGGTACCCCCGCAATATCTGATGCTGACCAGCAAGCATGGATGGAATACATCTACCAGCAACGACCCATGCCACAAACAGCAACTGGTGTCACCGTACACCTAACCGCCATTGACCCCAACAACAACCTGCAAGACATCGGAACCGCAGTTAGCGACATAGGCGGCAGCTTTGCCCTTGCATGGACTCCACCAGTTCCAGGCACCTACAAAGTCACTGCAACCTTTGAAGGCTCAGCAGCATACGGCAACTCATACGCAACCACCTACTTCACTGTAGGTGACACCGTCGCAGCATCCGTAACTCCAGATCAGCCAGGTCCATCAGAGACCACACCACCAACACAGCCAACCCCCACACCAATTCAGTCTGCTTCACCCTCCGTTGCTCCTCCACCAACCAGTGAGATGCCAACCACCACCTACATCGCCATCGGAATAGCCATCGCAGTCATCGTAGTCGCAGCAGCGGTTCTCGTCCTACGCAAACGTGCATAAACACAAACACAAAACAACTCCCCCTTTCCTTTTTTAGAAAAAAATGGCTAACAAAAAATAAGGTGAAAATGAGGGCTGAGTGGTCTCTTGGGGTCGTACTCGTACAGTACTAAATAGGTTCATTCTTTCTCTCTCCCTATTTTGGTTCCAGAGCCCCAGCAAACCTCATCCATCTTAGAAAAAACCACACAGCCAGTAAATAATCTTGAGTTCATTTGTTCAATTACAGATGTGAACGGGGCTGTAGAGTGGGCAACTATTTGGTTGGTGTTTATCCGATTATTTTTTTTATGATGGGTATTTGTTTTAGGGGGAGGATGATGGCGAGGCAGATGAAGAGCGTAGCTATGGAGATTAGGGGGACTTCGATGATGGAGTTTAATGTGTTGCTGCTAAGGGTGAAGCCAAAATAGCCACGTTGCAGAGACTCAATTATTATCACGTGTAGCAGGTATATGGGTAGGGTGTTTTCGCTGATTTTTCTAAGTAGCCAATTAGTTTTGGGTTGGCGTGTTTGGCTGGGGCGTTTTTGGGTTGTGTTGAGCAGCAAAAAGAGCGCAGCGGAGGCTAGAATCATTGTTGGGCTAAAGTAGTCTTGGAAAAAGTAGGTTAATGCGCCTCCATAATTTGCCGCCATAAAATACGTGCCAACAGCTGTTAACGCTAACCCCAAAAGCAACAAAACCCCTAGGACCGCGCGGCGCACCTGCAACTTTGCTAGATACAGCCCCAAAACAAAATAGCCCACCCACAAAGGAATTACAAAAACATTAACGTCTAAATGGTAAGGTCCAAAAAGCGCTGGAAGCGGGACAAAAACAGCTCCTAAAAGCCACACCACCAAGAGGTACTTGATTAATTTGCGGCTTGCGTGGGCTATTAGTATGCGCAGAAGCGGCGTGGCAAGGTAGAGCCCAATTAGCATGTACAGGTACCAGAAGTGAAAGTACGGACCTGAAAGCACACCCTGTATTACAAAGCCTGGCGTAAACGTTGCAGGGCTAGAAAAAAAATCCCAAGCAAAATAAATTGCTCCCCAAAACAGAAACGGCAAACCGATACGTGCCCAACGTTTCCTGAAAAACACACTTAGCGGTTCCTCCTCTTTGCCTGGAGAAAGCAAAAGCACGCCGCTTAGCATCGCAAACAACGGCACCCCAACCCGCGACATAGACTGATAAACATCAACCATCCACCAACGCCAAACCTCAAACGGCGCCTGCGGATCAAACGAAGTCGCATCGTTTGTTGCGTGAAGCACAATAACCGCTACAATAGCCACTGCACGAACCAAATCCACTGGAACAGAAAAACCTCTATCCTGCACCAGCTCACCCACCTCAACACCCTAACCGCACTTTACGCTAATAAAACTAGCTTGAAACACAAAAAATGTTTGTTTGCATGGCGGTGGCGGGTCCGCTGGGATTTGAACCCAGGGTCTTCGGCTCCGGAGGCCGACGCCTTAATCCGTGCTAGGCTACGGACCCGTTTGTGTGCTTCAAGAGGTGTGGGGTCTTGGACTTAAGTTAATCGCTACTCGTCTTGGGTGAGGTCTTCGTTTATCCACCAGGCTTTCTTTTTTCCTGATTTTTCGCCTGCGTAGTAGTCGATGATGGGTTTGCCGTGTTGTTTTTTGCTGTTTTTTTGGATTTTGCGCAGCCTGCCAAGAACAAGCCAGCGGTTGACGTTGAGGTACTGCGCAAGTTCAGGGGTGGTTGCGCCTTTGTAGTGCAGTAGGTAATCGACGATTTTGTGGTCTAACTCGTCTATGCAAAAACTATGCGGATTTGTTTTCTGCTGTCCATACGTGAGCAACTCCAAATCCGCCAAGTATTTGCGCACCTGCGCCAACTCGCTTTCAATTTTGCTCATACGTCCCTCCAACTGCAACAACTTATCCGCCCTAGGCGTCTTTTGCAGCTTCTCAAGTATGGCTTCCCTGATAAAATCGCTACGCTCCCCTTCAGGAACACGCAAAACCAACTCACTATACAGCTCCTGTGGAACCTTTGCAGAAACCACTTTAACTTCACTCAACCCCGGCACCTACCCTGATACTTTGCACTTTACTTTTTTATGGCTTCCCTACCTTGGCTTCGCTATGGCTGTTTTTTTTTGTTTAGAAACTTTTTTGGTACTGTTTATTTTATGTGGGTTGGGTTTGTGTTGCTGTTGTGGTTAGGTTGTTGTAGTGGTTTTGGATGGTTTCTACGAGCTTGTTTTTTTGTTCTGTAGGGGGTAGTTTTCTGTTTTTTAGAAGTTCTATTTTTGCTGAGAGTTCACAGTCGCCTATGTCGTTGAGCCATGCTTGGAAGTCTTCTCGTTTTACGTGGAAGTCTATGGCTTCGGGGCTTAGCTGCGTGATTTTCTCTGAGAAGTCTTTGAGGCTGCGTGCGTGCAGGTCAAGGGGCGTTGCGATTTTTTCGTAGAAATGGAACGCTTTTTCTGGGGGCAAGCTTGTAAGCATGGCTTTGGCGGCTTGTTTATCCACGACAGTTACTCCAAGGGCTTTTTTGCCTGCCTCTGTAATTTGGTAGTAGCCTTTTTCAGGCGAAGTCACATAGCCTTTGCGGATTAACCCGATAATATGCATCATAGTCGCGGGAAACTCTCTTTTGATATCCTTGGCGAACGGGGTCGGTTTAACGGGCCTATCGCATAGTAGCATCTCTTCTAGTACTTCATATTTGGCTGGTGACAAATCCATCTGACGCACTCCCACCAATACAGTGCGCATGGGGGCTAATCAAACTTTCTGGGAAGTTACTGCTTTGAAATAAGCAAAGTATTAGTATGCACCAAGTGGCATTTGTCTTTGGAAACGGTGGAAGCCACGGATGAAAATTTCTGTTCTTGTTTATGAATATCCTCCAAAAATCGTTGGGGGCTTGGGTACTTATGCTTCTGAAATTACCCGTAAATTTGTTCTCTTAGACCATGACGTGGCAGTGTTTACCATGAACGATGATGAGGGCACGCTGCCCACCCGCGAAATCTGGCGCGGCATAGAAATCTACCGCCCCTTGCACCTTGACGTTTCTGATTCGCTGCCTGATGTCATAGCCGAAGACATACGCAAATGGGGACGAGGTATACATTTCTTTAGCAAACTGCTAGTTTACAATTATTTGACGGCGGCAAAACTGGTTAATGAACTCATCAAACGCGACTCCATAACGTATGATTTGGTTGTTGCCCACGATTGGCTCTCGGTTATGGGGGGTATCACGGTTAAGAAGGAGGCAGGGTTGCCTTTGGCTTTTCACGTGCACTCTACCGAGTATGGGCGTACGATGGGAACTGGCAGCAGCGTAGTGAGCAATATTGAACTTCGCGGTGGCAAAATGGCTGATGTCATAGTGACGGTTTCTCACGCCATGAAAGATGAGCTGGTGCATCTTGGTTTTCCCAAAGAAAAAATCCAAGTCGCCTACAACGGCGTAGACCCCCAAAAATATGACCCCAAAACCGTAACCAAAGAACAAACCCGCAAAATACGCGAATTCTACGGCTTAACAGAGGATGATTTGATGATTCTTTTCGTAGGTAGGCTCGTTGGGGTTAAAGGTGTTGACAAACTCATCTTGTCCATGCCCCACATACTGGTAAAATACCCCAACGCCAAGCTGGTCATCGTAGGCGTAGGCGACCTGCAAGAGTACCTTTCAAACTTGACACGCGCCATAAAAATGGACAAATACGTCAAGTTCCGCTTCGACTTCATATCAGAAGAAGAACGCATAATCCACTACGCAGCCTGCGACGTAGCCGCGTTCCCAAGCTTTTATGAACCCTTTGGCATCGTAACCTTAGAAGCCATGGCTATGGAAAAACCCGTAGTTGTAGGCGCAGCAGGCGTTAGCGGCATGCGCGAGATAGTTATTTGCTGCGGCGATGAACAATGTGGCTTTCACATAGACCCAAACAACCCTTCTGATATTGCTTGGGGAATCATGAGTGCGCTAGAGAGCCCTGAGAAACGCCTCTGGCTAGGCAAAAATGCGCGAAAACGGGTCCTTGAAGAATTCACTTGGGACAAAATCAGCAAAAGAACCCTTGAAATCTACGAAGGCATCCAAAGACGCTAACCCACGGTGAAGTTCTTGGCTGGCGGCTCTGGTTCTGCGCGGCGTAAAGTTGCCCGCGAAGCTGCTTACATGCTGTATTTTGGCCAGGAAAAAGAGTACAAGCAAGCCAAACTTAGAGCTTCGCAGACTTTGGGCGTGCACGTTTTGCCGTCTAACTTGGAGGTTGCCTTAGAACTGGACGTTTTAGCTCAGGAAATCGAAGGCGAAGCACGAACGCAGCGGCTCATACAAATGCGCACCCAAGCACACAACCTCATGAACGCCCTAAACCGGTTTTGGCCCGTCTTAATTGGCAGTGTCTGGCGAGGCACCATACGCAAAGGCAGCGACATAGACATATCAGCTTACCACGACAACCCCAACGAAGTCCTATACACGTTGCAAAGCAGCGGCTTTAGGGTTTTGAAAGCTGAACCCGTCCGCGCCACAGTAAACGGAAAAACCTGCAGTTCCTTTCACATTTACATCCAAACCCCCAACTGTGTAGCTGAAGTGGTTGTTCGCGACCTTCAAGAAGCTAAACAAAAACGCACCTGCGAGTTTTTCGGCGGCGAAATCAAAGGGTTAAACCTCAACGAGCTAGAACAACTCCTCAAAAACAACCCCAGCCAACGCTTTCTCCCCTGACCTTTGCCTTAGACGCAAAAACGTTTGTTGAAACGAAAAAAGACATAAACCTGTTTTTCCCTAGCCTGAACAAGTAACCCTTGGCTTTGGAGGTGGCTACATGAGTGTTGATAAAGAATCCGTCAAAAAAATGTTTCCGCATTTATCTCGCGAGCTTGAAGACGAAGATGAACAAAACAAGGTCTCTATAGACTCTCTTCGCGCAGACCCTGAAGCTGCTGAACTCGAAGCCCAAGGCGAAAACGCCCTCCCCCAAGAGGCAGCTCCCGAAGACAAGTTTCGCCACTACAACCCTTCCGTAGTTGACTTCATACGCCGCTGCGACACCAAAACCCAAGCAGAAGAAATCGTTGCCTACCTAGAAAAAAGAGGCGAAATCCCCGTCGAATACGCCTGCGAAATCCGCGCCCAACTAAAAAGCAAAGGCGTACGCAGTTTTGGCTCCAAAAAAGACGCCGACTACTACCTCAAAGAAGGCGGCTTCTAACCCTGCGGCGCGCAGAGTTTTTTCTGCTGCTTTGCTGTTTAGCTGCTGTTTTGTGTGGTTTGCCCGAAAATCTAAATACACCTGTTTCATAGCATCTTCTAAAAGTAAATAAATTAGCTTACGGTACATTAAGAAAATCTTGCGTTGGAGGAAAGTGTGTGAAGCGAACTGTTGTGGTCTTGGTTGTTGTTTTTTTGGCGGTTTCTTTGTCTCTTCAGGTTAATTTGCAGTCGGCAAATGCTCAAACCGCTAACTATACTGTAGAGCAGGTGGACCATTTGGTGCAGGTTTTATCGTCGGGGCATCTGGTCGTAACTGATACTATCCATACATCTGGTCAGTTGCCTAGCAGTTTCCAGATTGGTTTTCCCTTCAAATATGGTTCGCACCTGCTAAACGCTATGGCGTATGATAGTAACAATCAAGCTTTGCCCGTAACCTTAGGAGTTCAAATGCAAGACCAAGGCTTCTACGCCGCAAGCATAAACCTTCCAGCACAACCCACCTCAACATTCACCATAGTTTTCACCTTCGAAAACGACCTCCTCACAACCTTATCGACACCAACAATCTACACTCTTGATTTCCCCGCGTACCCAAGCCTCCCCAAAACCGCGGGTTTATGCAACGTGACCTTGCAGCCTCCCCAAAGCGCTGGCAACATCAAAGTTGACAAACCCGACGGAGGCGTTAACTCAACCTACTTCTCAACAAACAACCTAGAAGCCTTCAGTTACGCGCCAGCAACAGCTAATTTCACAGTAACCTACGGGTACTTCCATCCAGTAACAGTATCCACCTTGGAACGTAACCTTAGCGTGGACTTTGCAGGAACCGTAAAATCCGCGGATACCTACACCATAACCAGCAACTCAGGCATCAACATAAACTCCATATTGCTCAACTTGCCTGCTAACGCCACAAACGTTGTAGCCAAAGACCAATTCGGCAGAACCCTCTCCACCCGAACCCAGCAAACAAGCAGCAACACCATAGTCTACAACGTAACTCTAAACATACCCATGGCAACAAACGATTTAGGCATCATAACAATGGAATACAATCTGCCCAGCATCTCCACGGCGCAGTCCCACTTCACCTTAAGCATAGACCCCTACCCCTACCTCAACTACTACGTTAACTATGAATCCATAACCCTAACTCTCCCAGAAGGCGCAACCATAACCGCCCCCACACTCAACGAACTAGGCAACGCCGTAACGTTAAGCCGCGACATGTTCCAAGAATCCCTAACCGTTCACGCATACGGCATCAGCCGCGCTAACACCCCTCTTGCCCCAGACAACACCGTACACGTCTCTTTTGACTACAGTTCCCTATGGGTTGCTTTCCGCCCAACTTCGTGGGTTTGGGCTATAACTTTTGTAAGCGTATTTGGCGTAGCTCTCTACAAGCGACCCCGAACCAAAACCCAAAAACCCGCCCCCGTTCACCATGAGGTTTCCGTTCCTGTTGCTGCTGCTCCTGAGCGCTCGGATAGCGTTGAAGAACTCGCAAGTGCCTGTGAAGAAAAAACCAAACTGCTCTCTGATTTGCAGGCTTTGGATACAAAAGTGCAAAAAGGCAAAATCTCACGGCGCCGCTACAAAGTCCAAACCAAAAACATCGAGCTCCGATTAAACAGCCTAAACCAACGCATAACCCAGCTAAACCAAACCATGCAAAACGCAGGCGGCAGACACGCTGACCTCGCCAAGCAAATAGAACACGCCGATGCCCAACTCAAAGAAGTCAACATTGCCATCAAAAACCTAGAAACCCGCCGCAAAATCGGAGAAATCTCCATAGAAACCTACCGCAAACAACTCCCTGAGCTAGAGCGAAGAAAAGAAAAGGCGCAGTCGCACTTTGATGAACTTTTAGGTAGATTACGTTAAGAACCCTGTAGATTTACCTAAAAGCTTTTATCCTTCTTGTATACTTTTGATAAAATTCAATAGAGGTATGAAATAATGGTTAAAATCGTAGTTGACGACAAGTGCAATGGATGCGAAACCTGTGTAAACACATGCCCCGTAGGTGTTTACGAAATGAAAGACGGCAAATCCGTTCCCGTCAAAGTTGATGAGTGCCTTGTCTGCAGAGCATGCGAAGCTCAATGCCCACAAGGTGCAATTCAGGTAATCGAGTAAGCGTCTGCTTCTCGGTTAACCAAGCATCTAAAGTACTACAAACCTATCCTACATCACTCTTTCTTTTCTTTAACTAAATATTCTCTACAGTTGTTTGTTTCTCAAACAGAGTTTTTACGTACTCGCCCAACGTAACGCCCTGCTTTTTAGCTAACCGCTTCAAAACGTTGCTAACCCCCGTGCTGTACTGCACCGCCTTCTTAGGCTTCTGTGCAATGCTTCTTGGCAACCCCAACTCCAAAGCGGCTCTACGCAAAACCAGTTTCCGCAGCGAATCCACCCGTGGCTCAACCTTCAACGACGCAGGCAAACCCAAAGCAAAATCCACCACCGCATACCCCGCAAACGGCAACCGCAACGAAACATCATGAAAACCACAAATCTTCAAATCCCGCTCCAAATTACTCTCACAAATCCCCACAACATCCCCAAACATCATCTCCCTAAGCTTCTCCTCCCCCGCCTGCACGTACTCAGTCACGTAACGCTGATAGCCGCCAAAGAGCTCATCTGCGCCCTGACCCGCAAGCAAAACCTCCAAACCCGCTTCCGCAGCTTTTTGGGCAGTCCAGTAAAACGGCACTCCAACCCCCGCCTTCACAGGGTCAGATTCCTCAATCAAACCCACAACTCTGCCAACAATGTTTTCAACGTCGGATTCCGTGAACAGGTGAACATGCAACGGCAAACCCAACGCCTCCGCAGCCCTCTGGGCTTCCTTGGTTTCGGGATGATTCTCCATGCTCACATGCACCAACTCAACGTCCACGCCGCATTGTTTAACCAAAAACGCCACCACGCTACTATCCAAACCCCCAGAAAACGCCACCGCACAACGCTCAACACCATGCAAACGCACCCGAACCGCTTCCTCTAGCAACCTTTGCAACATCGCTGAAGCATCCTCCAAACTCACCGCCACAGGCTCAACACAACACCATGTCCTAATCGCTTCAAACTCAAACCCGCTACGGCTGGCAACTCCAACATTTCCAGGCGGAAACGACCTCACATCCTCCACACCCAAACTCCACAAAGCGCTGCGGTTAGACGCTAACGCACAAACGTCCTCGGTTTCTCCATAGTGTAGGGGGGCTATCCCGATGGGGTCTCTGGCGGCGGTGATTTGGTTTTCTGTAAGCGTCAAAAGCGCGTAGTCGCCTTCGGTTTGGGAGACAAAATCTTTGGTGAAGCGTTGGGAGTTGAAGGGTTCTGTAGGGTTTGTGGGCGGGTTTTGCTTGTAGATGGTTGCGTCGAAGACCAAGGCTGCGTTTTGATAGTTTTGGATTTCGAATCTGCCCTTTTTGGGTGGTTGGGTGGAGGCAAACGCCATGGCTACCTGTGATTTCAAATTGTGCGTGCGTAGGTTTTCTATGTCCTGCTCTACGGTGGTTTGCTTGGGTGTCACTAATCCAAAATGCTTGCTGGTTTGCGTATCCAACGTTTCTATTGCCAAGAGGGCTTTTTTGGGTGCGTTCTCGCCTTTTTTATCCAAAACCGCAACTGTTACCTTCACGTTCTATGGTCTCCGTCTTCTTGTTGAGTATTGTTTTGGTAAAACATTAATCTTTAAGCGGCGTAACATTTCAGGCGAGGAACAGTAGTTGCCGATTTTACCTATAGATACGGGTCGTTACGGTACCCCTGAGATGCTTAGTGTATTTTATGAGGAAACTCGAATCCAAAAATACCTCGACGTAGAAGCCGCCCTTGCTTGGGCACACGCAAAAGTCGGAAACATCCCCGAGAAGGACGCGCAGGAAATCGCCCGCAAAGCCACTACCCAATACGTTAAGGTTGAGCGAATCAAAGCCATCGAGAAAGAAATCAAACATGACCTCGCCTCTTTGGTTCGCGCGCTTTCAGAGCAGTGCGGCTCCAGCGGCGCATACGTACACTTAGGCGCAACCAGCTACGACATCGTAGACACCGCCAACGCTCTGCAACTCAAAGACGCCACAGACATCATCGAAAACAAACTCGTCGACCTCAAGCAAATCCTCAAGCAAAAAGCTGCCCAGCACGCAGAAACCGTCATGGCAGGGCGCACGCATGGTCAACATGCTCTTCCCATCACGTTGGGCTTCAAATTTTCCGTTTGGGGCTACGAGATTGAACGCAACATACAAAGGCTACAGCAGTGCCGCGAACGCGTAATCGTAGGAAAAATCAGCGGCGCAGTAGGCACACAAGCCGGACTGGGCGAGCACGCCACGCGCATTCAAGAGTTGGTTATGCAAAAACTCGGCATCCAAGCAGCAGAGATTTCTACGCAGATTGTGCAGCGTGACCGCTACGCCGAACTCATCGGGGTTTTGGCTGTTGTGGCGTCGTCTTTGGATAATTTTGCCACTGAAATACGCGAACTGCAACGCCCTGAGATTGCTGAGGTGTTTGAGTCGTTTGAAGCAAAAAAGCAAGTGGGCAGCTCCACCATGCCCCACAAACGCAACCCCGAAACCTGCGAACGTATCTGTGGCTTAGCCCGTATCATCCGAAGCCTAACCATACCTGCCCTTGAAGATGTAACCACATGGCACGAACGCGACTTAACCCAGTCCTCGACTGAGCGTTTCTTGTTGCCCCAAGCCTGCATATTAACCGATTACCTGCTCTCTTTGATGAACCGCATCCTGCTAAACCTGCGCGTAGACGAAAAACGCATGCTCCAAAACATCAACCTCACACAGGGACGCGCCATGTCCGAATCTGTCATGATGGCTCTGACCCGCAAGGGCGTGAACCGCCAAGAAGCCCACGAACTACTACGGCAACTGACCATAAAAAGCGAAGTCGCCAAGCAGCCCTTCAAGCAAACCCTGCTCAGTGACGCTTTCGTGTGCAGCAAACTCAACGAAACCGAAATAGACCAAGCACTCAACCCCAAAAACTACCTAGGCACCGCAGTACAACAAGCCCACGCCTTCGCAAAAGCTAACTAAAAATCCGCCAACGATTTCTGGCTCCACTCATCACCCTTCTTTAGCTGCTCCCACTTCTCCTTTTTGACTTGCCCACCCACTTGCTCCTTGATTTTCTTGGCTAGGCGCGGTCCAATCGTGGGCAGGTAGGTGAGGTTGTCGAGGTCGACGTGTTTTAGGTCTTCTACTGTTTTGTAGCCTGCATCGTAGAGTACGCGTCCGCGGGTGCGCCCTACGCCGTCGAGCTTCACGATAGGCAGCAGTTCTTTTTTGATTCCTTTAGCGACGCGCTCGTTTAATTCAAAGAGCATTGGCAACAGCGTTTTTTGTCCCAGTAGCGATGCGAGTTCTTGGGTTGCGTGTAGTAGCCATTTGCCGTTTTCGATGATGCGGTACAAATCTCCGGGTTGCACGCGGTACTTGTCCATGAGTTCGTCCTCAGTGGTTTCTTCAATCCACGCCTGCAAAATCAACGCCGTCTTCAACTCACCCAAGTATTCTTGGAAGGCGAACTGGTCGTCCCATTCGTTGGGCGGTTCTATGAAAAGTTCGTGGCGGTGTTGTTCGGCTTTGACTGCCATGATTTCGATTTCTTCGCGGTAAGGGCGCATGACAGGTCCCATGTCGGGTGTGTGAGTAATAAGATGCAGCAGGCTGAGTTCGGTTAAGTTTGGCGGAGGGTTTTGGAGGGCTTCGCGAATCGTGACGGCGGAGACGGGGTCTATGTAGAGTTCGCTGGAACGTTTCCCCAGCCTTGACGCGAACAGGTTCCTCTTATCCACATGCAAAAGCTGCTCGTCGTAGAGGTACTTGAGAATCTTGCTAATCACCGCCTTCATAGCCCGCAAATCATACTGGTACGCATAAAACGTCCTGCCAAAAAAATCGTACACGCCCTTCTCGGTATGCGCAAAATCCGAAGCCACCGTCGCCAACACGTGCCCCCTTAGAATCTTCTCAACTGCAAGCCTAGACCAGATACGCTCAGGACTCGCCAACACAAAATTCTCCATCAAATAATCGGATTCCTCCGCGTTTTTGGCTATGAGTATGGATTCGCCGTTCTTGTCGTACTTGGGTCTGCCTGCGCGTCCAGCCATCTGCTTGTATTCTAAGACGCTAATTGGGTAGTAGCCGTATCCTGCTTCGTAGCGGCGGTAATCCTGGACAATGACGGTGCGTGCGGGAAGGTTCATGCCAAACGCTAAGGTGGGCGTTGCGGTTAGCACTTTGATTTTGCCCTGCCTAAACAGCTCCTCAATTATTCTGCGATGTGCCCCCGCCAAGCCTGCATGGTGAAATGCTGCGCCGCAAGCGACAAGGTTGGCTAGGGATTCGCTGAGTTTGGTTTTTTCGTAGGCACCTCGGATTCTTTCTGCCTCATGTTCCAAGCCCTTCTTGGCGAATTTGCTAAGCTGTTTGCTTGTTTGATCCGCAATTTTTTTTGCCAGCGAAGAGGCGTTTCTGCGTGTAGAAGCAAAAACCAGCGCCTGCCCCTTTGTCTTCACCGTATTCAACGCCAAATTTACAACGTCATTGCTGGTTGCGCGTTCAATCTTGCGGGCATCGCCATCCTTGTATTGAATTTCATCATGCAGCAAAACGCCCTCCTTGAGGTTTACGGGGCGCCACTCGGTTATGACGTATTGGGCTTTGAGCCATGTGGCGATTTCGTCGACGTTGCCCATGGTGGCGCTTAGGGCGAGGACTTGGATTTTAGGGTTAACCTCCATGAGCCTTGCCAAAACAACTTCCAAAGTCGGTCCGCGCTGCGCTTCGTTGAGCAGGTGTACTTCATCCGCGACAACTAGCGAGATTTCGTCCATCCACTTCGCACGGTGCCTTAGCAGCGAATCCGCTTTCTCGTTGGTGGTTACTATAATGTCGTATCTTCCCAGCCACGAATCGCCGCTGTCAAAATCTCCCGTACTCACGCCCACACTAACAGGTCGCCCATCAGGCTTCTCAAGCTTACTGAACCGTTGGAAATCCTCAAATTTTTCGCTGGCAAGCGCCCGAAGCGGAGCCAAATACACCACCTTACCCCCACGCTCCAAAACATGCTTCAAACTGCAAAGCTCCGCAACCAACGTCTTCCCCGACGCCGTAGGGCTAGCCAAAACCAAATTCGCCCCCTCCAACGCCCCCGCAGCTACCGCTTCTTCCTGCGGAGGAAACAACTCCACCACCCCACCCTGAACCAAAAGCTCCTTAAGCTGCAAAGGAATATTGAGTTCGGAAATTCTCACTTGACTTCGCCAACAAACCTGCTTAATTCTTTACAGTAAAAGCCCCCTGCAGGTTAATAGCATTTATTCGCCAAACATGCCCATTTCCAGCCCCACCAGTGACAGTTTTTGTGTGTTTGGTTGATGCTTTTGTATACGGATTCTGTGGCGTCCGTGACAAGCCAACTGATTTTGGGCTATAAATTAAACATGTGTTGATTAGGTGAGCTGTATTTGTGGGTTTTATTAGTTTTGATTGGTTTTTTGTGAATGTTTGTTGGTGTTGGTTTTGGTGGTTTGCGGGTCAATGTTTTTTAGTGTTTTGATGCTATAGTTATAAGACTGTTATTGTTTTGTTGTTGTGGGTGTGGTTTGTTTGGTTGAGAATGTTCGTGAGCTTTTGAAGTTGCATGAGGGCATCAAGCATGAAGTTTACTTAGATAACGAGAACAGCAGCACTGTTCCAAAAGAAGTCCTTGATGAGATGTTGCCCTACTTTAGTGAGAAGGCGTATGGGAACCCGACACTAACACATAAGCCTGGATGGGAAGCTTTTACCGCGATTATGGAGTCGAGCAAGAAAATCTCCGAGTGCGTGGGTGCAAAGATTTTGGAGGAAATCAACTTTACGCCTGGCGAAACCGAAGCTAACAACTTGGCACTGATGGGTTGCGCTTTTGCTGCGCCTAAGACGGGCAAGAAGATTGTAATTAGCGAAATTGAACCCATTAACGTGATGAACGTCGCCGTGGATTTGATGAAAAAGTACGGTTACACAACCACTAAGGTCAAGGTGGACTCTGAAGGCTTCATAGACTTAGAACAACTCAAGGGTGTCGTTGACAAAGAGACCGCGTTGGTGAGCATAGCCGCCGTTAACAACGAAATCGGCACCGTGCAGCCCCTCAAAGAAGCTGTTGATATCGTCAAAGACAAAAACCCACAGGCGCTCTTCCACACTGACGCCTGCGACGCTTACGGGAAAATTCCCTTCAACGTCCAAGACCTCAAAGTGGACATGGCGACTTTGAGTAGCTACAAAATCCAAGGTCCTCGCGGAGTCGGCGCACTTTACATACGTGAAGGCGTGAATGCAGAAAAAATCATCGAAGGTCAACTGGGTACCCAAAAACTCTGGCCAGGCATAGAAAACACGCCGCTCATAGCTGGGTTTGCAAAAGCTTCCGAGCTGGCCTTTGCCGATTTTGAAGCAACCACAAAGCATCTGCGCGCGTTGAGCAACCAGTTAGCTGAGGGTATCTTGGGCAAGATGTCGGATGTGCGCTTTAATGGTCCTAAGGGTGATAAGCGGGCTCCTGATAACGTTAACATTAGTTTTTTGCGTGCTGAAGGTGAAGCCCTAACTATTGAGTTGAGTTTGAAGGGCGTGTATGTTTCCAGCGGCAGCGCGTGTAGCCGACGACTTCTTCAGCCCAGCCACGTCTTAGTTGCCATTGGCAGAAAATACAGCGAAGCCCACGGCAGCGTTCTCATGAAACCCACGCGCTACCACACCAAAGATGATATTGCTTATGTGTTGGATGTGCTTCCTAGTTCAGTGGAGCGCATACGAGGCATAGTAGGCTCAACAGGAGTTGATTAAAACATGTCGCGAACCCCCCTACCCTATAACCCCAAAGTTCTGGATTTGTTTAGAAACCCCAAAAACCTAGGAAAAATGGAGGACGCCACCGTTACTGCCGTAGCGGGTAACCCCTCATGTGGAGATATGGTGACGTTTTACCTAAAAATTACCGAGAAAGACGTGATTGAGAAGGCTTCTTTTGAGAGCTACGGCTGCGCTGCGAACATCGCCACCTCAAGCATCGTCACTGAACTCGTCAAAGGCTTAAGCTTGCAAGCTGCTTGGACAGACATTACCTGGAAAAAAGTCACCGAGGAAGTTGGCGGCTTGCCCAGCATCAAATTCCACTGCGGCGTTCTAGCCGTTGGTGCCCTAAAACGTGCCATACGCACGTACTACGAAAAGAAAGGCGAAAAACCCAACTGGCTACCCGAAGAGCACTCGTTTGAGGAAAAGCAAGCCCTAGAAGAGGAAGAACTAGCCAAAACCCTCTCCAAACGCCTCAAGACGGAGGAAGAAAAATAATCCTTGACGTCCCCAAAATACGCGACGATTTCCCTATCTTAAACCGCACCGCCAACAACCACAGACTCATCTATTTTGATAACGCCGCCACAACCCAAAAACCCCAAGCCGTCATAGATGCCATCGCCGATTTCTACGCAAACCACAACGGCAACGTTCACCGCGCCGTCCACACGCTCTCCATAGAAGCAACCGACCTGCACGAGGGCGCTCGCGAAGCTACCGCCAAATTCATAAACGCCAAACAACCCGCCGAAATCATATTCACCCGCGGAACCACCGAAGCCATAAACCTAGCCGCGTATTCTTGGGGGCTACCCAACCTCAAAGAAGGCGATGAAGTCCTACTTTCTTTGCTAGAGCATCACAGCAACATCGTTCCTTGGGAGCTCATCTCCAAACTCAAAGGTTTCACCATCAAGTACGCGCAGGTTCACAGCGACGGCACCTTGGACTACGAGGATTTTGAATCCAAGTTTTCAAGTAAAACCAAGCTTGCCTGCCTAAGCCAAGTCTCCAACGTCACAGGCATAATCAACGACGTCAAACGCGTAGCCAAAGTTGCCCACGACCACAGAGCTTTGATGCTGGTCGATGCGGCGCAGTCGGTTCCGCATTTGCCTGTGGACGTGCAGGATTTAGACGCGGATTTCTTGGCTTTTTCGGGGCACAAAATGCTGGGACCAACAGGCATAGGCGTGCTCTACGGCAAAAAACACTTGCTTGATGAGATGGCTCCGTTTCAAGGCGGAGGCGAAATGATAAACGATGTCTCCTACAGTCCCCAAACACGGCAGTGCAGCATTAGCTGGAACGAAACACCATGGAAGTTTGAAGCAGGCACCCCAAACATCGCAGGCACCGTTGGTTTGGGCGCGGCGATTAAGTATTTGCAGCAGTGGGGCATGAAAGAGATTTTTGAGCACGAAAAAACGTTAACCAAGTATGCTATGGAACGCATGCTCTCGTGTTGCAGTAAACTTCGGTTGCATGGAACCACAGATACCTCGCTTAAATGCGGCATTATGCCTTTTAGCGTAGAGGGTCTTGGCAGCCACGATGTCGCGTTGTTTTTGGATACTTTTGGGGTTATGATTCGTAGCGGATACCACTGTGCCCAGCCCCTGCACCAGATTTTCCAGCTAAAATCCTCCGCCCGCGCTAGCTTCTACTTGTATAATACTAAAGAAGAAATAGACCGCTTCGTAGAGGTTTTGCAGGAGTTGGAGAAACTACAATGAGCACCATCGAAGACTACGTAGCCCGCGTAGAAGGAACCTGCGGCGCCGAACGCGACGTGATTGTCGTTTTCAAGTATGATAAAAAAGAAGAAGCCCTAGCGCGTATACGCAAAAAAGCCACGCTAAAAAACAGTCTCGCAGGCATCATCTGCGAACTCACATTCCAAAACTACAGCTTCAGGCTATACTCAAGCGGAAAAGCAATCTTTCGAGGCATCAAAAACCGCGAACAACTAAACAAACTCCTCTCCGACCTGCTACTATAGCCAAACTTTTTACGTTTTTATTTTGGTCTTCGTTCGGCTTATCCAGTTAAAAAGCGGAATGAACGCGCCCTTGAGGCTCTCTGGCAGGGCATCTTTGGGTTTTTTGTGAAGCCCCAGCTTAGCGGTTATGTGTCCTTTTCGGGTTAGGGGCACGTAGTATCTTGTGAGGTTGCATTTGGCAAAGCCGTTGTTTTCTTTGAACGTGTCCAGTGAAGGATGGTTGCCCATTCTACCGTACATAAGCCATTTCTCGCCTGTTGTGGCGCAGACTTCTACTGCTTTGGCAATTAAGGCGTTGTTGACGGCTTTGTCCCAGAATTTTTGCAAAGAAAGAATCTGCGCCATGACCATTATTTGGTCGCCGTGAACAAGCTGCACAAACCCAACTAGCTGCTCTTCAAAAAATGCGCCAATAAACGTGCTGTTTTGCGTTTTGATGACTTGGTTTTCCACTGCCTCTAAGGATATGCCGTAATGCGAAAAAGCCCTGCCCTGCCGTATGGGGGTTTCATTGTAGATTTGCCAGATGCCTTGTGCTAGCTCTTTTGTGGGCTGCACGGTCTGGGTTGTTACGCCGTTTTTGTTGGCTTTGCGAATCATGTTTCGGGTTTTTTTGCCCACATTAGACAGCCATTTTTCGTAGGGGGGCACTTGTAGGAGCGCGATGTTGTCTTTTGTTTTTAGCCAGTTGCTGGGCGGGTTGGTTATGGGGCAGCACCATGTTCTTTCGATGAATGTGAAAATGTCGGCGTCTCTGTCTGTGAGTTTTCCCAAAAACTTCTCCGAGGGCGCATAATCCTTTAGGTATTCTTTCTCTTCTTGATACTGAGCAACCTTTGCAAACACGCGGCGGTGCACTGCCAAACCATCCAATTCGCCATCCACATCAAGAAGTATCTTTAATGTTTCGTAGTATGGTCCTCGCGGGTTGAAGGTTCCGCTTTGGAAGAGCCATTCAGGGTGAATATGTATGACTGTGTTTTTGGCGATTTTTTCTTTTGCGATTTTAACTGCCAAGTCCGTAGGGTCACGGTGACACAGCCAATCCAAAGGCAGGGTGGGGAAGTCGTAAAATGATTTTAGTGGGAAATTTTTGGGGATGGGGGCTTTTGCTTCCCAGATTTTGCGTCTCCACATTATTCGTGCAATTTTGCGGGCGGTTCCGTGGACGGTGTAGTATTTGACTTGGCGTCCTGTTGCTTTTTCTAGGGTTTTCCATTCGCCGTAGGGGTCGGTTGCTACGTGTAGAGCGATTTCGTGTTTTTTGGGGTCTAGTAGTTTGAAGGTTTTGTTGTCGGGTATGGTTTGGGGAGTGAAGAACCAGTATGCTTTGACGTCTTGTTTTGATTCGTTGACCATTTTGGCGATGATTTTAGAGTTTTTCAGGTAGTTTTTGTCAACTTGGGTGTTTAGGGCTGTGAATAGGAAGCTTTGAATCCGTGACGGATACGGGTAGTCCACGTCTAACCTGATTTTTATCATGATTGCATCGTGCTATTCTGTTATTGAAAGCTCCTTAGATTATAAGTTCTCCCCTGCTAAACAAAACCTTTTCTAAAGGGCAGGTTTAGATGGGAAGTGGAAAAGTTTTTACCCCTAAGAGCTACAGTAAACTCATAACTTGAAGGCTGCGCAGACCCGATGAACAAAAAAGTTGACTTGGTGATGTGGACTAAAAACGGGGCACAAACCTTGCCTGCCGTCTTAAAGCAGATTAACAAGGTCATACCCGCAAAAAACGTTCAAAATCGCATAATAGCTGACGACCACAGCACCGATGAGACACGGGAAATCGCGGAGTCTTTAGGCTGGACTGTCGTGTACAACCAAGGCACAGGCATAAGCGACGGCGCAAACACCACCCTCAAACACGTCACCAGCGAATACTTTGTAAGTTTTGAACAGGACCTGCTTTTAACTCCTAACTGGTGGAAAACAATTCCGCCCCTGCTCGAAAAACGTGGGGTCGGCGCGGCGTCAGGTATGCGTTTTGCCAACAAACCCCATGGTGTTAAGAAGCTTCAGCAGTACGTGGCAAAAAAGTACCGTGGCGAAGCGTATTTGGCTTCTTGGCTGCGGACACGACAGATGGCAGCGTTCACGTTAGGCAAAACCTTGGATAACACCATCTACAAAACCGCGGCTATACGCGAAATTGGGGGCTTTCCCAAGATTAAAGTTAACGCGGGCGTAGACACCACATTGGCTTATCGGCTCGAACAGGCTGGTTATCACTGGATTGTAGACTACAACGTCCAATCCGTTCACATACGCCAAGGACTAAACCAAGAACTAAAACATCAATACTGGTATGCAACGCAGCTAAACGAGATATGGGGCAGAATCGAAATAGAAACCAACAAGCCCCCACCAATCACCCGCAACAGCATCCTCTCACGCTTCTTCACCGCCCCCCTAACAGGCATCTTCGTAGCCTTCAAAACCAAAGACGCCACCATCGCAGCCATCCACCCGCTAATTCGCTTCTACTACCTAAAAGGCTACCTAGAAACAGGAAAATTCAACTAACCAACCACGCCTTTGCGGGCTTTAAGTCGGGCGCAGGCAACGCTCAATATATTTGGTCCAAACTGGAACAGGCGACTCCAACTTTGACAGCGCCTCTTTGGTGTCCATCTTGTACTGCTTGGGGTTTTGCAGGATTTTCTTGGCTTCTTTTAGGATTTTGTTTGTGTTTTTCTGGATTTGGATGGGGAAGCCTTTTTTGTGAAGGTAGCGCGCTTGCACATCCCAGAAGTGGAAGTTTATGGTGGGTATGCCTGCGAGGGCGGTTTCTCTGCATGCGGTTCCGCCGCTGCCAACCATCAAGTCAATGTAGGGCAAAAGCTGCGCGGTTAACACGGGCTTAGGCGGCGTCCAAACATTCTCCAAATCCTTGAGGCGTTCTTTTTCTTTCTCATACCGCGGCAAATAAACCACCGTCGCCACCTTACTCAACTCTTCTAAAAGCCGCTGCGTATCGACCTTGACTTCGCTACAGTAGCTAGCTTGGTACTCAGCGTCCCTAAACAACACCGTAGGTCGCATATCCGCCAGTTCCTTAACAAACTCTGGCGCTTCAAAGCCGCTGCCTTGCATCCACGAAACCTCCTCCAACCCATCATAATGCACAATCCTGCTCTTGGATATGCCATATTTGCTCCATGACTTACCAAAACTCACAGGCGCAACTAGCCAATCCACCAACGGAGCCGCCAAACGCGCTACGTGATAAGCAAACACCGTATCATTTGCGTACACAATAGGAATTTTTAGTCCAAATGCGGTTCGAATGGCTGCCACATCGCCGTGTGCCCATAAAACTTTGGGTTTGCCTACTTTCTTGAAGAGCTCTAAAAACTCTAATGTTCGGTTAGCATCTGCCGCTAACTTTTCCTCCACCGTTGCCCCATAATCCCCAACAGCATAATACGGCACCTCCAACGCATCCAGCAAATCTGTGGTCTGCGTCTGTTTCTTAGCTGAAACCAACGTACTATACCCCTTCGCGTGCAAACTTGGCAGCAAACTATGAATAACTATGCTAATTTTGGGCGTAACCGTATCCAACCAAACATCAGGCATAACAATCTCGTTTAGAAAACACGCCCCCGTTATTATAAATTTCACTAACTCTGCTTTCTAACAGCCCCCCTATAGGTTTACGCAGAACCCGTTTTGGATTGCTTTCGCGCTTTAGCGCCTAAAAAACGGTTAGGTTGCGTCCTAAAACGTCCCAAAAAGTCTTCTTGTGTCGCAGAAAGTCCTAAGTTTATATCCCTATTTTTTACCTGTTCGCTGAATCGAGAACTCGTTCAAAAGTGGTTTTGTTTACCCGTTTACGTGTTTCTTTTTGGTTTGTTGTTTGTTGAGTTTTTTTGTTTGGGTATGGTTTTATATTGTGGGAGTGTGAGACGTATGAGCGATTGTTATGTCGGATATTGGTGTGACTGCGCGGAAGGGTGAGGATTTTTCTGAGTGGTATACGCAGGTTGTTTTGCGTTCTGGGTTGGCGGATTATGCGCCTGTGAAGGGTTGTATGATTATTCGTGAAGACGCGTATGCTATGTGGGAGAAAATTCAGGATGTTATTAACCGTAAGATTAAGGCGACTGGTCACAAGAACGTTTATTTTCCTATGTTTATTCCTGAGGGTTTTTTGAAGCAGGAATCGGAGCATTTTGAGGGGTTTACTCCTGAGGTTGCGTGGATAACTCAAGGCGGCAGCACTCCCTTGGAGGAAAAGTTGGCGGTTCGCCCCACTTCTGAGACTATAATGTATGATGCGTTTTCTAAGTGGATTCGCAGTTGGCGTGATTTGCCCTTGAAACTTAATCAGTGGTGCAACATCGTAAGGTGGGAAACCAAAGCTACCAAACTGTTTTTGCGCACCCGCGAGTTCCTCTGGCAAGAAGGACACACCGCCCACGCCACCGCCGAGCAAGCCCAAGAACAGGTGCTTTACGCGCTCGAAGAATACCGTGACCTCATGGAAAACTACCTCGCCATACCCGTCATCGTGGGCACCAAAACTGAGAGCGAAAAATTTGCAGGCGCAGACTACACCACCGCCCTAGAAGCCATGATGCCTGACGGGAAAGCCCTGCAAATGGGCACCTCACATAATCTGGGACAAAACTTTGGCAAAGTCTTCAACATCACCTACATCGGCGAAGACGAAAAAGACCATTACGTTTGGCAGACCAGCTGGGGCATAACCACCCGACTCATCGGCGCCTTAGTTATGGTCCACGGAGACGACAAAGGTTTGGTGTTGCCGCCTAGAATCGCGCCCATCCAAGTTGTCATTGTTCCTATTCCGTATAAGGGTGCTGACCCCAACGATATAGCCGCTAAAGCCAAAGAAACCGCGGTCAAACTTCAAGAGCGGGGGCTGTCGGTGGTTTTTGATAACCGCGAAGAATACACGCCTGGATGGAAATTTAACCAGTGGGAACTCAAGGGCGTTCCTGTGCGTGTTGAGATTGGTCCGCGTGATCTTAAGCAGGGGCAGGTTACTTTGGTTCGCCGTGACGTCAAACAAAAAACCGCCGTAGCCGACGCTGATGTGGTGGAGCAGGTGCAGGCTTTGCTTGAGGAAATTCAGCGCAGCCTCTACGTTAAAGCCCGAGAAAACCTAGAAGCAAAAACCACCCACATCAAAAGCTACGAAGAATTCAAAAAAGTCCTAAGCCAAAAAGGCGGCTTTCTGAAAGCTGCATGGTGCGGCAACCCCGAATGCGAAGCAAAAATCAAAGAAGAAACCAGCGCCACCATACGTGTAGAACCCTTCCAAAAAGAACAACCCACCACCAACTGCATCTACTGCAACCAAAAAGCCAAAGACCTCGTCTACTTCGCCAAATCCTACTAACAACGTCTCCTGTTTGTTTCGTTGCTGCCTAAAGTGGGGTTAACCCAAGGCTTTTTAGGGTTTGAGGTGTTGGCACGCCGTTTTTGTCCCAGCCCCGCAGTTCATAGTATGCCTGTAGCATCTGCTCGTATTTTGCGCGGTCAAGTCTGGCTCCTTTTAACTCGCCATCTGTTAAGGGTTCGTCAAACCATCGGGCGGGGGGCATGTCCATTTGGCTGCTCCATTTGCCTTGGTGCTCACGTACCCAAAACGCACGCATCAAATTGAACACACGCTGCGAAACCCTCAGCAGCACATCCCAGTCAAACTGTTTGCCCGTTGCAGCGTTCAAGTAACGCAGGTAATAGTCGCGGTCTAACCCCATGTTTATGACTGGAAACCTACACACGCCCAGGCACTCATAGATTCCGCGACCGTCTTGGAATTCGATGACTTTGGCGACTTTTTCTTGGCTGTAGCCTTCTCGGTCGTTGGCGATTTCCCAGCCTGCTACCCAAGCGTCTTTGTGGTGGGCGCCGATGGGGCTGGTTCCATATGCTAAAGCCATGGCGGGGGTTGCGTGGCAGTCGTACGCGCTCACTTCTAAGCCTTTGACATGTATTGCCCAGCCTGCAGAGTCACCGCCAATTCTACTCGCAACATTGCGTACGCCTTCTGCGAGCAAATTGCCCAAGCCGCGCCTGTAAGCGATGTCTTGGATTAACTGTTTTGCCTGCTCAAAATCACCCCACTCAAGTCTTTCAGGAATCAAGCCTTTCTGAGACGCTTCAATAGCAAAACCCATAACGTTCCCCAAAGAAATCGAATCCAACCCCACCTCGTCGGCAAGGCGATTTAAAACCGCAACTTGCGCCATGTCGTCTAACCCGATGTTGCTGCTAAGCATCGCCACGTTCTCATAATCCAGCTCCGATTCACATCCCTCGCCGTCTGTGACCACGTTTCCGCAGGTCATGTTACAGTTTGGGCAGCCCCGATTCGCAGTTTTAATGGCTTCTGCGGCAAATCCGTTAACCGTTTCGGCTTGGGCAAAGACGCCTTCGCTGTAGTTTCGGGTTGGGAGGACGCTGGTTTGGTTGCTCCAGTCTACGTTGCCTAGGGTTCCTTGGCGTTTCCAGAACTCGTATTTGGGTTTGGTTAGGATGTCTTTGAATCCTGCGGTGGCATCCGCTTTTAGCTCCTGTGGATGCGCTGCCTGCAACTCTTGGGTGCCTTCGAACACGACGGCTTTGAGTTTCTTGGAGCCCATAACTGCGCCCATGCCCGGTCTGCCTCCTGCACGTCCCTCCTGAGACATAACACACGCGAACTTGACCTTGTTCTCGCCGCCCTGCCCAATCGAAACAACACCCGCAAAACGCCCATACCGCTTCTTTAGTTTGGCTTCAGCTTCAAACGAACTCAAACCCCAATAATCCGCAGCATCCACAAACTCCACCAAATCATCCTTAACATGCAAAACCACAGGCTCTGTGGATTCCCCCTCCACAATTAGGGCGTCGTAGCCTGCTTTGCGCATGTACACTGCCGCGTAGGTGCCGATGTTTCCGTCGCCGTATCCGCCTGTGAGGGGGCTTTTGGATGCGACCACTAGTTTGCCACTGTTAGGCAGGGCAAATCCTGTTAGGGGTCCTGCGGCGAAGATGAGTTTGTTTTGGGGTGAGAGGGGCTCTGTTCCTGCTGGTAGTGTGTCCCACAGGTGTTTGATGGCAAAGCCTCTGCCGCCTATGAACTCCTCTGCGACTTTTGTGCTGTAGGCTTTTTTGGTCCAGCTTTTTTTGGTGAGGTCAACTTGTAATGCGTAACCGTTCCAGCCAATCATGTTATTCACCAGTGACAAAACCCTTATGATACTGCCTTTTGGGAGTAGATAAAAGTTTATGAGCGTTTTCTGGAAAACTTAAATCGGATTTTCGGGTTTGTCCTTCACGGTTTTTCTATGTTGCTGCCTGCTGAAGGGTCCTGTTTTTGTTGGATGTGAAAAACCGTATATTCGTGTAGCCTCTATGTTTGTTGTTTGCTGGTGGGTGTTCGTTTGTCCGAACGTAAGTGTTCGGTGAATAGAGCTAAGAGGGCATTTGGGTAGAGGGGTTTAGGTGGTGATAGAATGAGAACAAGTGTGAAATTGATTCTTGTAGCTTGTTTAGCTTTAAGCGTAGGCTTTGCGTATGCTTCGCCTATGCTAATTACTCCGCCAAACGTTCATCCCCTCCCCCGCGTCCCCGAAGGACCCAAAGCAGAATTTAGCGTCAACATCGTCTACGCCAACTTTACCCCCTACGACTACCTGCACAACACCACAGAATACCCCAACGCAAACGCATATGGCGACTTAGGTGACCCTGTAAACGTAACGTACACCTCCAAAAACGTTGACTACAACGTTGTCCTCAATGTTACTAACCTCTCCGACAAACCCGCAACATTGTACGACATCGCCTTTACCGCTGCCAAAGAAATTTCGGTGCACCAGTCAATTCTGGGAGGCGAAATATACGGCACAGTAGAAATCCCTGACAACGGCTGGTTCCGCACCCGCCTTTTCGGCGGGATTGTTGACGGTGTTTATCTCGACGGCAACTGGGTAAACGTCACTTGGATTCCTGAAGGTCGCCACTGGTCCAATGGTTCATGGCAGCCGATGCCTTACCCCGATTGCTTGATGGCCCTCACGCAAACCTATTGGCGAACCAGTTGGGATGGCGAGGAATACGAAACTATTATGCAGGGTCCTTTGACTCCTGATGAGGCACGCGCCTTTAGCGCAGACCATACCCTTAACAGTACGGTTCCTTCTTTGCCTGAGAACGCAAGTGAGACTGGTGTTTGGTTTGAAGGCGTACCCCTTGCTGAATACTATGACCGACAGGGCAACCACTTGATAACGATGATGTACATTAACGGCTCATGGGTTGACGTGACAGGCAAAGTAACAGTTGAGACAATGCAGCCTTTTATGATAGCATCTGGTATGCTGCAGAACCTGGTGTACACCGTTGGGTTGCCGCCCAATGAACTCTACTACGCGGATTATTATAGTGAAACAGGAACCCGCGCGCCGCTATCTACGTTGCCTAAATGGGGCAACTGGGGTAATGGCAGATGCTATTCTTGGCTGCCTTTTGGCTGGGAAAGCAATCTTGGCGGATTCAGCAACGTCTGGGCGCCGCATGAATCAAAGCTAATCCAGTTCAACGGCACAGGTATGCACTTCTATACTCTGGGCGATGACCTTGCATGCTTAGATGACTTTGCAGGCTTAAACACCTTGATTCAAACAGGTAAACTCACCTTGTATGCTTCTGCTTCACATTACGTCGATGAATGGTTGGTTAACGGAACCTACTACAACACTGCCGCAACTGCCACCCAAACAATCGAGCTGCAATTCGAAAACACTGCAAACGGATACATATACAACGGCATATTAGCTGACGACCAGACCTTCCAGCCAAGCAATTCCCGTATAGAAGTAGTTGTTGCGCCGAGGACACAGCCGTGACTAACTTAGCCACTGAAGAACTTGAAGGCACCACACTTAACATCTACGCCTACGCCGTCAAAGAAGGCAAACCCGTAGGACCCCGCGAAGTCATGCGCGCCACTAACCTCACCAGCCCAAGCATCGCCCACTGGCACCTGCAAAAACTCGAATCCCTAGGCTTGCTCATGAAAAACCAGTACGGCGAATACGCAGTCAAAGAAAAAGTCGGAGTCAGCGGACACCTATGGATTGGCAGAACATTGGTGCCCAGGCTCATCTTCTACTCTTTCTTTTTTATGGGCATCTTGCTTGTGGAGCTAATAATCATTGCTTTACCCTTGATAACTCAGGGAATTGCCCCCGACATGTACCTCTACTACCTGATTTCGCCAACTGCCATGGCAACCGCCCTCTTCCTAGGCGAAGGCATGTGGCTGCGCAAAAAAACCCGAACCGAAACCAACCGACGAAAACACAACCAAACCAAATAACCCCTCTTCCCCCCTTTACCTTTTATTTTAGAATGGATGGGTGTTGTGCTGGTTTTTGTGTGGTTAATTGCGTTTTGTTTTGTTTGGTGGCTGGTACTTTGAAATCTGTGGTGGCGGAGCTGTTTTGGGTGCGAATTTGTGTTTTTATGTGGATTTGTGGTTTGCTGTTTTCGTAAACTTTATTTTGGAAAGGGCACATTGGTGCCTTCTTATAGGGGCTATTAGAGCGTGCCAAGCGTTAAAGTCACACGACGAGTGCAGTCTATAGAGTATGCTATTCGAGATGTTATCCCCTACGCTGACGAGTTGGTGGCGCAGGGCAAAGACATCTACTACCTTAACGTCGGTGATCCTCCAGCTTTTGATTTAGACACGCCCCAGCATATCAAAGACGCCCTTCGCAACGCATTAGAGAAAGGCAACAACAGCTACTCCCCCTCCGAAGGCTTGCCTGAACTGCGCGAAGCCATCGCCCGCAAAGAAAAACGAGTAAACCAAATCAGCCTAAACGCGCAAGACATACTCGTAACCGAAGGCGTCTCAGAAGGCATACAAATGCTCCTAGCCGCCCTCATCGAAAAAGGCGACGAAATCCTCTTCCCCGCACCTACTTACCCCCCCTACGTATCCTACACCCGATTCTTCGACGGCACCCCCGTACCCTACAAAACCGTAGAGGAAAACGGCTGGCAACCCGACCTAGACGATCTGCGAAACAAAATCACCTCCAAAACCCGCGCGCTCGTAATAACCAACCCCAACAACCCCACGGGCGCTTTGTACAGCAGAAAACTTGTCAAAGAAATGGTAGACATAGCCGCTGAGCATGACCTGCTAATAATATCAGATGAAATCTACGACCAAATCACTTTCTCCGACGATTTTGCAAGCGCCGCCCACTTAGCCAAGGATTTGCCCGTGGTGGGGTTAAACGGTTTCTCCAAAACCTACCAGATGACAGGTTGGCGTTTGGGTTACATGTACTTCAAAGCCCCCAACGGCGAACTGGACGAGTTAAAAGACGCCGTGGAAAAAGAATGCCGCATCCGCTTATCTGCTAACACTCCCGTGCAAAAAGCTGGCGTGGCTGCCTTAGATGGTTCGCAAGACCACATAAAACAGGTAGTGCAAACCCTGCGCGAACGGCGCGACTACGCTTGGAAGCGCCTAAACGAAATCGACGGCGTAAGCTGCGCAAAACCCGAAGGAGCATTCTACATTTTCCCCAAAATCCACGGCGTAGGCTCAACTTGGAAAACTGACTTGGATTTTGTAGTGGATTTGCTAAAGCAAACTGGCGTGTTAATCGTTAACGGTTCAGGCTTTGACCCCGTCTACGGGGCAGGACACGCCCGAGCAGTATTTCTTCCACCTATAGAAACCCTAGAGCAAGCCCTCAACGCCATGGAAGACTTCATCAAAAGCAAACAATAAAAAGAAAAGAACGTGGGCTCCAAGCTGCGGCTTAGATGGGTACGCCTTGCTTGGGGTCTTGCACCCGCTTTTTGTACTCCGCCATCAGAGCTTTGGTGACAGGTCCTGGTTTGCCATCGCCAATTTGTCTCCAGTTCACTTCGCGTATGGGCACGATTTCTGCTGCGGTTCCCGTGAAGAAGGCTTCGTCTGCGTTGAGTAGCTGGAAGGGTGTTACGTTGGCTTCGGATACGGTGTAGCCCAGTTTTGCGGCGAGTTCTCTGGCTGCTTTGGCTGTTATTCCTGAAAGTGCGCCTGTGGAGCTTGGGGGCGTGGTGATTTTGCCGCCTTTGACTATAAAGATGTTTTCTCCTACACCTTCCGCGACGCAACCGTTCTTATCTAAGTAGATGGCTTCGTCAACGCCGCTCCTGTTGGCTTCAATTTTTGCCAAGACACTGTTTAGGTAGTTAAGCGACTTTATCTCGTGGGCGGTGGCGTCGATGGGGTCTCGGCGTACCCAAGTAATCATGGCGGTGATGCCCTCGGTTTTAGCTTTACCATCGTGCAGTACGATGTGGTCAGCTATGATGATAACTATAGGTTTTGGGCATTTACGCGGGTCAAGCCCTAAATCTCCAACGCCGCGGCTAACCACCAAACGAATGTACGCGTCTTTTAACTGGTTTTTTCTGCAGGACTCCACAACTGCTTTAATCATTTCTTCTTGACTAATCGGTATGTTTAGCATCATGGCACGCGCGGAATCGTAGAGTCTTTGGATGTGCTCTTTTAGTTTGAAAACTACGCCGTTATACGCGCGTATGCCCTCAAACACGCCATCGCCATACAAGAAACCGTGGTCATAAACGCTAACTTTCGCCTGTGACTTGGGGACGTACTTGCCGTCTATGTAGATAAGGAGTTCTTGCTCCATAGCTATTCCTCTAAAGGTAGTCCCCCATATTGCTGGATGATTTGATATAGCTTGCGTCAATGAACTATATGTTTCGTTTATCATCCATGGAATTGGGGACGTTTGCTAAGGCTACGCGGTAATGGCAACGGCTTAAACGGCATGCACCCAACTTTGCCCCGAATCTTCTCGGCTAATTCCTGCGCGGCTAGCATTTGGGATTGCCCCTTAACTTCGCGGTCTCTAACCGACAGCGTGCCTGACTCTAACTCTTTTTCGCCGATAACTACCGTGTAGGGTATCCATTCTTTTTCGGCGTCGCGGATTTTCTTTTGCAGCGTCATGGCGCGGTCATCAACATCCACGCGGATGCAGTCTGCTTGGATTTTGTCTGCGATTTCCTCGACTTTCTCAAGGTACTTGTCTGACACAGGAATTAGGCGTACTTGCGTGGGTGAGAGCCATAAGGGAAGCATGGGCGCTTTGCCGCTCATTTGCTTGCGGTAGGCTTTTTCTAAGAGCCCGTAGATGTTGCGTTCGATAGCTCCACAGGGCGAGCAGTGCAAAATAAGCGGGTGCTGTTTTTCGCCTTTCTCGTCCACATACGTTATCTCGTAGCGTTTCGAGTTCTCTACGTCAATTTGGTCGGTGGATAGGGCAGCGGCTTTGTCTTGGTTGTCGACAAAGTTTAGGTCCCATTTTAGCCTAAAGTAGAAGAAGCGTTCCGCCCAGACTTCGGCGAGCATGGGTTTGCCAAAGGTCTTTGCAAGAGTTGCGAGGAAGTCTTTGTTTTCTTCGTAAAAGTCCTTGGTGAAGCGCATGGCTATTTCGTAGTCGTCCTTGGTAAAGCCGATGTTGCTTAAAACATCTATTGACATGTTGAAGCGTTTGATGAATTCCGCTTTCGCCTGGTCTAAATCGGTGCAGAACGCGTGGCAGTCAGGCATGGTAAAGGCTCTGAGCCTGCGTAGCCCTGAGACTTCGCCGCTTTTCTCGCGTCTAAAACTGTAACGCGTCAACTCGTAAAGTTTCACGGGCATTTGCTTGTAGCTAAACTGGGCATCATGCGCCATAAGAAACTGCCCAAAACACGCCGCGAAACGCAAAAACAACTCTTTATCCTCAGACTTCAAGACGTACTGGCGCGCAGGAAAACGATTCAAATAACTCGACAACGTCGGATGATTAAAATCGTACATAATCGGAGTTTCAACTTCCATTGCTCCGTACTCTGCCATACGCGCCGTAACATACTGCTCAATAAGCGACTTCACCATACGCCCCTTAGGGTACCAGCGAATGTTGCCCGGGTCGCTGCCCATCTCGTAATCTGCAATTTCCAAGCGCTTCATTAGTTGTACGTGCGGGGGCATTTGCTGGCTAGCGCGCACCTTTTTGATTTCGTACTGCGTGAATTTTTGCAGGTTCTGGTGACCCTTGAATTTGAAATCCGCCACGGGAATTAGCTCGCCCTCAGGAGTTAGGACATGCCAAAACGACTCCAGCTTATCCTCTGCCTTCAAAGCAGCAGAAACACCCTGCTCCTCCTTCTCCGCGTCTTTTTGGGCGGCGTCTGATGTGGTGTAGGTGCGGGCTTGCTCGGCGAGGGGGTGGCCTTTGATGGATATGGTGAATTGTTTGTTCCAGCCAAAGGGGGCGCGGTAGGTTTCTATGCTCTTGTCTTTGGCGTGCTGTTCCATGGCTTGGATAACTTTGAGTGCGTCAAGCGGGCTGGATAAGTCGCTGCTTAGGTGCGCAAACGGGTAAATCAGGATGCGGTTGACTTTGAGTTTGGCAAGAAACGCACGGGTCTCGTCAATGGCTTTTTGCGCCAACGCCTCAGTATCGCCTTCTTCAACTGCCGTGAACAAAACGACGACTTCTTTTATGTGGCACTGCTCTTTGCTGGCTTCTTCAGCTTGGGCAATTTCCTTCTCCACAGGAGTGTATTCGATGTAGTTAGAATGTAGTTGCAATATCCGCATCTGGTTTCACGCAGCCTATGCGCCGTAACGCCACTTCTCAAGGGTCTTGTCTTTCTTGGTTTTCTTCTTGAATTCCTTATAATGCTCTTTACAAAGGTACGCACGTTTTTCGCCGCTAACGTTCAAACCCGCAGCCTTAGCTTTATCTATCGAAACTGAACGTTCCGCTTCTTTGCTGCAGCCTGAAACGCCGCATTTTTCACCTTTATCTACACGACCCACAGTCTACGCCTCACATAACTACCCCACTAAACGCATTCATTGCTTTATTTCTTTTTCATACAAAACCCCAGCGCGACGATAAACTTCCGCTTTTGACCCAAACCCTGTAGCACCAACCGACTCAACAACCAACGATGCCGCCGCACTCCCCACACAACCACACCACAACAACTCTTTCTTGCGCAAATGCTCACTTAGAAAAGCGCCCATGAAAACGTCCCCCGCGCCCGTCGGATCAACATACCCCCTGCACGGAAACGTTGGCAGATTGTACGCTGCACCCTGATTGGTGGATAAGATTGCGCCTTTTGCCCCAAACGTGACAATGACAGTTTCTACGCCAAAATCATGAACCGCTTTTATTGCCTGTTTTAGGTCAGATTTGCCTGTGGTGGCAAGAATCTCGTTGAGTGAGGACTTGTAAATATCCATCAACCCCAACAGTTCCCTGCTTACGGGTTGGTTGTTACTTACTTTGCCGTCTGCGTCAAAGTGCCGCAGCATTCCTTGGGGGTCAACACACAAAACCTTGCAGCAACCCCGCAACTGCTCCACAACCTCTGGCGTTACTTCGCGGGCAATGGGCGCAACATGAATGATTTCTGCTTTCAGGTCTGCTGGCAAGTCTTCGATGGTGAGTGGGGGAGCTTGGCTTTTAAGTGTCAAACTGCGCTGCGATAAATCCTTTGAGTACACCAACTCAAATTGCGTGGTCTTAGACTCTGGCGCGCGAGTTACGGCGCAAAGGTCAATGCCTGATAGTTTGAGCCTGTTTTCGTATTCTTGGAGAAAGTCGCTGCCGACCTTGGAAACCGCCCCAACCTTGCTGCCTAAAAGCCTAGCTGCAAACGAAGAATACGCCACCGAACCCCCCAAACCCACAAACACCTCCGCTAAACTAGGCAACACGATGGTATCTACTGAAAAATGTCCAACTACCACAATATCTGATGAAGGCGCCATCTAAGGTCACAAAAACGTATGAGACCGCGTATATAAACCGCTTAGCCACAAACAAAAATTAAGAAGAAAGCAGCAGGATAGCTTTTGCAAGGTCGCCTTCACACTCAAGCAGCGCATTTCTGGCTTGCTCCACAGTCTTGCCTGTTTGCCCCGCCACCAACTGCACATCCTCCTCAGAAACCTTCGGCGCCGCCGCTTCACCACTTTGAGTAGGCGCACGCTCAGAGATTTTGCCGCCTGCAACCTGGAAAATCTTTTGCCCCTGCATATTCACAATCGCCACCTCAGGCGCCTCAACAACGATTTCTTTGCTGGGGGTTCGGATTATGACCTCTTTAACATCGTCTACGCCTTCTAGATTCATACCCATACGTTGCATCATGCGCTTGGTATCTCGGGGGTTCATATGTCGTGGCATGTATGTTTACCTTCATTCAAGTATTCTGCATTAGAACCAAATATACTTAACTTTTATTGGGTGCCGTGTCTGACCTTGACGGCTACTCCTGTTTTGAACGCTTTCATTTCAGAGCTAGAAAGCATGGCGCGTCCAACGGCTAGCACTTGTCCTTGTTCATCTTGGACGATGACTTCGTCTTTGGCGTGTATGTCGGGGTCGGCTTGGGTGACGTGGGCTGCGAAGGTGTCTCCTCCTTTGGCTATGAATGGCGCTACGTCTTGCTGCACCGTGATGAGGCACGGGGGTGGTGTTTTGTTTTGGGTTAGGGTTTTTGCGGCTTGTATGCTTAGCGAGAGCATGCCGTCTGTGGGGCGTAGGGTGGCTATGCGGGTTCCTTGGTGGTTGATGTAGCGGATTTTGCCTGTGGCTTTGGAGTACTCCACGTCTATGTCGTCTGGGAACAACGTTTTGCCTGTGCCTGCTCCAAACTGGTAATCCGCAATACTGCGAAGTTTTGTGAGGGGGTTTTCCAAAGCGTTTTTCTCCTTAAATGTGCCTGATTTTTTTCGACAACTATAAACATACGTTGATGCAATAAAAACAATCTAGGTGAGTATATTGCGTTGCGAAGTTTGTGGTCGCAAAATTCGCGAGAGTCCGATGCGCGTTGTTATTGAGGGCGCGAAGTTAACTGTTTGTGGTAGCTGTGCAAAGCATGGGCAGGCAACTTGGGAGCCTGCTGCGCCAAAACCTGCTCCTGTTCCCCAAATGCAGCCTTCTTTGGGTTCGCCGTTTAAGGGACCTATCCCAATTAAGAAGCGGGTGGTTAAAGCAAAGGTGGACACTACCAAGGAGGTTATTTCGGATTACGCTGAGGTTATCAAGCATGCACGCGAGAAAGCGGGGTTAAGTGTGGAGGATTTAGGCATGAGAATTAGTGAGAAAGCTTCGGTTTTGCGTAAAATCGAGCTTGGAAAAATTGCGCCAACCAACCAGTTAATCGCACGCCTTGAGCATGAGTTGAAGGTTTCGTTGTTGGTTTCTGTGGCGGAGGAGAAGGATGTTGCTCAGAGTGTTTCTAAAGCTTCAAACCGCGAATTGACGCTTGGCGACCTTATCGAGTTCAAAAAGAAAGACAAGGGAGAGTAAACCTTAGAACGAACGTTATCATAGTGCAGCGCCGTTTAAACCGCGAAAGCTCAAGCCTTGACGAGTTAAAAGGCTTAGCCGTATCCGCAGGCTACACCGTAACCGCCCAAATGGAGCAGCTACGCCGCGCCGACCCACGCTACCAAATCGGCAAAGGCAAAGTCGAAGAACTCGCCGCCTTAGTTAAAGAAGCCAAAGCCGAAAAAGTAATCTTTGACAACTCCCTGCGTCCCATCCAAGCCTACAACCTAGCAAAAGCAACCAAAGTCGAAATCATCGACCGCTTCCAACTCATCCTCGAAATCTTCAACAACCGCGCAACCACCACCGAAGCCAAACTCCAAATACAGCTTGCCACCCTCAAACACGAACTCAAACACGCCAAAGAAAAAGTCAACCTCTTCAAAGCAGGCGAACAACCAGGCTTCATGGGCATAGGCGTCTACGAAGCCGACATCTACCAAGAAGCCATCAAACGCCAAATCTACACCATACGAAAAAAACTGCGCGCGGTGCGGGAAAAACGCGTGTTGCATCGTGAACGGCGAACAGAACTGGGTTTTTACAGCATCTCCCTAGCAGGCTATACTAACGCGGGCAAAAGCAGCCTGTTTAACGCCATTGTGCAAGAGGACACGAAAGTAGACAACGCACTCTTCACCACGCTCTCCACCACTACCCGCCTTATCGAAGTTTCCAAACGCAAAATCCTGCTAACCGACACTGTCGGCTTCATCGACCGCCTCCCACTCTCGCTCATCGAAGCGTTCAACTCCACCTTGGAAGAAACCATATACTCCGACCTTATCCTGCTCGTTTTGGACTTAAACGAGCCCTTAGAGAAGATTGAAAACAAACGCCGCGTCTGCCTGCAAACCATTGACCGCATCGGCGCCTCCCAAGTCCCCATAATAACTGTCTTCAACAAAATCGACTGCCTTAGCCCCGAAGAAGTCACCCAAAAAGTTACGCAACTCCAAGGGGACACTATAAACCATCTTTTGATTTCCGCAAAAAACCAGACCAACTTGGATTTGCTGCGAAAAGTGGTTTTGCGCAAGCTGGAAGGTTACGTCGCCGCATCGTTTTGTGTGCCTGTAAATAGTGAAGTTATGTCTTTGGTTTCGCGTGTGCACAAACAAGCAGAAGTTAAAAGCATCAACTACAGCAACGACTCTGTGGAAGTAACTTTTGAAGCTGAACCTGAATTTGTGGAAAAAATCAAAAGCCGCATCAAAGACCTAAATGGCAAATTCCAAATCCACACCACCCCAAACCAAAAGGAGCAATAACTGTGGCGGCGGGTCGTGTTGTTGTTTTGCGTTGGGGGCATCGTCCACAGCGTGATGTGCGCCTTACCACGCATGTCGCATTGACTTCGCGTGCGTTGGGTGCTTCAGGTTTCATTTTGTGTGATGTTGCTGACGAAAAAATCAAGCAGACCCTTGACAAAGTGACTCAGAGTTGGGGCGGCGACTTCTTTTTTGAAATGAAAACGCCATGGAAAAAAGCAGTCAGCAACTGGAAAACAAGCGGCGGCGTGGTTGTTCACTTAACCGCGTATGGCGAAAACATCCAAACCAGCAACGTTCTGCAGCGCATACGTGATTTGGGAAAAGACGTTTTGGTTTTAGTTGGCAGCCAGAAGGTTCCTGGCGAGTTTTACTATGATGAAGTTTCGGATTTTAACGTGGCGGTTGGGAATCAGCCTCATTCAGAATGTGCGGCTCTTGCCATTTTTTTGGACCGTTTCTTTGAGGGCGCGGCGTTGGGGCGGACTTTTGAGGACGCCAAGCTCAAGATTGTTCCTCAGCAAAGAGGCAAGAAGCTACTTTGAATTGACGGTTTTGGCGGTTTAGTGAAGAAGAGTTTTATGGAAGAGCCTGCCTTATTATATAGCGCGTTTACAAAGGAATTGTGCCATGTTATCGACTATTGACGATGCGACTTTGATGAAGGTGGCGGCTTCTTTGGGTGAGGAGGAGGCTGTGCAGTTAATTGAGTACCTTAAAGCCAAGGATGAGATTACCGATGATGAGATAGCAAACAGCACTGGAATTCGGTTAAATTCTGTGCGTAAAATTCTCTACAAACTCTACGACCACTCCCTTGTCAGTTTACGGCGCACCCGCGACCCCAAAACAGGCTGGTTCATTTTTCACTGGAAACTCCAACCCGACCAGCTTGAAGGCTTCATTTTAAGCCAAAAACGCCGTGTCCTTGAAAAACTCACTGTGCGCTTAGAATACGAGTCCACTCACGATTTTTACTACTGCGACACTCCCGAATGCAAACGCGTTCCCTTCGAGGACGCTGTGGAGCTAGTTTTCCACTGTAACGTCTGCGGCAAACCCTTGTCTCATTTTGAAAACCAACAAATGGTTGAGTCGTTAGGCGCAAAAGTTGAGCAGTTAAGGAAGGAGTTAGGTGAGTGACAAGCTTCCTAGTAGGGAGCAAGCAATAGCGCTTCTTCGCAGCAACAACTGCCCAAACGAAGTTATCGAGCACTGCATAGCAGTAGCTGACCTTGCTAAAGAAACCGCCCAAACCCTCCAACAAAAAGGCTACACCGTAAACGTTGACGTAGTCGAAATCGGCGCTTTGCTCCATGACCTTGGCAGAGCCAAAACCCATACGGTAAACCACGCTATAGTCGGAGCCGAAATCGCCATGGCACAGAACTTGCCTGAATGCGTAATTGATATAATTAAGCGGCATGTGGGCGGGGGAATAACTGCGGTGGAAGCAAGCAAGCTGGGTTGGCCCCGAGACGGGTATGTGCCTTTGTCTTTGGAGGAGAAAATTGTTTCTTACGCCGACAAACTTGTAGAACCTTATGGGCGCGTATCCGTAGAGTTAACGCTTGAGCGGCTTAGAAAAGAAAACCTAAACGCCGCCGCTGACCGTGTCAAAAAAGTACACGACGAAATAACCCATCTCCTCGAGGAAAACTCATGACCGACATAGCGCTTCTAACAAGAATTTACAACACTCACCAACTCAAACAACTCAGCCAAGTCTTCTCTGGCATGTTTGACGAACTAGACGTAACAGTAACCATAAAGGGCACCGTAAATAGCAAATGGGTCCTGCTCTCGCTTGAAGGCGAAGATGAACAAATCGCCCAAAACCTGCTTGACCGCGAAGCAGGAACCTGCCCCGGCAAAGTAGAAAACCTCAAGAAATTCTCCATCCAAAAAGGCTACGTCACCCCAATAAAAGACAAAGCCGACCTCTTTGTGGACATCGGAGTTTTCGAACCCAAAACAGTTCTCGCCAAAATCAGCCTAAAGCACCTGCAAAAACACCTCACAAACGGCGAAGAATTGCCCCTGCAAAAAATCGCTGCACAATGGGGCATAACCGAAAACCTCCCCCTGCAACTCAAAATCCTCAACGCAGACCCCCAAGAAAACACAGTAGAAGCCGAACTCGCCCCCAAACAAATCATCCAATACCACAACTGGCGTGACTCTCTGCTTGACCGCCTAATCATTTTGGGCGCTTCCAAAACCCAAATAGACATTGCCGTAGAGCAAGAATACCTAAACCGCGACATCATCAACACAGAATCTTTAGGGCTCTTCGAACACGCCTTAGTCTGCAAACTAGGAACCGACGCCGCAGGCATAATTGGCAGAATCGGCAAACGCCTACGAAAAGCCAAATTCGCCGTCTATAACCCCAAAAAACTCCAGCTAACCCCACAATAACACAAAAGAGATTTAGACCATCCACAACATATACGCCTTAACGAGGAACTAAAAATGGAAAAGAAATGCTCTGTATGCGGGAAAGTTTTCATGACCTTTGATAAGAAGAAAAAATACTGTAGCGACGCCTGCGCCAAAAAAGCCAACAAAAAATAGTTCCTGTACAGGTTGTCGCTTACTCAACTCTTTTTTAAACAATGTAGCCTAAACGAAAACAGAAAAACGGTTCCAGAAATTTTGTGGTGGGCTGGACCGGAGTTGAACCGGCGACCTTTGGCGTGTAAAGCCAACGTCCTAACCAGGCTAGACGACCAGCCCCCGCGTTTGTTGGTGCTTACTTTTTGTGGGTTTTTGTGGGTTTATATGTTGTGGTTTGGGTTTGGTTTGTTTGTTTATGGGTTTGATGTTTTGCGCTGTTTTACTCAGTTGAGTAGTTGTTATCTGATACGTTTTGTTGATTTGTAGTGGTGTGGTATGTTTAACGGAAGGGGGTGCGGCGTTTGGGGGTTAGGGTGTGGTTGTCCATTGGGGGGTTATGATTAGGTTTTGCATTTCTATGGGATTGCCTGTGTAGTAGATGTTTGTGCTAAATGTTTCTGTGCCTAGTCCGTGTATTGTTCCTGTGCCTAGGGTAAGGAAGAATATGCTTTGGTTTTCTCCTTGGTTTGCGATGATTTTTAGTTCACAGTTGTATGCGGTTTCTCTTCCGACATTGCAAACTGACCCCTCGATTATCATGAATGGGTTATCAGGGTTTGCCCTGTTGTCGTATCCTCCTATGCCCACGTTAACAAGTTTGGCTACTTTGAGCTCATTTAATTGAGTGTTTAACACGGCAATTTGATGGTTGCTGCTTTCTAGTTCTGCATCTTTTGCTGATACTTGGGCTTCTAAGCTATCTACTTGGCTGTTGAGCTGGGCTATTTGGGTCTGGTAGTTTTGGTTTTGTTTCTATTTTAACCTCAATTTCATGTTGCAGGTTTGAGACCTGTTCTGTTAAGCTTCGACTTGCTGGTTCTTGGCTGCTATTTCAGAATTCTTCTGCGTTACTGTTGACTGTAAACCTGCAATGATGTCCTCTTGATTGCTGACTTGGTCTGACAACTGCCCTGCTAATTGCATCTCATAAACACAAACCCCAGCCAACGCAACCACCAACGCAAAACAAACCACAGCAACAACTTTGGAGGTTTTCTTGCTAACCACTTCTTTCTCGCCCATATTAAATCACAAGTTGCATTTTTAATGTGCCTTGATATAAACATTCTGTACCAACTTGTATCCCTACGTTATCTCACAAACCCTCTCTTCACTGCGAATAAATATAAACTGGCGACTGTAATATTGAACCAAACTCGCAGTTATGCCTAAGAACTAAAGGTTATGAGTGTGAAGAATTTGAAGAGAATCTTGTGTACGGGTGCTGGGGGTCCAGCGGGTATTAATTTTGTTAGTTCGTTGCGTGTTGCGCCTGAAACGTTGTTTTTGGTAGGCACAGAAGCGAACGTGGATTATTTGCATTTGGCGTCTACTGACAAGAAGTATTTGGTGCCGCTGGCAAAAGAGGCAGGGTACATTGACGCGTTAAACGTGGTCATTCGCAAGGAGAAGGTGGAGTTTTTGCATGCGCAACCCGACGTGGAGGTGGAGGTTGTGTCGGAGTGTCGTGATAAGCTTGATGCGCCCGTGTTTTTGCCGTCAAAACGTGCCGTGCAAGCCACTCAGGATAAGCTTGAATCCGCCAGTATATGGCAGCAAAAATTGGTTCCTGTCGCCAAAACCCTCAAAATTCAAAGTGACGCCGACATCGACAAAGCCTTCGCCGAGTTTGGAAGCCCCCTCTGGATACGGGCAACCCACGGAGCAGGCGGACGAGGCAGCACCCCCGCAGACAACCCCCAAACCGCCCTTGCGTGGATAAAGTACTGGCGAAGCCGAGGCGTAGACTGGGAGTTCATGGCTCAAGAGCACCTGCCTGGACGAAACATCGCCTTTCACAGCATCTGGAAAAACGGCGAATTGATAACTTCGATGGCTCGCGAACGCCTCGAATACATCTACGCGTACCTCGCGCCCTCCGCGGTCACAGGAACCCCCGCCATTCAGCGCACCGTACACGACGAAAACATAAACAAAACTGGCACGGAAGCGGTTTTGGCAATTGACCCTAACTTTAGCGGCATCGCAAGCGTGGATTTAAAAGAAAACCAAAACGGTGTCGCATGCGTTACCGAAATCAACCCTGGCAGAATGTTCACCACCAGCTTCTTCTTCTCCTTTGCCAGCAAAAAAATCCGCAACGACTACTGCGCCAACATCCCCTACCTCTACATACGCCTCGCCTTCAAAGAAACCATTCCTGACATGCCAAAATATGACGTGTTGCCCAAAGACGTGTACTGGATTAGGCATATGGATGCTCCTGCACGCTTGGTTCGTGACGGCAAGGTTTTGGGAGCTATGTATCAGTGATAGCTGCGGTTATTTTTGATTTAGACGGCACCTTGGTCGACATACCTATAGACTACCCTTCTATGTACGCCGAGTTTAGGCAGATACTTGGAACCGCCGATGTTTGCCCGTTAACCCAGAAAATCCCACAACTACCCCCAGAGCTAAAAGCTAAAGTTTTTGCTGCTTGGGACAAAGCAGAAGACGCCGCCAAAAACGCAATCACCCCCAAACCACAGGGCATGACGCTTTATCAGAAGCACGTAAACAAGCCTAAAGCCCTTGTTACTTTGCAGGGTAAAGCACTCGCCGCGCCGCTAATCCAAGAACTGAACCTGCCTTTCGATGTGGTGCTGACCCGTGAGGACTCGTTAAACCGCCAAGAACAACTCCAAACCGCCGCCAAACAACTCAACCACCCCCTCAAAAACATCCTATTCATAGGCAACTCAGATAGCGACCAAAAAGCCGCCCAAACCCTCAACTGCCAATTCATACGCATAACATAAAATAACCCAAAGAACAGAAAGCAAAAGCCGCGCTATTGTTGGTTTTTGATTAGCCATTCGCGGTATTGTTTGTCTACTTGCATGGCGCTTTGTAGCATGGTGCTTGGGGCTAGGGAGGTTACATATTTGATGTCTTTTGGGAGGCAGTGTCTGCCTATGCCGTCTCGAGCTTCTGGTATGTCTACGTTCCATTTGGTGTTACAGGCAGCTCGGAGTTCTTCAAAGCTCATGCCAATTTGGCTGCAAAGCATCTTTAGGTCTTCGGCGAACGCGATTTGCAGGTAACGGTGGGAGTTTTCGGTGATTTTGCACATTTCAGCGACTTCTGCGGTGTTGCAGGTGTGCATGGGTATGCCCAGTGTGTCTTGGTAGAATTTTAATCCCGTTTGCAGGCTTTGCGTGTTGACGGCGCCTATGACTCGAAGCTGGTTTACGCCGTATTTGTCTGCTTGGTCTGCCCAGTACCTGTGCGGTGCATGGACAAGCCCGACGCGTTTTTGCAGGATGGTTTCGTAGATTTTTTTGGATGTGCCTGGGATTATGGTGCTTTCTATGGATATCAAAGCGTTTGATGGGGCTTTTTGGGCTATTTTTTTGCAGACTTCAAAAACGGGTGTGAGGTCTGGTCCCTGATCGGTTTGGCTGGTGGTTACGCAGACTATGTAGACATCCGCGGGGGGTATGGTTTCCCATTGGGTGGTGGCTTTGAAGCCTCCTGTCTGCATTGCTTTTTCTGCCGTGGCGGGGTTGATGTCGTACCCGCAGACTTCCAGTCCCTTCTTGTACGCGTAATCTGCAACTGGAAAACCAACTTGCCCAAGACCAATAACACAAACTTTGCTGCTCAGTTTAGTTGACCCCAAAGTAATTTACCACAACTAACCCGAGTTAACTTCTTAAGCTTTACCTTTTCAGCAGAATCCGACAACTACGCCAAACCCAAATCAAATCCTTTATAGATGGTTGTAACAAAACCTTTTAGTGCGCGTGCACAAGCAACTTTGTAGAGGAATCCTCTTGGCAGACCAGTCCCATGTTGTTCCCGTTTTTGAAGCAGGCTTAGTTATCCTAACCACGTTTTTCTTGTTTGTCTTCTTAGGCGGCGCTTTCTTGTTAACCTTGGGAACTGAACCCACCTTGGTTCTAGGCGAGCTGGTCATTCTTCTTGTGCCCTTAAGCTACCTGCTCTTCAAACGCATCAACATCAAAAACTACATAAAAATAAGCTTCAACCCAAAATCAATCGCAATAGGCATCTCCGCTGGCGCAGCTCTAATTCTCCTAAACGTTGCCGTATCCTCACTGCTTACCTCTATCTTTGGTGTAAGCCAAGCCGTCGAAGAATCCAACACCCTCCTCATAAACACAAGCCAAACCCCTCTCGGACTAATACTAGTCGCTACCTCACTTGCTCTAGCAGGTATCTGCGAAGAATTCGCCTTCCGCGGCTTTCTACAAAACGCTCTCACCCGAAGATTCTCTTTTCTGCCCGCCGCCATAGTTTCCGCCTTGGTATTTGGGCTCTTCCACTTCGACCCTGAATTCGTATACATCATAGCCTCTTTTGTAGGCGGATTTGCCTTGGGCTACATTTATCACCGATGGAACTACACCACCGCCGCAACCGCACACGCATCCATGAACCTTATGGTGCTCGCGTTGCTACTGTTTGGCATATAACGAGTTTTCAGAGCGGGGTCATTTTCAAGCTGATGTCCAACGCTTCCACGCTGTGCGTTAGCGCCCCCAAACTAATTATGTCCACGCCCTGCACGGCGAACTCTTCTATGTTCTGCTCGGTTACGCCGCCGCTAACTTCCAACAGGACCTTGCCCAAAACACCTGCCTCCTCCAGCAACGCCACCGACTCCCTAATTTGCTTGGGCGCAAAATTGTCCAGCATAACCACGTCTGCTCCTAACTGCACTGCTTTAACCGCATCTACAGCGGAGGTGACTTCTACTTCGATTTTCTTGTAAGCTGACACGTTCTGCTTGGCGCGTTCCAAAGCGTTTTCCAAGCCGCCTGCCAAAGCCAAATGATTATCCTTTATCAAAACCAAATCATCCAAATGCAGCCTATGCGAATCCCCACCGCCCACCATGACGGCTTTCTTGTCAAAATACAAAAACCCCAACGAGGTCTTGCGGGTTGCGGCTATGCGGGTTTTTATGTTGGCTTGTTTTAGTTTGTCTGCGATTTTGTGGGTGGTTGTGGCTATGCCGCTCATGCGTGAAAGCAAGTTTAGTAGGGTGCGTTCAACGCAAAGTATTGTTTGGGCATCTCCTGTAAGCTCTAAAAGAACCTGTCCCTTTTTGACTTGTGAGCCGTCTGTAACCTGCACCGTGGATTGTAACCCAAACGCCTGCGCCAAAACCTCCACTTCCTCAACGCCTGCAACTATGCCCTTTGCTTTAGCTAAAACAACTGCTTTCGCTTTTAGCCCCGCGGGAATAACTGCTGCTGCCGTTACGTCTCCTTGTCCAACGTCTTCAGCTACAAACTCTAAAAGCTTCTCTTCCAAAACCCTGCGTGGAACAAACATACCCTAACTTTGCCTTTTTGCGCTTAAAACCCTTTTTCCCTCCCTGATTTGCCGTTGCTGCTTGGGCTGTGTTGGGCTTGTTTGTTTGGATTGTGGATAATCTAAAATAAATGGCTGTTTCAATGTTAGGGTTATGCGGTTGATGTATGCGTGTTCTGAGTTGGGTTTGGGGCATGCTTCCCGAACTATGGCTTTGGGCAAACGTTTAGAGCAAAACGGGCATGAACTGTTCTTTTTTTCAGGCGGCAAAGCCTACTCTGTGCTCAACGAGGTCTTCAATAACGTTTACTTCGCCACTCCAACTGCATGGTACGAAAACAGCAGCGGCATCCTAACCTCCGCATCGTTAATCAACACCCTGTTTCCGCTGCCCTACTTTGATGGCGAAAACGGCAAACTCCAAATCAAATCCTCCAACGCCATGGAAGTTATCCGCCGCTACTATGACCTGCGACGCAACATACATGAAATCCAGCCAGACATGCTAATAGCCGACGGCGACATAAACGCGCTACGCCTAGCCCACCGATGGAAAATACCCGCCGTCTACATCACCAACCTCATACGCCCCAGCTACGGCTTCTCTGCGCTGCTAAGCCCTGGCGAACGATTCACAGAGCGCTACGTGAAAGACTGCGCCAAAATCATAATACCCGACAACCCCCCACCAGACACAATCTGCGACTACAACATCGGCAACCTGCAACACGTTGGCGTATCCGACAAAACCGAGTACGTCGGCAGCTTCTTCGACACCACTCCGACAGCAGGCTCCGACAAATATGTCTTCGCACCCATTAGCGGTCCATTTGGCACCCGCTCCAAGCTAATGCAGATGATGCTTCCTATCTTCCAAGAACTCGGCGTGACGGGCGTAATAAGCTTAGGCATGCCTGGTGAAGCTCGTAAATCCGTCAGAATCGGCAACTGCGACGTCCACACATGGCTTTCTGCAGAAGAACGCCGACAATGCATGCAAAACGCCTCGACAGTTATCTTTAGCGGGGGGCACATAACCTGTTTCGAAGTTGTCAAATACGCCAAACCCAGCATCTGCATTCCGACACAAGCTGAACAACTCGCCAACGCCACAAAACTATCCGACATGCACTGCTCAATTACTGCAAAAAATAAACGCCAACTCCGACATGCCATGCAGCAAATCCAAACAAACCACGCAGCCTACAAACAAAACATAACCAGACTCAACGAAGCCTCAAACCAGTACGACGGCTTAAAACGCGCTGCTCAAATCATAGAAGACTTGTTGTCCTAAACTGCTTTTAGGAGAGGGGTTTGCGTTTGGCTTCGCCGTTGGGTTGTTGTTCTTCGAAGATTATGGCTGTGAACTTGTAGATGCGCGTGTCTTTGCTTAGCCAGCTGTCTGGGGATACACCTGCTTTTATGCAGCATTGGATCAGGAACTCTTCCTCGTCCCAGCCCCACTCCACAGGAACCTGCGGCAACAACAACCCCCTACTAAAGCCCCGCTCAACAATTAAGCCATCCACGCCTACCTTGATTTGTTTTGGGTACTCTTTGGGGCTTGCAACTTCCACAAGCGCTGGCGGCGTTAGCACACTCACCTCAAAAACCACCCCATCCAACTCTTCACTCTTCATTGGGGGAAACCGTGGATCTTGAGTTGCCGCGTTTATAGCCGCATCAATAACAGCTTCCACCAACGGGTTAGTTGGGTAAGGGTAGCCGATGCATCCTCGCAGCATCTTTTTGCTTTGCCTGACTGAGTTTATGGTGACGAAAACGCCGCATTTCTCAAACAGTTTCTTTGGGGTTTGTTGTGGTGGACTAAGCGTTCGCCCTGTTTCTAAAAAGGTTTTGACGGTGTTTCGGGCAAGCTCTATTAGGAATTTTCCTTCTTTCTCGGCAAGTTCAAAAGACAACTTATTATGCCTCCAATAATAACTGCAGCTTTTGGTTTGCTGCTTTAAACCTTAAAAAGAAAGGTTAGATTTTGGCGGTTTCTTCAACTACACCATCTTTGGTAATCGCCAGCAAGTCAATGCCGTCGCCGCTCATGATGTCTCGGCTTATGGCAGATTTTATGGCGCGGGTTACCAGTTTCTTGGCGTCTTCCACGGTCATGTCTTTGCTGTAGCCGTCCTCTATGATTGCCATGGCAATTTCTGTTCCTGAACCCACCACTGCGTAGTCGTCGGGCAAAACAGACCCCAAAACGTCCAAAACCCAAAGGGAGGGTCCTTTGTCGTCTATGCCGCCAACTATTGTTTGTGTGATGAGTGGTGCCATTCTGCGGTTAAACAGTATGTTAGACATGAGTTTGGCTGCGGCGCGCACTGAGATTTTTCTGCCTACGTCCATGGTGAACAGGTTTGCGTTGGCTTCCACATCACGCACCAAAACCTGCATGTCGCTAACCAAGCCTGCGCAGGCAACGCCGATTTCATCGGTTACCTTGAAAACTTTTTTGCCGCCTTTACTCATAACCAAGTAGCCATAAGAAACGCGCTTCTCACTAGCCAAGACTACGCCGTCTTTGCATACAACGCCCACGGTTGTGGCGCCTGGAACCCAAGAGACTCCGTTTGGAGCCTGAGCTGGTGACTGGGATTCAATCTGAGGTCCATATCCTTCCAATGTTCCTACACCTTGCCAGTTCAAATACGCAAGACGACCTAATTAAGTTAATCTCAACACACAACAAACCACAAGCAACCCCAACGTACCTGCACAACCCTAAAAAACCCACAACACCCAAAACTAACTGGTGAACAACGCAAAATGATGCAGCTTTACCTGCAAAACTCTGGCGGCGTCTGGTTTGGCGTTGCGTATGAAGAGAAAAAAGTGTATGCCACAGCTTTTTCCCACGGAGAACAACTGGTTTTACGTAGCCTACTAAAGCGCCTGCCCTTTGATGTACCGTTCCAAGCTGTCACCAACCCATCAGAATTCGCCAAAAAAACCATCTCACTTCTAAAAGACCTCCACGACGGCAAAGACACCGCCATCTCACACGTGGATTTAGCTTTAGAAACCCTGCCCGCCTACACTCAACGCGTGCTCAGAACGGTCTTGTTGGTTCCCGTGGGGTATGTTGCTTCGTATGGCAGTGTAGCTAAAGCTGCTGGTGGAGGTGCCCGCGCGGTCGGAAACGTCATGGCAGCTAACCCTTTTGCCCCGCTTATCCCCTGCCATCGAGTGGTCAAATCCAACTTTGGTTTAGGCGGCTACGGCGGCGGCGCAGCCTTGAAAACCCAGCTTCTCATGCGCGAGAAACGTGGTTACACAAAACCCTTAGACCTCCCCCTCGACGATGCGGTGCTGCGGGTTTTTCCCGTCGAGTTTGTGCTACGGCGGCTTTAGGGTTTAGCGTGGGGCGATTTTGAGGGCGCGAAAGCCGCGAGCGATGGGTTAGGAAACTCGGAGATTTGGTGGCTGCATCTTGTAGGCAACCCCAACAGCACAGACTCTTTTTGTTTTACGGCGGCGGCACAGCTTAGCCAAGTGTTGGAGATACAGGGAGCAGGTTAACCAGATTAATCGTTACCGCGGGTTAAGTTGTGTTGGCGCGACTTTGGCTTTTGCATGGGTATATTGTATTTTGCTTACACGATTTATTTGCAGGTTGCTCGTCTTTTTAAGGAGCAGCAGCGATTAGCCGAGGAGTACCAGCTGGGTGTGGTCGAGTCGCGGGAATTTACTATGAAAAGCGAGTTTAAAGCGTGTCAAGAGTCTAAGCATAGTGCTCTTGACGAGTATCTCCCCTCCCTCGGTTTATACCGTGAAGTCTGTTTTTTTGCCTGCTACCGCGTAGGCTTGGGTGAAGCTGGCGTATTTGTCTAAGCGGTCGTTGCTAAAGTGTATGGTGTAGTTTTCGCCTGAGGGAAGGTACAGGGCTTTTCCCAGTCGCAGGTCACCGCGGATGTTACTGTGGTACTCGGCGTATATGGTTATCCAGCCTGTTGCGCCTTTGTTAGTTACGGTTATGTTGGTGTGGAGAAACAGGTTTCCCCGTTCAGTTTCCACCCAGTAATTTTCGGTCTGCACAATTTCGGGTTGCGCGGTGCTTTGTTGTAATCCGTATCCTGCGATGACAAATATGCAGGCGGCTGCAGCTATGATGGCGGTGGCTTGAACGGTTTTTTTCATGTTTCAAAACACTTTATGTACGTACCTTTGAGGTTCGTGGTTTTAAGCTTATTCCTAAACAGTAATTTATGGACGTGAAACGGTTTGACTATCATTGAAGTAACCGTTAATAGTGTTTCGACGATTGCGGCGGTGGTTAACTCGGCGATTCTTACGGGTATGCTTTCTTTGCCTATGGCGAGGGTTTCTATGTCGTGTTTTCGGTGGATTTCCGCGGCGACTTTGCGTAGTTTAGGCAAGATTTTGAGTAGGTTTTGCCTTGCACGCAGCGACGGTTTTTGGTTAAACAACTCCACAGGCGAGAGCTCCTCCACCGACAAGCCCCCAAACGTCATATCCAAATGCACCACATCAGCATCCACACAATCCAACAACCGCAAACACATCTCTGCTTCGCGAACTATAACTTCGCGGCTATCATCCGCTTCCAAAAACAGTGGCTCAACCAACTCCACACGCGCCCTATTGTAGGGCTCCTCGACCAATACGGCTCCGCATGCAACCATCAACTGCGGCTCAAACTCTTCATCCAAAATTGCCGCTGCAGAATCTGCCGAAACAATCCTCACCAAACGCCACCAACATAAAGGTGTAGCGGGGTGTGACAAAAATTAGTTTTGCTCTTCTTCTACTGCTTCCAAGTCAGGTTCAGGCGCAGTTTCAGGAGCAGGTTCTATGTGTCTGGCTTTTAGACCTAGGGCGAGTATGTACATTTCGCTGCTTTTGGCGCGGCTTGCTTTGGGTTTTATGAATTTGACTTCTCTAAAGTTTTCTTTGATTTTTTGTAGGTATTCGTTGACGAGTTCGCCTTCGAAGACTTTGGTGAAAAAGTTGCCGTCGGGTCGCATGATTTGTAGTGCGGTTTCGAAGGCTTTGGTTGCGAGGTCGATTTGTCTGGCGTGGTCGACTTCCCAAACGCCTGAGATGTTAGGGGACATGTCGGAGATTACGACGTTTGCTTTGCGGGGCAAGAAACTTAGGATTTGCTCTGCCGCTGTGGGCTCGGTCATGTCAAGGATTATGGTTCGAATATACGTTTGCTCAAATGGCTCGATGGGTTTGAGGTCAACGCCTAAGACGAAGCCTTTTTTGCCTGCGGCTTTTCTTGCTGACTGTATCCATCCGCCGGGTGCTGCTCCCAAGTCGACGACTATGTCGCCGTAGCGTATGAAGTGGTACTTGTTTATGGTCTGTGTTAGTTTGTAGGTGGCTCGGCTGCGGTAGTTTTCAGCTTTGGCTTTCTTGTAGTAATATTCCTCTTTACGTTGCTTGATGTACGTCTTGGTTTTGCCCACCCAAAATTCCTCCTAAAACCCTGTTTGGTTACTGGGGTAAATCCGCTTCTTCTTCGGGTTTGTCTAAGTTAATGATCCACTCTGTTAAGCGGTCACAGCTTTTAGGCGAGATAACTGTTGTGGGGTCGCATCGTGAACTGTCAGGACACAACAGGCAGGGACAATCAACAATGGATTCTATGCTCGCGGGCATACGTTTAGGATAAAGACGGTACGTCCATCTGCCGCCCTCCAACTCTTTTTCCCTGCGGATCAAGCCTTTTTCTTCAAGTTTAATAGCTACTCTTGAACCTTCCCTGCTGCTTGCACCTAGTTCTCGCCACAGCTCCGACTGAAGCACCCCCTGATAACCCGTGTTAACAACGAAATGCAACGCCTTCTGTTCTAGATCGTTACGTTTTGGCATCTGAATCAGTTCCAAATATACGTTATATATGCGAACGCGGCAGATAAAAATATGTATCCCCCCACGTATGCCGATTTAACCCTGACGAGACAAAAAAGATGACAACAAAACCTCCACCAGAAAAGCGCCTTTGCTTGGGCATAGAATCCACTGCCGACGACTTTGGAGTAGGCATCTCAACCTTCAAAGGCGACATACTCGCGAACGTTTCCGACGGCTACGTCCCAGAAGAAGGCGGCATACACCCTCGAGAAGCCGCAAGACACCACGCCCAAGTCGCCAACCAAGTCCTCCAAGATGCGCTCTCCCAAGCAAACGTCAAACCCGCAGATTTAGAGATCATCGCTTTTGCCCAAGGCCCTGGGCTGGGTCCATGCTTGCGTACAGGCGCAACCGTCGCGCGTGCTTTAGCTTCGTATTTAGAAGTGCCGCTGGTAGGCGTGAATCATTCGGTGGGACACATCGAAATTGGCAAACTTCAAACAGGCGCCAAAGACCCCTTAACGCTGTACGCTTCAGGAGGCAACACCATGGTCACCGCATACGCATCAGGCAGGTACCGCGTATTTGGCGAAACGCTAGATATCGCGTTGGGGAACTGTTTAGACGTGTTTGCCCGCGAAGTTGGCCTCAAGCGTGAGGGGGGTTTGCCGTTTGGGGCGGTGGTGGAAAAGCTTGCCTTGAAAGGTGAGCGGTTGGTTTCGTTGCCGTATGTGGTGAAGGGTATGGATTTGTCGTTAAGTGGCTTGCTTACGGCGGCGGTGACGGCTTATCAAAAGGGCGTTTGCAGCCTTGAAGATTTGTGCTTTAGCTTACAGGAAACCGCGTTTTCCATGGTAACCGAAGTTACCGAACGTGCCTTAGCGCACACGGAAAAACGCGAAGTACTCCTGACGGGTGGCGTAGCGGCGAATAAGCGGCTTCAAGAGATGCTAAAAATAATATCTGAAGAGCACGACGCTGCATTTAGCGTGGTTCCCCTAAAATTCGCCACTGACAACGGCGCGATGATTGCATGGACAGGCACTTTGGCGTACCTGCACGGGTTGGTTACGCCTTTGGATAAAAGCTACGTGCACCTGAAGTGGCGCGTGGATAGGGTGGATGTGCCATGGGTGAACAAAACATGACTTTGTTAAAGAAGGGAGCCGAAGCTAGCCTTAGTGTTTGTGTTTGGCACGGCAAAAAAGTGGTTGTTAAGACGCGTCTGCCCAAAGCATACCGCCCCGCCGCCTTAGACAACACGATTAGACGCTTTAGAACCGCCCGTGAACCCCAACTGATGCATGAAGCCAAACGCGCCGCCGTCGCAACCCCCAACGTCTACATGGTTGACACCAAAAACGCCGCCATAACCATGGAGTACATCGAAGGAAAACAAGCTAAGCAGCTTCTGGACACGCTGCCTGACAAAGAACGCCAAGACCTATGCTTTAGAATCGGAGAAGCGATTGGCAAACTTCACCGCAGCGGCTTAGTCCACGGCGACCTAACAACCTCCAACATGCTCATAGACCCATCTGGCAGACTAGTTCTGGTTGATTTTGGATTAGGCGACAAAACCTCTGAGACCGAAGCCCAAGGCGTCGATTTACACCTGCTCAAACACGCCCTGCAAAGCACCCATTACCAAAACGCCCCCGCCTGCTACAAAACCATCCTCCAAGGCTACACACAACTACGGGGCACCGCGGCGGCTGGGAAGGTTTTAGAGAAAATCAGGGAAATAGAAAAAAGAGGCCGCTACATCTCTGAAAGAAAACAAGACGACTTGTAAGGTAAGGTGGATAATGGTGAGTTTTAGTTTGAAAGGAAAAGTTGTTTTCTTCGCCACAGGTAACATCCACAAATTCAACGAAGCCCGTGTCATACTGACCCAAAACAACATCGCCACTGCTATGCTGCGTGAAAAAGCCATGGAAATCCAAAGCAACAGCCTTGTAGAAATCGCCGTTGCAAGCGCCAAAGACGCATACCCCCGCGTTAACCTGCCCCTAATTGTCGAAGACGCAGGACTTTTCATAGATGCGCTCAACGGGTTCCCCGGACCCTACGCAGCGTACGCCTACAAGACCCTAGGCAACGACGGCATCCTCCAACTCCTCCAAGGCACCCAAAACCACAAGGCAACTTTCCGCTCAGCCATAGCCTACATCGACGACACCCTAACTGAGCCCCTGTGCTTTGAAGGCGAAGTCACAGGCGAAATCACCCAGACACAGCAAGCCAGCAACCCCCAAACCGCATTTGGCTTTGACCCCATCTTCCAACCCGCAAGTACCAAGCAAACCTTCGCGCAGATGACTCCGCAGCAAAAAAACCAGCACTCTCACCGTGCAAAAGCCCTGCAAAAATTCGCCAACTGGTACAAAATGTAGTGGCAGACAAGTACCTTTGTGAAAGACCTGTAGATTACGCCAAAACGGCTCTGTTTTTCTCTCAAATTGTCTTGTGTGGTACATGGTTTTTGTGGTTGCTACAGTTATTCTTAAATATGCGTTTTATGTGGGTGTTTAGTTGCAAAGTGTTAAGGTGTAGACATGCCGAAACAGGAACATGGAAAGTCACATAGTATTCGTCCGGTTAGCAGGCGTCCTCCTAGCTGGTGTAAATATGAGCCAGAGGAAGTGGAGGCTTTTATCATAAAGTTAGCTAAGGAAGGTCACAGCCTAAGCAGCATAGGCACCGTTCTAAGAGACCAGTATGCTATTCCTTTGGCTAAACCCGTCACGGGCAAAAGCATCAGCCAAACCCTCAAAGACTCTGGTCTTGCCCCCGCCATGCCCGAAGACCTCTCAGACCTCATGAAAAAAGCACAACGCATGGCAGTTCACATGGACAAAAACCACAAAGACAGCCACAACAAACGCAACATGCAAATCATCGAAGCCAAAATCCACAAACTCTCCCGCTACTACAAACGCCAAGGCATCCTCCAGCAAAACTGGAAATACAAACCAAAAATCGCATCCATCACCTAAACCCCAATCTTAACCCTGTGGGCAAACACAACACATATTGCCCCTACCCCCTTCTAACCTTTTGAATTCAAACTCGCCAAGTGAATTGTATGCCTGTTGACCAAAACCAAATTGACGCTTTCTTGAAAACCGAAGAGCAAGCAGCCCAAATCATAAAACAAGTCATCCAAGAAGACGGCTTCATCCACCTCTTCTCTCATCTAGACGCTGATGGCATATCCGCCGCGGGAGTCATGGGCAAAGCCCTGCAGCGCCTAGATGCAAAATTTCGAATACGCATCACTCAGTGGCTAGACGCAAAAATCCTCGACCAAATAGCCGAAGACAAACCCGACCTCATCATCCTCACAGACTTTGGCAGCGGCTACATCGACTTGCTCAACGAAAAAGTCCCCAACACCAAAGTTGTCATACTTGACCATCACCAAACCACCACGCCAAACGAGAACCCCAACTTTACCCACGTAAACCCGCACCTGCACGGCATCGACGGCGCAACTGATGTCAGCGGCTCAGGCGTATCCTACTTTGCAGCCCGCGCCCTAAACCCCCAAAACGTCGACTTAGCCCCTATAGCCATAGTTGGTGCACTGGGTGATATGCAAGACCGCTACGACCAACGCAAACTTGACGGCTTAAACGCCCTTATGGTCAAAGACGCCACAGAAGCAGGACTGCTCGCAGTCGAGAGGGACCTGACGTTTTTTGGCAGGGAAACTCGCCCCATACACCGCACCCTCTCCTCAACCACTAACCCGTTTTTGCCTGGCATTAGCGGCGAAGAAGACAAAAGCCTCGCTTTTCTGTCCAGCTTGAACATTCCGCTTAAGACTGGTGATAAATGGCGGGCGCTGCGTGACCTTACTGAGGAGGAGAAGAAACGTTTATGCTCGGCGTTGGCGGAGTACCTGCTATCCAAGGGTTTGCACTACGAAATCACCAACCTAATTGGGCACATCTACGTTTTAACAGCTGAGGAGCCTGGAACGCCGCTGCGGGACGCCCGCGAATTTGCTGTGGTTTTGAACTCTACGGGGCGCCTTGACCGACCTAGCCTTGGCGTATCCGTGTGCATGGGCGACCGAACCACCGCACTTGAAGAAGCCAAACAAGCCCTCGACGAATACCGCAAAAGTATCAACAAATACCTAAACTGGGTCATGGAAAAGCCTGAGCGCCTCAAAGAACTCGACAACATCTACGTCGTCAACGGCGAAGACTACGTCAACGAAAAAATAATCGGCACCATATCCTCCATACTCGTATCCAACCTCCCCAACGTTGAAAAACCGCTTTTAGCTTACGCCAAAGTCCCCGATGAAGACGTCGTCAAATTCTCTGCGCGAACCACTGACCTTGCAATAAACAAAGGAGTAAACCTGGGCAAAGTTATGCAAGCTGCCAGTGAACAGTTCGAAGGCAAAGGCGGCGGACACAACATCGCAGCAGGCGCCCAAGTAGACCTAGACAAGGTGGATGAGTTTGTGGCGTTGGCAAACGAGTTGGTGGCAAAACAGTTTCGAGGCGAACAAATTGGAAGCGACGATAACTCTTAACTACCAAAACCCTAAAACCGCGGTCGCCATAGCAAACGCAGTATCCCCCGACAACCACGCCGCGCCCGAAGGCTTAACCATAACCACCCAGCAAAACGGCAACAGCGTAACCACCACCATACAGCTAAACGGCAAACTCCCCACGCTTATAGCCACCATTGATGACCTGCTGTTTTGCGCCTGCACCGCCGAAAAAGCCCTAACCGTTGCCACCCAAAAACCCGCTGAGCACCTTGAAGGTTAATATGGCTTTTTCCTGTTATGGTTTGGTATGTCGTTTCATGTTCGCCGTAAAGACCGCGAAATCACCGACCCAGAAGCGTTAAAAAAAGTTCTTTCAGTTACTCAATATGTTACTGTGGCGTTGTGCATGGGTGATGAGCCTTACTTGGTTGCTTTAAGCCACGGCTACGACCCCTCGCGAAACTGCCTTTATTTTCACTGTGCCCCTGACGGCAAAAAACTCGTTTACCTAAAAGCCAACAACAAGGTTTGGGGGCAAGCCGTCCAGGACTACGGCGTTACCGACGAATGCGACTACGCCTACAAAAGCGTCCACTTCCAAGGCACCCTACACCTTATAAAAGACTTAGAGGAGAAACAGCACGCCATGACCGTACTAGTAAATCAGCTCTCCAACCGCCCCCAAGAAAAACTCGCCAAAATCAAACCTGAAAAACTCGCCAAAACCACCATGCTCCGCATCAACATAACCCACCTAACAGGAAAACAACACCACCAACCCTAACCCGCATAATTTTACAAAGAAAGGTTAATTAGCTAAAAACGCAAGTATTCAAGAAGCACATCAAAGCCCAGGTAGTATAGTTAGGTCTAGTATATGCGGCTGTCGCCCGCAGGACCCGGGTCCGAATCCCGGCCTGGGCGCCACTTCTTCCTTCTTGGTTGGCGTTTTTGTGGTGGTTTTTGTTGTCTTGGTTTTTGGGTTGGTGACCGAAAGACTTAACAAATTCCTGAGCGCTCAGGGTCATGTTTGGCGGTTAAATGACAGATATCACCCACGCTGTTACATGCAATAATTTGGTGAAGGTCTATGGGGACAGCAAGACCCGTGCGCTTGATTCGGTGACGTTTTCTATTCCTTCACGGGGCATCTTTGTACTGATTGGCAGGAACGGTTCGGGCAAGACTACTTTGGTTAGGATTTTGGCAACTGCGCTTGAACCTACCTCTGGTGCAGCCGTGGTTAACGGGGTTGATGTTATTTCGCAGCCAAAGCGGCTTAGAGAAAAAATCGCCATCGTCCCCCAAGAAGCTCGTCCAGTGCCTTGGATGACACCCATGCAAACCGTGTTCTCGTACCTGCTTTGGCGTGGATTTAGCTATGGCGAGGCAAAGAGGCGTGCACGCTACTGGCTGGAGCGCGTGGGGCTTGGCGAATACAGCAACATCCTAAACCGAAAGCTCTCTGGCGGCATGAAAAGAAAAGTCTCCGTTGCTACGGTTTTGGCTTCTGAGGCAGAAATTGTTTTTCTTGACGAACCCACCACAGGACTCGACCCCATATCCCGAAGAGCACTGTGGGACCTTCTCAAAGAAACCGGCAAAGAACGCTTTACGTTTTTAACTACGCATTATCTGGAGGAAGCAGAGGCTCTTGCGGACTACATTGGCGTGTTGGAGAAGGGACGGCTGGTTCGCATTGGGACTTTAGAGCAGCTTAGGCAAAGCGTGAAGCACAATTACAGCGTCAAACTGCTTTTTGAGCCGTCAAAAAGTTTTCTTGAACAACTCAGCGGAGACGTCTTAGCTGACAAGGACGGGTTTGTCCGCATTTTAACCAATGAAGAAGAAGCGTTTAAAATTGCCCGCGTCCTCTCCAAAGGCAACGGACGATTTACCATAAACCCCGTTTCGATAGACGACATTTTCTTTTACCTCATCAGCCAAGAAAGAGGCGACCACGCCAATGTCTAACGCTAAAGAAACGCCGCTGCGCAAACGAAGCAAATCCAGCCAAATTCTCGCAGGCGTCTTGGTTAACTCCATTTACGAAATGAAAAATTACCCTGTTGTTTTGATTAACACGGTTTTTGCGCCTTTCTCTTTTCTGTTTCTAATCGTCTTGGTCAGCCGCGGAAGCCTAATTGGACCCGCCATAGCAGGCGCTTTCATAATGACCATGTTCCAAAGCGGCATGTCCATCCAAACGGATTTGTCACACCTAAAAAACGACTTTAGACTACAGGACATGGTGGTTAGTTCCCCGACTTCTTGGGTAACTTACCTGTTTGGAATCGCTCTGGGCGAGATTGTCTATTCGCTTCCAGCTTTGATTGTGCTCTCTGTGCTAGCTCATTTCTTTTTAACTCTTAGCCTAGTTGGTCTTTTGCAGTTTGTTGCTGTGCTGTTTTTGATGTTTTTGGTATCCATCGCAATCGGCTTTACCCTATCAACCTTCTCTAGCGACATCGTGCAAAGCTTTGCCTTCTCACGGCTAATCTCCATGCTTTTCTCAACAATACCCCCAGTATACTACCCCATAACCTACATTCCAATGCCCTTCCAGTATCTAGCCTACTTTTCTCCCACAACATATGTTGCCCAGATTGCCCAAAACGCCGCAGGATACCTTGACGTTTCAACTTTGACAATTGCTCTAGACTGGACAGTGCTACTTGTCCTAGCCATGGTTCTTTTCCTTCTTGCCAAAACCAAAGCACGATGGCGAGACATCTAACAGAAAACGATAAAGGCACTCCCCCGACTGTATTTGTGGTGGCTAAATGAGCGATACCGTAACTGTTGAGGCTTTAACTCCAAAGAATTATCGCGAAGTTGGGTGTCCCTGTTTTATGGCTCCTTCCCATGAGGGTCATCAGAAAAAACTGGATTGGCTCTCTAAACGATTCGCGGAAGGCTTCACCATCAAACTGCTTTTTGCTCAAGGCGTAAAAAAACCCATTGGGTTTATCGAGTACGTGCCAGGGGAGTATGCTTGGCGGGCAGTAGACGCAAAAAATTACGTGTTTATTCATTGTGTGTGGATGAACCCTAACAAGTACAAGAACAAAGGTTACGGTTCACTCTTAGTTGAGGAAGCAGTCAAAGACTCCAAAGCAGCGGGAAAGCTGGGTGTTGCTGTGGTCACCAGTGATGGGGCTCACATGGCAGGCAAAGAGCTTTTCCTAAAAAACGGCTTTGAAGTCGTGGAAACCCAAGACCGCTTCGAACTACTTGTAAAACAACTAAAACCTGGCGCCCAACCCAAATTCAAAGACTGGAAAAAACAGCTAAACCAATACACGGGCTTAAACGTTGTCTACTCCATGCAGTGCCCCTGGGTTGCCCGCTCCATACCTGAACTGCAAGAAATCGCCAAAGAAAACGGCTTAGACCTCAAAGTAACCCCGCTCAAAACCGCAAAAGACGCCCAAAACGCCCCCAACATCTACGCGACTTTTACCCTAATTAACGACGGCAGAATCTACGCCGACCACTACATCTCCAACACACGCTTCAAAAACATACTCAAAAAGGAGCTAAAACTATCAAAGTAGTCCTTGTTCTTTGTTGCTGTGGCTTTAATGCTGGTTAACCTTTGTTTTGTTGTTTTGTTTGTTGTGGGTTGGTGGTTTTATGCAGTACAGGCCGTTGTATCGAAAAGCAAAGTCCATCGACAAGCTCGTTGATGAGTATCGTCGTCTTAGGGGTGGCGCTTTTGTTTCAGCTCAAGAGATTACTGTTATTATTTCAAAGGTTTTTCCTGATGTTTCAGTTCAAGGTGAAGGCTGGTACAAACACGCTTTTTTGTTATGTTTTGAAAACAATGCTTTAGTTCTTAAGATAGGGCAAAAAACCGCCGTAGAAAACGACCGCCGCGTCTATAAACGGCTTCCCAAACGTTTACGGCATGACGTGTTTGCACAGCTTTTTTGGCACACCAAGTACTGTCTGCTGCAAGAGTACGGCATAAAAACAAATGTTTCCCCCCAAGAACTCAACCGTTTCAAGCAAATCGGCGAAAAATATGGTCTTTTAGACGTCCGCGCAGAAAACATCCGACAAATCAATGGCAAACTAAAACTAATCGACGCCAACTTGGCACCTTACAGGATTTCTAAGCTGGCACAGTTAGCTGAGAAAATCTGGTTTAGGATGCCAAAATGGCTAGAAAAACTGGTGGGAAAAGCCTCTAGCACCTTGAAGGCAAATTATCCCTAAGAGTACGTGCGTAGAAGAGTGGTGGGGGCTGCTTTAGTTTTTGGCGTTTACTTTTTTGATTTTAGTCCCGATTATGAATGCTGCTGCGGATGCTGCCAAAGCGCCAAGTGCTCCTAAGGTGTATTCAGGAACCACCAGTACGCTGGCTAGTACACACAGGTTGCATGAGGTGGTTAACTCGAAGTTTTCGCTTATGCCAATTAGGTCTTGTTTTGCGGGGTCTTTAAGGTTGACGTATTGTTGGGGCCATATGCTGTGTGTTGAGGCTTTGACTTCTATGGTTGAGCCCATGGCGGCGTCTGCGGGTACGGTTAAGGTGACTTGCGCGATGCCTTGGCTGTTAGTGTGCGCGGTTGCGGGGGATAGGTAGGTTGAGTTTAACTGTAGCATGTTTAATGTGGCGGTGAAGTCTACTCTAACGTTTGCTCGTGGGGCGCCTGTTTGGGTGGTTAGTTGGGCGGCAAAGGTTACTGTTTCACCTGGGACAGCTTGCACGTTGGACATGTTGCCTGCGATGGGGGAAATCCATGTGAACTGGTCTGTTTTTCTGACTACGTCTTTGCCATGCGCTAGTTCTGCAAGTTCTTTGCCTGCGTTGTCAATTGCTGTTCCTTGTAGCCATGCTGGCGTAAAGCCTCTGTTTAGCAACCTCCAAATCGCTGTTTGGTCAACTGCTGCTGACGTATCATCAGTGGGGTAATTCCAGCTCAACACATAACTTACTGCTCTCCACGCCGCCGTGTCCTCCACAGCCGCAAGTACCGCCGCGTAAGTGCTGCCTGCCTCAATGACCTTCTCAGGGTTCATACAATACGATACCGTCGTAACCGTCTCAGCACCACTAGTTAGCTTAACAGGAATTTCACCTACCCAATGCGTACCCAATAAAGTGCCCTGAGCACTTGTTGACGGATTAGTAGGATTCATCACATAAACTGAAACTGCTGGTTTTGCATAAACAGTTGCGCCTACACCCGCGACAAGAAGCATCGCCAAGAACGCAACAAACACCGTATCTTTTCTCATGCTACGCAAGTCTCCATACACTGTTGCTACTCAAAATTTGATATAAACAAAATTTCCAGCGGCGATATGCATCGATTTCTGACACGTTTGGCTTTTCTGGTGCGGCGGCTTGCTTGTTTGTGCGATGTTTTTCGTGTTTGTTTGGTTTTCACTTTGGGTTTTTGAGTTTTTTGCGTGCAGAACCTATATGAGCAGATTTTCTTGTTTCTTACTTGTGTAGTTGGCATGGCTTCTTTGCGTGCGGGTGCGGTTGTTTCTTCGGGTAACTGGTTGCGTAGTGCCATAAAGCAAGCGGGCGGCTCTGAAGTCGAAAGCCAACTCTCTACGCGGGCACATCAAAACAGCCTGTGCGTACTGTGTAAGGGCGCGCGGTTTTTATGCGGCAAAACAAGATGCCCGCTGATGGTTAAGGTGAACAGTTTTCTAAGAAGCGTGCCTTTGATGTCTAGTGCGGACATATCGGGGGTTTCGCCTCCTAGCGTGTTTGTGGGCAGAATCGGCTACCCCAACGTGTATGTGGGTCCTTTGGTTCCGCCCGTGCATGAGGACACGAGCCTGTATGATTTGCCCGAGCAATGGTTTGGCAAGTCTATGGATGAAATCGTCGGGTTTCGCAGCTTGCTCATACGCGGCAAACACCGCGTCCACGCCACAAAATTTTTGTCCGCAGGCAAAATCATGGACAAAACCGTCGAACTCGCCCTAGCCGATGAGAGCACCGCCATGGAACTTAACCTTTCCAAAAAACCCCAAGGCTCCCTGTTTCTTAGCGACGATGTCCAACCCTTTGGACCCAGCGCCCCCATCAAAAACATGCATGTGGGGAACGCCCGTTTTGACCAACGCGTAGAGAAAGCCTACTACGACACTGACCTCAAATCCACCCAAGCCGTAGTTGACCTCTACAAACAAGGTGTCATGGTCACCAAACTCCAAAAAGCCTTTAGCGTCGGAGCCTTTGGCGTGCAAAAAAACCGGCGCCTAGTCCCCACCCGATGGAGCATAACCGCCGTCGACGACATCATAAGCAAAAACCTAGTTGCACAAGTCAAAACCTACCCGGAAATCAACCAATACCGCGTTTATGAATCCAACTACTTAGATAACATCTTTGAGATTTTTTTGATTCCTGGCGCGTGGAGCTACGAATCCATGGAAGCCTGGTACCCTGGCACTGTTTGGAACCCCGCAGGCGCAAACACAGTTATCTACTCTGACAATGAAGGCTACAACGGACGAACCACCTACGCCCAAATCGGCGGCTGCTACTACTCCGCACGCCTAGCAGTTTGCGAACATCTTGTCAAAGAACGCCGCCAAGCAACCGCGATTGTTTTGCGTGAAGCCCGCCCTGGATACATCATGCCCGTAGGCGTTTGGCAAGTGCGCGAAAACGTACGCCACGCCATGCAACAAAAACCCCACAAATTCAACACGCTACAGCAAGCTCTTAACTTCGCCAGCACCCGCCTCCAAATCCCCCTAAAACAATGGCTAACCCAAGGTAAGCTTCTACGAAAAAACCTCTACCAAAAACGCCTCAACGACTACTTCTCCACCTAACCCGCAGCAACACAAAAATTAGCGTTTCCATGCTTCCCCAAACTGCCTGCACAAGTACCCCCTCCCCCCTTCTGCATAGAATTAATATTTGCATCCAAATAGGTTGCTGAGTGTTTCACGTTTTGCTGTGAAAACCCTTATTTGCTTAAAAGCCGCGGAAAAGCTAGGGTGAAGGGTGGTTGGGGTTATTGTTTTTGTTTTTCTTTTTTGTTGATTTCTTGGTATTTGTCCATTGCGTATTTGATGAGTTCTCTGGCTTCTTTGGCGTTTTTCCATCCTCGGGATTTTGCCCATTTGTGGGGTTCTAGGCGTTTGTAGGTTTCGAAGAATTCTTGGATTTCTACGAGTTGGTGTTTGTGGACGTCGGTTATGTCTTGGACGCCTTCGAATCGTGCGTCGCTGGTAAGTACTGAGAGGATTTTGGCGTCTAAGCCTGCTTCGTCTTCGATAATCAATGCGCCGATTACTCTGACTTTAACTATGCACCCCACGGTTAAACGGGCGTAACTGAGGACCATGATGTCTAAGGGGTCGCCGTCGTCAAACCACGTCTGAGGAACAAAACCGTACTCTACAGGAAAAACCACCGACGAAGGAATAATCCTGTCTAAAACAAACGCTTCCCAATCCTTATTGTACTCATACTTGTCACGCGAACCATTAATGACTTCAATAACCATGTTCAGCAATTCAGGAGGGTTATCCCCCGCAGGCAAATCCTTCCAAAAATTCATGCCCAATCATCACCGTTAGGATGCAAAACACAACCTCTACAATTAAACTTTTCCTGAATAGGTCCCACTAAGTTACTCGCCTCAGTTTTACTTCTTTTTATACTCCCAAACCTGTTTCACAACTGCAACAGCAGGATTTCCAGTTATAGATACGTTCGATCTCTTACTCTTTTCCTCTTTTCCATATAATGGTCTTTTTTCAAAAACACAAAAGATTTTTTTTCCCTCAATAGCTTCGTTTTCCATAACATACTTTGGCATCATGATTGCCTCGTCGTAACATATTGCAATTTCAAGTCTATTACCGCAAAAGCAGGTTTTTCTGTACCAATAACTTCCATATACTGTGCGTTATGGCGACCCTTTGTCGCATAAAGGGCTGGCCCTTTCTTTATTCCATCATGAACAATCAGAATTTTTTTACCTGTCAAGGTGGAATTTGCTTCTCTATGAAGGGGCAAGTTGTTTATTCACCTTTAGGTACAAGTTTTCCTTCTTCACGCAACTCATCAATTATTTCTACAACAGTTTGAATTGGTATTCGTAAATTTAACATTAAATCCTCTATATCCGCGCTTCCATGTTCCTTGAAATATTCTTCAATAAGGTTTTTTCCCTCTTCTTTAGAAATTTCTTCTACAACAACAATTTTCGGTTGACTGTTTGCTTTTATCTTTTCCAGTTCATTCATCAAGAACTTTATTTGTGCCTCTTGTTTCAACATTCTCTCAAGGAAGTCTTTTTTTGAGATGTTAAATGAAAGGCGCTTCATTTGTTCGTGCCTTCGTTGGGGGTCGAAAGTGCAAGGACGTTTAACGACTGTTGCTGCTCCTTTATTGAGGTCTCGTTCTATTTTCTTATCCTCTTTATATGGTCGTGGCATTAAAACCATAATTTCACCTTATTGTTCAATTTCAAATGGGTTGAAATTTTTCTCTTTCATATTTTGAGTATGGGCACATTTATACTGCTGTTTTGTTGTTTCATATCGCAGGTTTGATAATGCTTGATAAAGTTCATTTCTATCACTTTTCTTAAATGATTCTGCTACCGTGGTTAGATTGCTTTCAAAGGTGTCTTTCAATTTTTTCTGGTCATTCTCTTCAATGTCAAAAATATCGGTCATTTTTTGTAGTTGAAAAAATACGCCTTCAAACACTTCGGCAATGAAAACGCCATCTTGGTAATTAAACATGGCAGCTGTGGTTATTAGGTCGGTTGAAACCCTTGCACACGTGAGAAAATTAAAGCCTGTGCTATGTTCCTTTAGAAATAGGATTTTTTCGTAAAAGAGTTGTTGTATTTCCCTCATTATTGAGCCTCAGGTCAAGTAAGGTGATAGTCTTAACTTAGTTCGGATATATAAGTTGTGATTTCCAAATTAACAATATCAACATAAAAAAGTTACCGCAAGGCTTTTTGTTGGGTAACTTAGCTATCCTTGAAATAAACCTGTTGAAGAAGCCTGTTATGGTGTGGTTTGGTTGAAGAAGGTTTCGAGTTTGGTGGTGCTGGTTTTTTTGAGGGCTGCTGCGCATTTTTTGGGGTCTAAGGCTTTGAATTCTAAGCCCTGTTTCTCCAAGAGTGCTTGTACGTCTTTGCCTAGGCTTGGGGCGACGAGGACGCCTCGTAGTTCTCGGTTTATTTTGGATTTGATGGGCTGTATGTATTTGCAGAGTTGTATGGCAGCTTCTTTGGTTGCGGTTTTGCGTTTGACTTCGATGATTACGAGTTTGCCGTTTTGGTCTTCGCCGTAAATATCCACAAATCCTGGTTCGACTTTCTTTTCCCAGCTTATGGGTTTGAAGCCTTCTTCGAAAAGGTCGGGTTTGAGTAGTATGGCGCGGTGCATGTCTTGTTCGGTGGCGTGCAGCAAAAACTCTCCTGAATCCTGCAGTTTTAATGCAGAGACCATAAAGATTTCTTCAAACGTGACTTTGACGCTTTCGCGGGGTTTTCTTCTAATTCCCTGCACTTCCACGGTTTCGTCTTTGATTTGCACGTGAAAAACTCCTCCCGAGGGCTGCCAGTTAACAGGCTCGTACCCGACGGGGCGATGAACCAGCAACGCGCCATCCTCCTTGATAATTAGCAGACGTTCGCCTAACTCCAAAGTAGACCGCGCCCGTCCATCATACTGCACGCTGCATCTTCCCGCAACAATTAGGGTGCGCCTTCGCGACAATGCTTCCTCTATGGCTTCTGCCGCTTCCGCTAACGGGGGGCTTTTTAGAACCTTTGCTTTTTTGGGCTCCGACAAGTTTTTCAACCAAACTGTTTTAGAAGTCGCTAGTGTACATAAGAATTTTGAAGGCAGGCGTGTAGACTGTGGATTCGTGGAAGCAAAAACGCACTGTAATGCAGCGTTATGATTTGACGGCGCAGATGTATGACCAACGCTACCGCCAAGAGCAAACAGACAAGTACCAAGCTGCCCTTGACAACCTTAACTTGGAACCTGACAGCGCCGTTTTGGATGTGGGCTGCGGCACAGGATTATTCTTTGAGCACATAGCTGGCAAGGCTAAAGATGTTGTGGGTGTGGATGTTTCGCGCGAGTTGCTGCTTCAGGCAAAAAAACGCGCCAAAGCCTGCGGGAATGTTGGTGTTGTTTTGGCGGATGCTGATTATTTGCCTTTTAGGGCGGGGGTGTTTGGTGGAGTTTTTGCTTTTACGGTTCTTCAAAATGTGCCTGAGCCGTTGGTGGCGCTGCGCGAGTTTGTTCGGGTTGCTTTTTTGGGGGGTTTTGTGGTGGTTACGGGTTTGAAGCGGGTTACTGTGTTGCCTGATTTTTTGGGTTTGCTTGGGGCTGTGGGGTTGCACGTTGTACGCGTTAGGGATGATGATACACTTCGGTGTTATGTTGTAACAACTGTTTTAAATCAGGAATGACTATTTTTTACTAGTTGATGTAAAACTGTTTTCCATGCTGTTTATGTATGATTCCGCTTTATCCGCAAGCAATCTTTATATCACAAAAACCTCACTCAAAATTCAAGTAGACATTATGGGGCGTTGAATATAGCTCGGCGCATCTCATGTCTGTGTGCTGGTGAATGATAAATATGCCGTTACAAACTCAAAAGAAAGACACGGCAGAAGCCTTAACGTTAGAATGGATTTTGCATGTTAAGAATTACAAGTTAACTCTTGACAAAGCGCGTTGTGTAGGCTGTGAAATCTGCAGTTTAGCCTGTCCCAAAGAAGCCATAACCGTAACCAAACAACCCAAGGTTGACGGAGAAAAAGCTCAGAAAGCCAAAGTCGACGTTGACTTGAAAAAATGCATATTCTGTGGCATCTGCGACGTCATCTGTCCTTACGGCGCAATCAAAGTAACCATCAACGGCGAACCCAACGTCAACGTGTTGAGCAAAGAAAGCTTCCCCGAGTTAATCCGCGATATAAAAGTGGACACAACAAAGTGCGCGCCCACAGAATGCGTCAGCTGCGAAGACGCTTGTCCTTTAGACTTAATCACAGTCACTAACACTTACGACGGAAAACCCGTAGAAAACCTCGACACCCTCTTGCCCAGCCAAAGGCGCCACGTCAAAACCCAAATAGACATCAAAAAAGAGTACTGCCCAACCTGCAGAGTATGCGAATACAAATGTGCCCCTGGTCTTCTTAAGGTGCGCAAGACATTTGAAGGCAAAATCTGCATTGACCAATCCAAATGCCCCGAGGGCTGCCACGACTGCTTGGATGTTTGCCCCATACCCGGCGCTCTTGAACTAAAAGACGGAAAAGTTCAGGCAAACGAGCTGTTCTGCACCTACTGTGGCGCCTGCAAGGTCGTATGCCCCGAGGATGAGGCGTTGAGTCTTAAACGCACTAAGGTGCTTCACACTCCAATTCGCTCTGGGACTTGGAACAAGGCGCTGGAGCGTGTAACTTCCCCCATGGACGCCGCAAAAGAGCTGAAGGCAAAATGTTCCATGCACGCAAAGAACCTAGTCAGCAAACGATTCGTAACTGATGAGGTTATACGATAAGATGAGTCCCCTAGAAAAAATAATGGTAATCAAGGAGATTGTAAAATGAGCAATCCACAAACACAAAAACCTGCCGAAGCCCCCCCGCAGGAAGAACCTCTGCGCGTGGGAGTCTTCGTCTGCCATTGCGGCTCCAACATCGCCGGAACGGTAGACGTTAAAAAGGTAGTTGACTACGCCAAAACAATACCTGACGTTGTCTTCGTGAAAGAAAACCGCTACACCTGCTCTGACCCCGGACAAGAAGAAATCCGAAAAGCAATCAAAGACCAAAAACTAAACCGCGTCGTCGTCGCCGCCTGCAGCCCCCGAATGCACGAGCCGACCTTCCGCAAAACCGTAAGCGACGCAGGCTTAAACCCGTACTTCTTTGAAATGGCGAACATACGCGAGTTCTCTTCATGGTGCCATCCCAACAACCCAAAAGAAGCCACCGCAAAAGCAGAAGACACTGTACGGATGGCTGTTGCTAAAGCACGGCTGCTTAAGCCTCTTGAAACCATGGAGGTTCCCGTAAACAAAAACGCCTTGGTCATAGGCGGAGGCATCGCTGGCATCAACGCCACCTTAGACTTAGCAAATATGGGATTCAACGTTTACCTTGTCGAGAAACAAGAAAGCATAGGCGGCCACATGGCACAGCTCGACAAGACTTTCCCAACTCTGGACTGCAGCATTTGAATTGAAGGGCCTAGGATGGTGGAGGTAATGCGCCATCCTAAGGTCCAAGTGATAGCAAACGCGGACATACTAAACGTCGACGGTTACATAGGCAACTTTAAAGTCAAAGTTCGCAAAAACCCAAACTACGTTATAGCCGACAGATGCACAGGCTGTGGAGAATGCAAAGACGTCTGCCCAATTGAGTACCCCAACGAGTTCGACATGAACTTGGGTGTACGAAAAGCCATCTCGATTCCGTTTGACCAAGCAGTGCCCTTAGTGTACTCAGTTAACCGGGACTACTGCATCGAGTGCTTCAAATGCGTAGACGCCTGCGGAACACGCCGAGCCATCAACTTCGAGCAACAACCAAAAGAAATGGAGCTAGAAGTTGGAGCAATCATCGTTACAACTGGCTGCGACATTTACATGCCAACTGACGACCCCCGATACGGCTACGGCAAATACGACAACGTACTAACCGCCATGGAATTCGAACGACTCATCACCTCAGGTGGCCCAACAACAGGACATGTAATACGCACCTCTGATGGGAAAGTGCCTAAAACCGTTGCTATAATCCAATGTGTCGGCTCAAGAGACGTAAACAAGTACGAGTACTGCTCTGGTTTCTGCTGCATGTACGGTCTTAAAGAAGCTATACTTCTCAAAGAGCACTATCATGACGACGTAGAAGTCTACATTTTCTACATGGACATGCGCACTCCCGCCAAAGGCTACGAAGAATTCTACAGACGAGCACGCGAAAAGGGCATCAACTTCATACGCGGTAAGCCCTCGCAGATCGTGGAAGACCCAAAAACCAAGAACCTGTTCATACGCGCAGAAGACTCAACTTTGGGGCAGCCCCTTGAAGTTGAAGCGGAAATGGTTGTGCTAAGCACCGCCGCCATACCCAGCAAAGGAGCCGAAGAACTAGGCAACATCTTGCACATAACCCGCGGATCAGACGGCTTTTTCATGGAGAGCCACCCCAAACTCAAACCCATGGACACCCCCATGGACGGAGTGCTCTTAGCAGGTGCGTGCCAAGGACCCAAAGACATCCCCTACAGCGTCTCGCAAGGAAGCGGAGCAGCAGCCCGAGCCGCCACCATACTCTCACAGCCAAGCTGGAAGATAGAACCCATCGTCTCCATAGTCGACCCCGACAGATGCAAAAACGTAACCTCAACCTGTGGCATATGCGCCAAAAGCTGCCCGTTCGGAGCCATCACCATCACACCTGGACAACCCGCCCAAATCAACGCCGCCCAATGCCACGGATGCGGAACCTGCGTAGCCGAATGCCCACAAGACGCCCTCACGCAGCTACACTTCACCGACGAACAATTAACCTCACAAATACACGCCGCTCTGGAGGAGAACCCCGAAGACAAAATATTAACGTTTATGTGTAACTGGTGAGGCTATGCCGGCGCGGACCGAGCGGGGACGAGCCGGCTTGAATACCCGACGACGACAAGAGCGATACGGGTAATGTGCACTGGACGCGTAGACCGAGACTTCGTAATTGACGCATTTAGGCAAGGAGCTGCAGGAGTACTGATAACCGCCTGCCATCTTCCAAGCGACTGCCACTACATCTCTGGAAACGTAAAGATGAAAGCACGCATGGACGCCTTATCTAACATGCTGCAAAAACTTGGGCTGAGCCCAGAACGACTACGGGTTGATTACGTGTCCTCTGCTGAAGGAGAAAAATTCGTCAGCATAGTCAAAGACATGACCGCACAGCTACAGACAATCGGCAAAGACAAGATAAAAGAAGAAAACAAAAAACTCTTCCCACTCTTAGACAATATGCTAAAACGCAAAGCAGCAGCCCGAGCAGCAATGCCAAAACCAGCAGCCAACACCACGACAACAACTTCAGTCCCAGCAGCCAAAGCAGCTACCGACACAAAACCAACAAAATAGCCACCCTTTTCCTTTTTGTTTATTTTTTTTGATTTGTTTTTGTTTGTTAGTCCTGCTGTTGCGGCGGTAGTATTTGTAGACTTTGCTTTTTTTGCTGGCGCGTGTGGCTTTAAACGTGATTAGGTAATTGGTTGTTTTTCGTGAGAATTATTGGCTGCTCCAAGTAACGTTTATATCTTTATTAAAAAAGCTGATATGTGAGATTAAAAAAGTTGATGGGTGAAGCTGTTGTCCGCCTGCCCAAAGACCTGGTCTAATGGAAAATTGTTGTTAAGGACGCGTTAGAATGAGTAATCCACAAACATTGGAAACAAACGAAACCGCTAAGCAACCCGAACCTTTGCGGATTGGCGTTTTTGTTTGCCACTGCGGTTTGAACATCGCTGGAACCGTAGACATCAAACAAGTAGTTGACTACGCCAAAACTATACCTGACGTAGTCTTTGTGAAAGAGAACCGTTACACTTGCGCTGACCCCGGGCAAGAAGAAATTCGAAAAGCAATCAAAGACCAAAAACTCAACCGCGTTGTCATCGCTGCCTGCAGCCCCAGAATGCATGAACCCACTTTTAGGCGCACTGTTAGCGAAGCAGGCTTGAACCCGTTCTATTATGAGATGGCTAACATCCGCGAATTCGCTTCATGGTGCCACCAAAACGCGCCTCAGGAAGCTACAGAGCGGGCAAAAGACACGGTTCGCATGGCAGTTGCAAAAGCCCGATTCTTGATGCCCCTTGACACCATAGAGGTTCCCATAACCAAAAAAGCACTTGTTATCGGCGGTGGAATCGCAGGAATGAACGCCGCCTTAGACCTTGCAGAAATGGATTTCAAAGTCTACCTGCTTGAGAACACCCAAAGCATCGGCGGACACATGGCAGCATTAGACAAAACTTTCCCCACTTTGGACTGCAGCATCTGCATCGAAGGTCCAAAAATGGTGGACTGTGTCAGACACCCAAACATCACAATTTTCGCTTACTCAGACCTAGTCAAAGTTGACGGCTACATAGGTAACTTTAAAGTCAAAATCCGCAAGAGAGCACGCTATATTCTTGATGACCGCTGCACGGGATGCGGGCAATGCAAAGACGTCTGCCCCGTCGAGTACCCCAACAAGTGGGACCTAAACCTTGGCACCCGCCGAGCCATTTCTGTTCCCCTTGACCAAGCAGTGCCCCTAATCTACGCAATCGACAAAGACTACTGCATTGAATGCTTCAAATGTGTAGATGCTTGCGGTCCAAGACAAGCCATAGATTTTACCCAAAAAGACGAAGAAGTCGAAATTGAAGTAGGCACAATTATTGTCTCCACAGGCTTTGACGTTTATGAACCCTACGATATGCCACTTTTAGGCTACGGTAAATACCCCAACGTCATCACCTCTATGGAGTTTGAACGACTTATTCTTGCTGCGGGACCTACCGGCGGCAAAGTCATCAGGCAATCCGACGGGAAAAAACCCCGTAAAATCGCTTTCATCCAGTGCGTTGGCAGCCGAGACAAAAACAAGTATCCCTACTGCAGTAACTTCTGTTGCATGTACACGCTCAAGCACGTTGTACAGCTCAAAGAAAAATACAAGGAAGACATAGAAGTCTACGTTTTCTACATGGACATACGAAGCCCAAGCAAAGGCTACGAAGAATTTTATGACCGCGCAAGAGAACGCGGAGTAAACTTTATCCGGGGACGAGTCAGCCGAATCGATGAAGACCCAAAAACCCACAGCATGGTCATTCACTCTGAAGACGCTAACCTTGGTGTCCCCATCGAAGTGGACGCTGACATGGTGGTCTTAGCAACCGCAGCCATCCCCAAAGAAGGCTCAGCCGACATCGCACGCATAATCAACCTGTCCAGAGGCGCAGACGGTTTCTTCATGGAGAGCCACCCCAAACTCAAACCCATGGACGCACCCACTGACGGGGTCTTTTACGCGGGTGCCTGCCAAGGCTTAAAAGATATTCCCTCAAGCGTTTCGCAGGGAAGCGGAGCAGCAGCCCGAGCAGCAACCGTTCTCTCCAAAAAAACATGGAAAATCGAACCCATCATCTCTGTTGTCGACGAATCCAAATGCAAAAAATGCGGCATCTGCGTTGACAAATGCCCCTATGGCGCCATAAAAGTAGAAAAAGGTAAAACCCCCGCCCAAATCATCACCGCCAGCTGCCATGGATGCGGAACCTGCGTAGCCGAATGCCCCCAGCACGCCATAACCCAGATGCACTTTACTGACGCGCAGATCCTAGCTCAAGTTCGAGCGGCGCTTGAAGAAAAACCTGAAGAAAAAATCATGGCTTTCCTTTGCAACTGGTGCAGTTACGCGGGTGCAGACCTAGCAGGCATTAGTAGGTGTGAGTACCCTGCGAACGTTAGGGTTGTTCGTGTTATGTGCTCTGGACGGGTCGGTAAAGAATTCATCTTAGAAGCGCTCAGGCTAGGCGCGGGCATGGTGCTAGTTGGTGCCTGCCACTTGCCCTACGACTGCCACTACATCAGCGGCAACTACAAAATGAAAGACCGCACCGACGCCCTCAAAAACATGCTCATCAAACTGGGCATGAGTCCCGAGCGGTTCCGAGTAGAATACGTCTCAGCCGCAGAAGGAATACGCTACGCCGAAGTCATCACCGAAACAAACGCAGACCTAAAAGCGCTGGGCAAAGAAAAAATCCTAGCCGAAACCGAAAAGCTGCGACCAACCCTAGAAAGAATGCTAAAACGCAACCCCACACCCACGGCACCAGCAGCCAAACCCGAAAACAAAACGGCCACCAAGTAAACAAAATCGTCTTGGGCTGATGGTTAGACACCGTCTCTTAGCACTTGCTCTCCTTTTTTTCCCTTTTTGCTTGTGGTAACTGTCCGCTAAACGCCCCTTGTTTTTGAATAAGCTGCGGCTGGGTTGTGTAAAGCTTAGTTGAGCCCCCGAGGTTTTAGGGCAAAACATGCTTTGTTGTTGTGTGAACGCAAAATTGCCGTTACGAGGCAACGTTTGATGAGACAAGTTATATATCCTTCTTTCAATACGAAAAGTCAGCAATGCGGGGCGCCCTACAGCTAGGTGGTCCTGGCACCGGACTTCAAATCCGGTGAGTCCGAGAAGGATTCGGGGTTCAATTCCCCTTGGGCGCCGCCACTACGTTACGGTTTTTAGAACTGTGTTTAGTCTTTCTGCGGCTTTGGTGATGTCGTTTTGTTGGGTTCCTATGCTGGCGTCGAAGTTGATGTAGGGCGTGGTGTATTTGGGGCAGCTTACTCCAAAATCTGTGGGTTCTAAAGCTCTTGCGCCGTAGACTCTTGCCGTGTAGAGTGCTTTGCCTATTTTTTTGGCATCTCTTCCCTGCAGCGTCATGGCGACTGATATGGGGTTGTAAACGTCAAGTATTCGCTGTGAATGTTTCTGTGCAACCTCTTTTAGGGCAGCTTCAAGGAGTTTTCTGTTCTTTTCCTGCTGGGTTCTAAGCGCCTCGTAGCCATCCAACCCCACAGACAGCATCGCAGCTAAAAACTGCACAATAGGCGCAGCCGTCGCCCTTCCCGCATACGCCCCCGACACTTCCTCTAAAAACTCTTCATTGGGCGAAGCAACTATTGCCCCTCCCACGGGGGTAAGAAAATTCTTGTCCGTGCTTTGAATTATAGCATCCACGCGCCCCGCATCCACCGCGCCTCTTATGAGTTTCATGATTTCGCGGCTCTGTACCCCAAACGAGTTATTTATGATATGGGGGACTTGCTTTTCCTGTGCAATTCTTGCAATCTCTTTGATTCTGTCTGGTTCTCGAGGCGAAAAAAACGTGGTCGTAGACAGTATCGCTGCCGTGTTCTCATCAACTGCTTTCTCTACCTCTTGAGCAGAGACGTTTACGGCGTCGCCTTGGATTTCTCCTTTCACAGTTTTTGGTTGCAGCCCCGCAAGCGCAATTGCCTTCAACGGCGTTTTGTGGTCAAGCTGCGGATAAACAACCTCTTTGCCTTTGGTTTGGTTTCTTGCTGCACACAAAATAAGCGCCAGGGTCATTCCTGTTGCCATCGGAAAAACCTCTGCTCGTTTGATGTTTGGGACTCCAAACCGTTTGATGGCATCAGTAGCCAGTTTGTTGGCGAAAAAATACATGAGTGACCCGCCTGCGGCTTTGGGCTGGGCTTTAGTTAAGTTGCCTGACCTTCCTACGCCGTGATGAAATCCGCCTGATAACTTGGAAACTGCGGGGGATGCGACTCTGCCTTCTCTTTCGCCTACAAATGCTGCTTTGCTGTCTTTATCTGAATCCATTGTAGCGAGCAGGTTTAGCAGGGTTTCAATTTGGCTATCCTTCCAGCCTTCCTGAGGCACTCTTCGCTGCTCAAAAAGCAGCTTTATTGGTCGCTGTTCTGTGCCCAGTATAGTTAAGCCTCGGTCAAGTATGCTCTTAGGAACAGTATCCTCCAACTTGTCAAACGGCAACACAAACAATACCCCAACAGGTGATTAGTCCACGTCTTTAGGCTTAAATGCTCAGGTTGTTCTTTTATTGCTTTGTATCTTGTGCCTGATTTTCACAGACACAATTATAAACCGAAAGACCAGATGGACAATAGAGGAAAAATGGTGTCGCAGAATTATCCTTACCTGCTTATAATGTGTGGGTTGCCTTCTTCGGGAAAAACTACTATCAGCCGTAAAGTTGCCTCTGTGCTTGAGGATAAGCATGGGGTGTCGGCTATGGTGATTAGTTCGGATGATTTTCGTCGTATGGTTTCGCATTCCTCTTTGGGGTTTAAGCCTGAAAGGGAAATGTCGGTGAAGACTTTGTATGAGAAGGCTCTTGCAACTGGGTTGGAGCATGGTTTCTTGGTTATCAGTGATGACTTGAACTATTACAAGTCCATGCGAAGCGACATACGCCACATCGCCAAACGCGCAGACGCCGACTACGACATCATCCTCGTAGATACACCCGCCGAGCAAGCCATCGAATGGAACCAAAAACGCGGCACCCCCATCCCCGCAGAGCTCATCGAAGAAATCAACCAAAAATTTGACCCCCCCAAAGGCGACTACAAATGGGACACACCCCTCGCAGTTGTTAACCCCGCCAAACAAAACATTGACGAAATTGCCGACCTCATCGTCGCAGCAGTTCTTAAGCGGTTGGAGAGCCCCAAACGGTCTAAACCCAAAAAAGTCGTGGAAAACGAAAAATCCCTGAGAGCGCGAGGAATTGAGCGGGAAACCCGCAAGTCCATGATGGAGGTCATGACGCGCTACAAGAACCCTGATTTGGGCATTTCTCTTTCGCGAATACGCAAAGAAGTTGTGAAGAAAGCTTTGGCAGATGGGTTAAAGCCCGTGGACGCAGTTGAGCTGTTTCACCGTGAAGCTAACGCGGTTGCAAAAAGCTACACGATGGAACACGGCAAAGACCTGATTCCCGTTCACGTTGGCTTGTTTGGGCATGTTGACCACGGAAAAACCATGCTTGCTAGACAGTTAACCGAGAAACCTTCAACCGCTGCTCTGGACAAGGCACCCGACTCCGTTAGACGCGGTATGACTTTGGATATGGGCTTTTCAGCTTTCAATTTGGGTCAATACCTTGTTACCTTGGTGGATTTGCCTGGGCACTTTAGCTTGGTTAGACACGTGGTGGCGGGTGCGAACATTATTGATGCTGCCGTGCTAATTGTAGCAGCCGATTTGGGTCTTCAAGTTCAAAGCGCAGAACACTTTTCCATAATCAAAAACCTTGGCATCAAAGACCTCGTAGTTGCCCTGAACAAAGTCGACCTAGCCTCTCCCAAACGCGTCGAAGAAGTCAAAAACAAAATCACGCTTCTGCTCAAAGGAACCCCCTACGAGAACGCAAAGATTGTGGAGGTTTCAGGGTTAACGGGCAAAGGAATTGATGACCTCAAAAGTACCCTGCAAAACTCCCTTAACCCGCCTATTCGGCAATGGACTGGACCTTTTAAGATGCCTATTGACCATGCGTTTACTATAGCGGGTGCAGGTACTGTTTTGACGGGGACGATTCATCGTGGGAAAGTGAAACTCAAAGACGCCGTTGAAATCAAGCCCATTGACAAGAAGGGTCAGGTGCGTTCGATACGTTCCTTTGGCGAAGACAAAAAGGAAGCTGCCGCTGGTGAGAGGGTGGGCATTGCGGTTAAAGACATAAAGCCTGATGACGCCCACAGAGGCTACGTAGCTGTCTCTCCTGGCTCCATCACCTCCACCTGTAGCGTGATAACCGAGTTAGAAGTAGACAAATACTACAAACGCTCATTGACGCCCTACAGCGACGTAGACGTATTCGTAGGCTCCTACGAAATGCTTGGAAACGTCATGCCCGGAGTTATGGAAGATGGCAAATTCGTCGTGAAAAAATCCGTGAAAACCTTAGAAAAATGCCTAGTCTACATTGAACTTAGACAGCAAGTCGTAGCAGAAAGAGGCGACCACATCCTCTTAATGAACCCTGGACTGCAAACCCGCGAATTCCGCATAATCGGCGGCGGAAGAATCACCCAAACCAACAACAAACCCGAATTCTTCTCAAAAAAGACCAAACAAGGAACTGTAAAACAAAAAAGCGCCCCCGACGAATACGCCGTACACGGTCTTTTCGCTGCCTCAGAAGCTGCCCGCAGATTCGTAGGAAAAACCGTCGTCGCCGCCTCAGGCATCAAAGGCGAAATCAAAGCACCCCTATCTTCAGGCGAAGTCTTAGTCAAATTCAAAGAACCCGTCCCCGAAAACGAAAAAGTCTTTCTCCACACCTACAAGAAACTAAAAGGCAAATAACCCCTCTGGTTCTGCCTCTTTTTCTTTCTTTTGTCTTTCTTAGTTTGGGTTGCTTGTTTGCGGAAGTTTTTTTGTTTAAGAAAAACTTTATTATCGGTTGTGAAAAGTTACATTCGGTTGAAAAAAATAAATTGGACAGCGGGTTTACTTTCTGTGCGGGGTGAATTGGTTGGTGGATTTGGCTGATTTGGGTTTTTCTGCTGGCGCTATAGTGGAGACCATTGTGTCCACCTGTGACTTGGAGGGTACCCCAAACGCGGCTCCTATGGGCGTCACCTTAGAAGATGAGCAGACGTTACGTTTGCAAATTTTTGTTTCCTCCTCAACTTACCAGAACCTTCAAGACATCCGCTGCGCCGTAATCAACCTAACCTCTGACATCAACTTGTTCTACCAAACTACCTTCAAAGACACAAACCCAAACGGCAAACTACCGCCCAGTTGGTTTGCCAAAGCCCAAACGGTGGCGGCTCCTGTTTTGTGCGCCGCGGATGCCTGCTTGGAAGTTTGCGTCTGTAGCATTTGTGCTTTGGATGAGCAGCGCGTAACCGTGTTTTGCACCGTAAAGCACATAGATGCCCCCCTTGCCTTACCGCTGGCGTATTGCCGCGCGTTTGGAGCCACCTTAGAAGCCATAATTCACGCAACTCGCATACAAGCCTACATCCAAGACCCCACAAAACAGCAAGAGTTAGCTGCGCTGCTGCAGACCGTTAACGAGTGCGGCGAGGTCGTAGCCAAGGTTGCTCCTGACTCTGTGTACTCTCAAATCCTCGAAGACATTAACGGCAAAATCAGTTCTTGGAGGTCAAATCCGTGAAGGTTTACGTGAAAACTCCTGCGCGGCTACATCTGGGACTCATTGACCTTAACGGCGATATGGGACGCATGTTTGGCGGCTTGGGCATAGGCATAAACCGTCCCAACGTAGTCTTGGAAGCCCAAAAAGCATCCAAACTCAAAGTCACAGGACAAGAAACCGTGTTAGTAACCCAGTTGGCGAAGCGGTTTTTGGATGCTTACTCCATAAAATCGGGTGCTCACATTCACGTTGCGGAGGCTATTTCTTCGCATGCGGGTTTTGGCTCAGGAACCCAAATGTCGTTGGCGGTGGCTACTGCTCTTGCTCGGCTCTACAAGGTGGATGTTTCAACCCAGCAACTCGCTTTGACTATGGGTAGAGTGCGAAGAACCGGCGTTGGCACTGCTATTTTTGATAAGGGCGGTTTTGTGGTTGACGGGGGCAAGCTGCTTAAGGACGGGGTGTGTGTTCCGGGCAAGTTTCCGCCGTTGATTTTCCGCCAGCCCTTCCCCACGGATTGGCGCTTTGTCGTTGCTGTTCCCAACGTGAACTCGGGTTTGTCGGACAAAAAAGAAGTGCAAGCCTTCAAAGAACTGCCCAAAATGCCCCCCGAACTCGTAGGAAAAATGTGCCGCTTAATTATGCTCAAACTTCTCCCCGCCATAGCCGAAACCAACATCGAAACCTTCGGAGAAGCCCTAACCCAAGTCCAAGCAACCATCGGAAGCTTCTTCACCCCTGTCCAAGGCGGAACCTACTCCCACACAACCGTAGCCGACAGCGTCGAGTTCCTACAAAAAATCGGCGCCCACGGCGCAGGGCAAAGCTCGTGGGGACCAGCAGTTTACGGCGTAGTCCAAAAACAAGACGCCAAAACCGTCCTCTCCAAAATGAAAGCTTTTCTGCAAAGCGGCACAGGTGGCGAGGCTTTTGTAGCCAAAGCAAACAATAAAGGCGCCACCATCAAGCTCATACAACACTAACCAACCAAGTTGAGGCTCAAACGTTGAAGGTACTCTTAGTAACAGGCTTACTCGCAGAAGAAACCGTCAAACAATACGTCAAAGAAAGTTCCCTGCAAACCACAGTTATTGCCCTAAAACTGCCCGTAGCTGCCCTGCTAACTCCTGAAGGCATCGTCAAAGAACTCAAAACCCAAAAAACCCAAGAGTACGACGTCATCTTGGTTCCAGGTTTGATTCGCGGAGACGCCACTGTTATCACCCAAGCCACAGGCACCCCCGCCTTCAAAGGTCCACGCTACGCGGCGGATTTGCCCACAGTTTTAGACGCCCTCACCGAAAACATAGAACTCTCGCCTGTTACTCCTGCATGCGACCTTCTCAGAAGCCGGCTTCAGAAAAAAGCCCTGCAAGAACTAGCCCAAATTGAAGCCGACCACGACCGCCTCCTAAAAGAACCCGCAAACTTTTCAATTGGAGCTTTGGCGGTTGGGAAGAGCTTTCCGATGCGGGTCTTGGCTGAAATCGTGGATGCTGCCCTGATGCCTGATGAGGAACTGGAGCGTTTAGCGGTGCAGTTTGTTTCTGCGGGGGCACATGTGGTTGATGTGGGTATGGTTTCAGGAGGCAGCCGACCCGAAGATGCCAAACGCGCCGTCCAAGCCATCAAACGTGCTGTGGATGTTCCCGTGAGCATCGACTCGCTTGACCCAAACGAGATTAAAGCCTCCGTAGACGCAGGTGCCCAGTTGATTCTGAGTTTGGATGCGGGCAACGTCGAGCAAATTGCGCCTTTCGCCAAAAACGTCGCCGTAGTCGCCATACCAACCAACCAACGCGAAGGCATCTTCCCCAAAACAGCACATGAACGCGTCGTTTTTCTTGAAGAAATCATAGCCAAAGCCCAAAAACTTGGCGTGAAGCGGATTTTGGCGGATTTGATTTTGGAGCCATCTAACGTTTTGGAGTCGTTTGTGGCGTACGAAGAGTTCGCGCGCAGGAATCCTGAGGTTCCGTTGTTTGTGGGTGTTTCAAACGTGACGGAGTTGTTTGATGCGGATTCTGTTGGCGTGAATGCTTTGCTTGCGCGTTTGTCTGCCGAGGTGGACGCGAGCATGCTCCTGGCAACTGAGAAGAGCGTTAAAGCCAAGGGAACTGTGCATGAAGAAGCTGTTGCTGCGCAGATGATGTTTCTATCTAAACGCCGCGGCTCCGTACCCAAAGACCTAGGTCTGGACCTGCTTTTGCTTAAAGAAAAACGCAGCCGCGAAGAACCCTACAACCCCGCCATAGAAAAAACCGCGCATACAACCACCGCCGATTCTATGCCCGCTTTGGTAGAAGACCCCAAAGGCATCTTCAAAATCGCCGTAGACCGCAACGCAAAAACCCTAATCGCCCTGCATTTTCCCAACTCCCAAACCACCACGCCCACACACGTAGTAAAAGCAAAAACCGCCCCGAACCTCTACAGCAAAATCGCAGAACTGGGGCTGTTGAGCCGTTTAGACCACGCCGCCTACTTGGGCAGCGAAATAGCCAAAGCAGAAATCGCCCTAAAAACAGGCAAATCCTACGTGCAAGACGCCAACCTCTTCGATGCCTGCCCCTAAACCCGTGGCATTAACTGAAAAAGAAAAAGCGGTGGTTGCTGGGTTATTTTTGTTGGTTTTCTGGTGGGGGTAGGTTTAGGATGTTGTGGAAGGATTTTTGTAGGACTCTGATTAGTACGACGCCTATGATGGTTGCAAAGATTACTAGTATGGTTCTTTCTATGGGGTAGAGGAAGAAGACTGCGTTCCAGCGTACCATGATGGATTCGGGGGTTAGGAATTTTGAGACGTAGACGAATATGTTTTCGTAGAGTATGTTGCCCATGAGGTGTTGCATCATGGTTCCGATGAAGGCTAAAACTGCAAAGCCTGCGATGGCTTTTTGTGGTTTTTGGGATTGGATCCATTTGCCTGCGTTTCGTCCCAGCGGCGAGAGCAGCACTATGAAGGCAACTATGTGCATCCACATGAACGGAACCGCTATCGACGCGCTGCCAGTTGGGATTTCCACGAAATTTAGCGTTAACGGGTTAAGAACAAAACCCAAAAACAAAGCCACGTTTAGCAGCACAACTGGCCACCATTTGCGTCTAACCAAAAAACCCAACGCAACCGTATTCACCAGTGCGGGCAGAAAATCTAGCCCCAAAAAGAACGGCGTCTTTACGCTCATGCCTATAAACGTGCCCACAATAACGCTTAAGCCCCCCACGTATGGCCCAAGGATTATGCCGTAAATTGGAGCCAAAACGTCCGCGACAGAAAATGATGCTCCTTCAACTCCTATCATGGGGACAGTGGGTATTACTCTTAAAACAGCGTACAAGGATGCAAATACGGTGACCATGGCGATTTGTCTTGTGGTTATCTTCATTTTTTGTGCCTGCCTTTGGATGTAGAATCTTGCATCGCTGTGTAGTATTTTACACAAGATATAAAAGTTTTTCCAAACGCTGTTTGCCTTGACAAAGTAACACGACGGTTTTCCTGCCCAGGGCGGGTTGCAAAGAATCTTTATATCTTTTTGATTGTATTTTATATTGGAGTTGTGATTTGTTTTGGCAGTTAAAGCATCCTCATCATATTTTGACCTTTTAAACCAAGCTGTTGCTAGGGAACTTCAAGTTTCAGTTCAGTACATGTTGCAGCATGCAAAAATGGAAAAACTCATGCGCAAAGTCACCCCCGAAAACATCTTGCTTGACAAAACAACCTACGACGCGGTAGGTAAATTTCTTAAAGACTTCGCGATTGCAGAGATGAAACACGCCGCCGACATCACCGAGCGCATCTACTATCTTGGCGGCTCCGCCACAACCAAAGCCGACAAAGTCACCGTAGGCAACAGCCTAAGCGAATTTGCTAAAGCTGGCATAAGAGCTGAAGAAGAAGCCTTGGTGCTGTACCGCACAATTATAAAAGCCGCTGAACAGCTGGGCGATTGGGAAACCCGTGACCTGTTTGAACGCATCTACGGCGAAGAAGAAAAACACCTGTTCAAATTCCAAGAATACGAAAACGTGCAGGATAAATCCCAAGACGTCCCCGAAGCACCCGCTTCTGAGTGGCTCAAAATCTTCACTGACGACTACTTTGCCCTACTTAACAAAGCCTTAGCCTCAGAAATCATGGCAATCATACAGTACGTCAACCAACACGAAAAAGCAAGCTACCTTCCCCTCCGACGCAAAACCACCTCTCTAGAAGTCATCGAAGAATCCAACAAAGCCCAAGTCGTAAGCGATTTGCTCAAAAAAGTTTTCATGGCAGAAATGGACCACTTCGAAAAAATCAGCGAACGCATCTACATGCTTGACGGAGAAGCTACAACCAACCCTGACCCGCTTCCTCAAGTCGGCGAAACCTCCGAGGACTTCATAAAACTAGACCGCAAAGCCGAAAACGACGCCATCATGCTATACCGCACCATCATCCAAGAAGCCACCAAACGCGGCGACACCACAACCAAACGCCTCTTCGAAGACATCATCATGCAAGAAGAAGAACACTACTGGCAATTCGACGACTACCTCTAAAATCCCCCTTTGGCTCCAAAGCCCTTCTTATTTTTTGTAGGCAGCTTTGAGTTTTGATAGGTACTTTTTTCGTAGTTTGGCTATTTTTGGGTTTATGACAACTTGGCAGTAGGGTGCGTTGGGGTTTGTTTGATAATAGTCTTTGTGGTAGTTTTCGGCGGGGTAAAACTGCTGTAGCGGCTCTACTTTGGTGGTTATGGGTTGATTGTAGACTTTTTGGTTTTCCAGCTCCGCTATGAGTTGCTGGGCGATTTCTTTTTGCTTAGGTGTGTAGTAGAATATGGCTGAGCGGTACTGGGTTCCCACATCAGCGCCCTGCCTGTTTAACGTGGTGGGGTCGTGGGCTGCAAAGAAAACCTCCAAAATCTCCCTAAAACTTGTAACTTCAGGGTCAAAAGTTACCTGTGCAACTTCTGCGTGCCCCGTGCTTCCAGAGCACACCTGCTCATAACTTGGATTCGCCACATAACCCCCAGCGTAACCCGGCTCCACTTTTTCTACACCCTCAATCATGCTAAAAACCGCTTCTAAACACCAAAAACAGCCTCCACCTAAAGTTGCCACCTCAAAACTTGCCTTACCTGTTTCTGATTTGCTCATGCATAAATCCCTCTTATACAACTCTGCCTTAGAACTCTGCTTAATTGTGGGGCTGCGCGTTTAAGTCTGTTTGCCTTCCCTTTTGTGTGGTGGATTTGGCATAAGTCATAAAGCCCTGTTTGTTGCATCGTTAAATGACCTGCTTTGACTGGGAAACGACCCTTTGCCCTTGCTCTTGTTTGCATGATGTTTTTTGTAGTTGCAGGGCTGACTGCATTTTCTTCTCCCTTGACTGTTCAAGCATATTACGGTCAGTACACTCCTGGGATTTACATCCGAAGCGATGGGCAAATTGAGCCCCCTACCGCCCATATTCAATACGTCAACGGCGTGTACAGGTTCACTGGGGATATTTACACGGGTATTGGGGTGGAGAGAAGTGATATAGTGCTTGATGGTCGCGGTTATAGGCTGGTGGGGTACTCTTCAGAAAGTGGCGTACTCTTGGAAAATGTGCATAACGTTACCTTAAGAGACATAAGTTTTGAACGTTTTTTGCGTGGCATAAACCTGATTAATTGCAGCGGGTGCCTTGTGCAAGAAAACAGCTTGGGGAACTGCAGCATCGAACTTAAGCAAAACTCAACGGGTAACCAAGTCCTGCAAAACACGGATGCGGGGGTTATATCCGTAGAGTTTAGCCAAAACAACACCCTAAACGCCAACAGCGCCCGATGCGTCTCGATTCTGTGGTCCCAAAACGTCCAACTCACAAACAACCATCTCTCAAGCCCCACCGCTCCAAACAGCAGCAGCCTGCTCTCGGGTAACTACACCCAAGGCATAGCGGTGGATAACAGCGCAAACTGCACCCTAACCGCAAACACCATAGAACAAAAAGGCTTAGGCATAGACATCTGGCAAAGCACAAACCTCACCTTGACCGCAAACGTGCTGCGTGATAACCTGTGCGGGTTTAGGCTATGGGGAAGCAACCTGGAAACTCACCTTCACAGCATTGATAAGACAAACACCGTAAACGAAAAGCCCGTTTATTTCTTAGTAAACAAGTCAGGCTTCATCGTGACCCATAATGCAGGTTGGGTAGCCGCCATAAACTGCAACGACCTAACCGTGCAAAACTGGAAATCCACCCCCAACTGGGACGGACTGCTTCTTGTCAACACCACTAACGCCAACATAGAAAACTGCGAACTCACAAACAACTTCAACGCCCTGCACTTAGTCAACTCCTCCAACTGCCTCATAACCCACAATACCTTGCAAAACAGCCAAACCGCCCTGCGCCTAGACGATACCACAAACTGCACCCTAACAGAAAACAACTTCCTCGGCAACTACGGCTTGTTTGATTTCTGGAACGGTGCCACAAATAACACGCTGTTTCACAACAATTTCGTGGGCAACTGGTCGGGCAGTTTGCTTTTGGGTTCTTGTAACCGTTGGGATAATGGTGTTGAGGGTAATTACTGGAGCAGCTTCACAGGGGTTGACCTCAACCAAGACGGCATAAGCGATTACCCAAACCAAATCGCCGTGAACTCCAACGAAACCGACCAACACCCCCTCATGGCGCCTTGGGGCAACTCCATAACCAGCCAAGACCTCCCCGCATCTAGCCTGCTTGCCATGCCCCACGAATACCTCAACTACACAATCTACAACCACGACGGAGCCCTCTGGGCAAAAGTTGACGGACTCTACCCCATGCACCACAACCTCCAAAACAGCGAGGACGGTTTGCCCTTGATTTATCCCGTCCCCCCTGGAACCCAAAACATCCAAATCAAAATAGACGGTGCCGAGTTGACGTGGCGCAATTACAACGAGATTGACCCTTCGGCGCGGCATCCCACTGACATTGGGGATTGGGAAATGATTTCCTGCTTGGCTAACCCTGCCCGCAACGATTTTGTGCTGGAAATCCACTATGAACACCCCGTGCAAACAATAAACGGCAGCTACGTATTCCTCTACGACTTAAACATCAGCCCCTACCTCTCCCCAGCAAGCAGCCAATCCAGTGCACACTTCCAAATCCAACTCGACCAACCCTTCCCCTACATCAACGTCTACACCACCGGACTTAACAGCACCTGGCAACCCATAGAATACCAAAACACAACCCTCACCCCCCAGCAGACCCTAACCTTCACCGTTACCTCACATTACAATCAACCCCTCCCCGGCGACATAGCAGCCATCCTATCCAACACCCCCATCCCAGAACTCCAACCTTGGATACTGCTCCCCTTGCTTGCCGCCATTACCGCAGCCGCGTTTTTTGCCAACAGGAAAAAGAGATAGTCTTGCTTGTTTTTGTTGTTTGTACCGTAAACTATATGGAAAGCTGCTGTGCCTCATTTATGCGGTGCAGAAGGCAACTGTATGGCTAAAGACGACAACCCCAAAGCGGTTTACTGGCTTGACAACAGCCTTTACCTAAACATCACCAACAAATGCTCGAATAACTGCTGGTTCTGCTTTAGAAACTTCAAAAAAGGCGTGGGCGGCTTTAACCTTAAACATGCTGCGGAGCCAGCGCTTGAGCAAATCCTATCTGAACTTGAAGGCAACCTTACTGCGCGGCGCTGGACTGAAGTGGTTTTCTGTGGCTTTGGCGAATCCACACAGCGCCTAGATTTGCTGCTTGAGGTTGCGCGGTGGATAAAAAAACGTGCCCCCACGTTGACTTTGCGGTTAGACACTAACGGACACGGCTATGTTCTCAATCCTAACCGCGATGTCGCGGGTGAGCTCAAAGCGGCGGGCATAGACAAAGTAAGCGTCAGCTTAAACGGAAACGACGAAGAAACCTACGCCGAGAACTGCAGACCTGTTTTCAACGGCGGCTTTCAAGCCGTAACCAACTTCGTCAAACAAGCCAAAGCCGCAGGACTCGACGTTGAAGTTTCCGCCATAAGAATGCCCGAAGTCAACCTAAAAAAAGTCAAAACCATCGTAGACTCCTTAGGCGCCTCCTTTAGAATCCGCGACTACATCCCCTGCTTCTCCTAAACCCTTTTTTGGTGCTGGTTTTGTCTGCGCGTTTTTGCTGTTTTCCCTTGAAACTCTTATATATTGCCGAATCAATGCATTGTTGAGTGTCATGGCTGAAGTTTGTACAACCTGCGGACTCCCAAAAGACTTGTGTGTTTGTGGCGAGATAGAAAAAGAACAACAGCGAATTCGTATAAGACTTGAAACCCGAAAGTTCGGCAGACCCACAACCATCGTTGACGGCATAGACGAGAAAACAACCGATTTATCTGAAATAGCTCATAAACTCAAAGGGTACTGCGCATGTGGAGGAACCTCCAAAGACGGCTTAATCATGCTGCAAGGTGACCACCGCGACCGCATCAAACAATACCTAATCAAAATCGGGTACCCCGCCGAAAACATCGAACGCCAATAACTTACCCTAAAAAGGGCGGCTCAAAGTTGAAGTCCCTAAAAGATGTGCACGGCGTTTTCAAACGCATAAAGCACAAAAAACCAACCTACATTTTCTGTCCAAAATGCGCCAGCCCAAAACTAGAGTTGCATCACGCTTTGGATTTGTGGCTAACGCCCCAGCAGTACCTATGCAAAGAATGCGGCTACATGGGACCAGTTTTTATGGAACTTGAAAAAGAAGAAGAAAACGAAAAAGAAACTACCGACTAAATTAGTCAGGCAATTCTAGGTTTAGCTGTTTCTTTAGGGTCTTGTAGCGGTTGCGTACGGTAACTTCGGTAACGCCTGCGGCTTCTGCAATGTCTTTTTGGGTCTTCTTTTCGTTATTTTGCAGGCAGGCAATGTATAGTGCTGCGGCGGCTAAGCCCATGGGGTCTTTTCCTGCGGCGGCGCGTTTGCGTCTTGCGTCTCGTAGGATGGTTATGGCTGCGCCCTGGGTTTTGCCCGAGATGCCTGTGCGTTCAGCGATTTTTGATACGTAGGTTAGCGGGTCAGCAATGGGCATGTGTACTTCGAGTTCGCGCAGTAGCAGCCTGTAACAACGTGCAACGTCTTTTTTATCAACTAAGCTGGCTTCGGCGATTTCACGCAGGGTTCTGGGGGTTCCGCTTCCACGGCAAGCTGCATAAAGCGCGGCGGCGGCGATGGCGGCGATGGATCTGCCTCGAACCAAGCCTTTGTCGAGGGCTTTGCGGTAGATGACGGCTGCTTTTTCTTTGATGGGTGGGGGGATGTAGACTTTGTCTGAGAGGCGGTCGAGTTCTGCCATGGCTTGGGCGAGGTTGCGGTCAATAGATGAGTGGACTCGGGATCGGATTTGCCATTTTCTAAGACGCCACATTTGCAGTCTGGTGGCGAGGGGGAGTTTTCTTCCGAAGGCGTCGCGGTCAACTTGGCTAATGGCTGTGGATAAGCCTTTGTCGTGAACACTATAAGATGTTGGGACACCAACACGGCTTCTGGAAGCTTTTTCTTCTTGCGTAAAAGCACGCCATTCAGGTCCTTTGTCTAGCATCTGCTCGTAGAGGACCAAACCGCAGTCTCCGCACACGGTTTCCCCTGTATCATAATCATGAACAAGATTTTCACTGCCGCATTCAGGGCATTTATCTGCTAAACGCTGATGAACCTTTGGTGCTTCCTTGCTCAACATTTCACACTTCCATTCAATAAACGCAAAACCGACACAAATCTACAAAACCCGCCTACTGGGGGCTTACAAAAATGTACATACGGCCCGCGCATTCTAAGCAAAGGATTAGACGATGTATAAAAGCTTTACGGTTTGAATAGGTGGATTCAGTATCACAACTCGCAGATACCAAATACCAAATATCACCATTTCTTAAAAACCTTCTGAACCAACCCTCACCTTCTCCTCAAACAACTCCTCCTTTTTACAGTGAGAATGCTTATTAGGAAAAACCTGCATCGTTAAATTTCTAGCACCAAAAACCAGCCCGCAGCCCGTTGGTGTAGTGGTCAAGCATAGTGGCCTTTGGAGCCATTGACGAGAGTTCGAATCTCTCACGGGCTACCACCTTTGGTTTTTGCGGTTTGTTTTGCAGAGTTTAGGTGTTGCTGTTTTCTTTGTTTTCTTCTTTGGGTTTGGTGGGTTTGGTTTTGAGGGGGTTGAGGTGTTTGATGATGGGGAGCATGATTTTTGTTGTTAGGTCGCCGAGGGTGTTTTGTACTTGTTTGAGTTCTTGGGAGATGTTGATTTGTTGGGGGCATTTTTGGAGGCAGGCTCCGCAGTTGATGCATAGTGATGCGTCTTCTTTTGCGTGGTTTCCTACGCCCATGAGTAGGACCGCGTATACGCCTCGTGAATAGAGTTTTTGGCCAAACATGCTGTACTGGTTGTAAACGTGAAAGTTTCCTGGGATATTTACGCCGTTGGGGCAGGGCATGCAGTAAGCACATCCTGTGCAGGGTACCTTCATTAGCCGCTTGTAACACTTTGCCACTTTATCTATGGCTGTGAGTTCTTGTGGGCTCAACGAGTTAGGCAAAGCATCCTCACATGCGCTAACGTTTTCTTCAACCTGCTCTTGCGTGCTCATGCCCGACAAAACAACCGTGACCTCAGGATGATTCCAAACCCAACGCAGACCCCACTCAGCAGGCGACCTCCCCTTGCCCGTTTGTGCATAAATTTTTTCAACTTCCTTGGGCACTTTGGTTGCCAAAAACCCGCCCCGCAAAGGCTCCATAATCATAACCGCCAGCTTCTTTGACGCCGCATACTGCAGTCCCTCTTTTCCTGCCTGAAAATTCTCGTCTATGATGTTGTATTGTATTTGGCACATGCTCCAGTCGTCGTTGGCGTCTATGATTTTTTTGAAGGTGGCAGTGGAGTCGTGGAAAGAAAAGCCAGTGTTGACTATTTTGCCTTGTTTTTTGGCTTTCTCCAAAAATTTCAGCACCTCAAATTTTTGCAGTTTGTCCCATGATTTGGCGTTCAAGGCATGGAGCAAGTAGTAGTCGATGTGGTCGGTTTGCAGTTTCTTTAGCTGTGACTCCAAAATTTTAGGCATATCCTCTGGGCGATTCACCATAAAAGAAGACAGCTTGGTTGCAACTTTAACCCGTTCGCGGTAGCCATCACGTAAAGCGTTTCCTAAAATTCTCTCGCTCTCTCCCCGATGATACGGAGCTGCTGTGTCCAAGTAATTAATGCCGCTGTCGATAGCGTAACGAATCAGCTTTACCGCTTTTTCTTCATACACAGTACCCAACCTGCTCTGAGGCAAACGCATAACCCCAAACCCCAAAACAGACAACTTATCCCCATTCTTAGGAACCACCCTAAACTGCAAACAACAACACTCCAACACAACATTACTTGGCAGCGCATAATTGTTTTTCTGCCAGCGAAGATTATATTAGGTGAGACAGTTGAATATGCGTTTATGAAGCCTTGTGTTTTGTATTTTTCACGGACAGGTAACACTAAACGTATGGCACAAGCTATCGCCCAAGCCCTAAATGCGCCGTCGTGCAGTATCGACTCTTGTGACCTTTCGGTTGTAGCCGATTGTGACTTGCTAGTTTTGGGCACGCCCGTGGAGGGTTTTCGCCCCGCCAAAGAAACCTCCGCATTTTTAGAGCAACTACCGCAATCTGACGGGAAAAAAGCGATTCTGTTTTGCACTTACCGTCTGTTTAAAGGCAGTGTATTTAGGAGCTTAGATAAAGCACTTAGAAACAAAGGCTACCTCACCATTTTAACCGTTGCAAAGAAAGGCATGAAACCCGAAGAACCCGCCGACTTTGCCAAAGAAATCCAAGAAATCACAAACAAACTCAGTTAACCCGCTCCTTTGCTCTTTTCCTCTTTGAATTGTAGCTGCGTTTTCTTTTTTGCAGTTGCTTGTGTGTGAAAAATTTTAAATGGGTGTTGCTGCGCTTTTGGGGTGATGTGCTTTGCAGGTAACTGATGGACACGCAAGTAAGGGTGTTTCGTGGCGGCAGCCTGCGGTTTTTGTTGTTGCAACTGTGCTTTGTACGGTTTTGGCTATTTGGGCGGTTGTTGCTGCGCCTGTTGAGAATTCGCCTGTTCCTGGTGTTTCGGGTCTTTACATTGCAGCGGCGGTTTATGTTCCTTTGGCGTTGTGGTTTGGGCTTTGGGGCTGCTTTGCAGGCTATTTGAGCTGCGTGTTTATGGGGCTCTATTTTGGTTACTCTTTGGATTTTGTGCTTGTGTGGTCTTTGGCTGACCTTTTCGAAGGACTAGTCCCCTTGATGGTTTACCGTTCCCTCAAACTCAAGCCCCTGCTGACCCTAAAACGTCCCACCTTAACCTACGGGTTAGCAGCGCTTTTAGCTTTAGATGTGGTGGTCTCCGCAGTTGCCTTAGTGAACTCGATGACCACAGTTTTCATTGCAACCTTCTTTGTAAGCATCGGACTCTTGCTTGCTCAAGCCGCCTTGGAAAACCGCAAAACATGGCTCACATGGCTAATCGTTGGAGTTTTTGCCGCTAGCCTTGTCTCAGGAATCTTTGGAGTAGGCGCCCTCGCTGCATTTGGAAACATACCCCTTAACATATCCCCTACCGTGTTCTTCGGGTGGGTCTTTGGAGACATCATCGTACTAGCAACCATCGGAACAATCCTAACCATCCTTCTAACGCCTTACATAATCAAAACACGCATCTACGTACGCAAATACCTCACCTAAACACACGTTTCTTTAGGTTTGCTCTTGTTTTGCCGCTTGCTCCAAAAGTTGCCGTAGTGCGGGGTCTTGGGTTTGCGCTTCTGATTTGATTTTGAGATGCCGCGCTAACTCGCCCCTACCAGACAGTAACCCTTGCGGGTCAAAGAGTTGTGCGCCCCTGCTAAAACCCACGTTAACATGCTTTAGGTGAGGCACAAACGCCAAAACCCATTCGCCTTCCTTTTTGCTATATCCATACGTAATCATTTTTGCCTTAAAATCCACCCGCTCAAATGCGCCGTGCAAAACCTCCAAAACAAGTTTACGCAGGCACAAAACGTTCTCGCGCGTTTCCCTGCTAAACAACGCCAAAAAAGCATCCAACTCCCTACCCATCCGCATCTCCACGCAAACTTATCCCGCCACGGTTATATCCGCTTTTCTGCCTTTGGCTTTTGGCTGTTTCAGTGTAAAGTAGACCCCCTCCCCCTATGGTTTCTGCATAGAATTAAAATTTGGAACCTAATAGGCTGCTGATAGGTTGGTGCTGTGGGGGTTGGGTTGATGCAAACTGTTAAATGTGGTTGGGTTGCTGGTTTTACGTATGAAGGGTTATTTGGCTTTTCAAAGTGAGGAGCACATGGTTTTGTTTACGGATTTGTATGAGTTGACTATGTGTGCTAGTTATTTTGATAATGGCCAGTTTGAGCCTGCGACGTTTGATTTGTTTGTTAGGCGGTTGCCGCCGCATCGGAACTTTTTTTTGTTTGCGGGTTTGGAGCAGGTGCTGCAGTATCTGGAGGGCATACATTTTACTGAGGAGCATCTGACTTACCTGCGAAAGCAAGGTTTTGGCGAGGCGTTTTTGGAGTACCTGCGCGATTTCAAGTTTACGGGGGAGGTTTGGGCGGTTCCCGAAGGCACTGTGGTTTTTCCTAATGAGCCGCTCATACGCGTCACCGCTCCAATTATTGAAGCTCAGCTTATCGAAACTTTCCTGTTAAACACGGTCAACTTGCAGACGATGATAGCCACCAAAGCCGCGCACATCGTGCAAGCTGCAAACGGTAAAACAGTGGTCGAGTTTGGGTTGCGCAGAGAACACGGCATAGACGCAGGCATGAAAGTCGCCCGAAGCAGCTACCTCGCAGGCGCCAGCGGAACCTCCAACGTGCTTGCGGGTTTAGCGTACGGCATCCCCATTTTCGGAACCATGGCACACTCTTTTGTCATGTCGTATGAAAAAGAAATTGATGCTTTTCGCGCTTTTGCCAAAACCTTCCCAGGCAAATCTACGCTTCTTATTGATACGTATGATGATTTGGCGGGTGCCCAAAAAGCCGTAACCGTAGCCAAGGAGCTTGAGGCATCGGGGCATAAGCTTGGTGGCGTGCGTTTAGACAGTGGCGACTTAGCTTTGATTAGCAAGAAAGTCCGCAGCATGCTTGACGAGAACGGCTTAGAATACGTGAAAGTGTTTGCAAGTGGCGACTTGGACGAATACAAACTCACCAAGCTACAAGAGGAAAACGCGCAAATCGACGCGTTTGGCGTAGGCACAAAACTTGGAACCTCCGCCGACTACCCCTACATCGATGTCATCTACAAACTAGCCGAAACCATAGGCGCAGACGGCGTGGCTTCTCCGATTATGAAGCTTAGCGAAGGCAAAATCACGCTTCCCGCTAAAAAACAGGTCTACCGCTTCTGCGACTCCAACGGCTGCTACGAAAAAGACTACATCGCTCTAGATAGTGAAGAAATGGGCGGCGAGCCCTTGCTTAGGCGGGTTATGCAAGACGGCAAAATCTGTTACGCCCTGCCCAGCTTGGATCAGATACGCACAGCTGCGGCGGAAAACATCCAAAAACTTCCAGCTAAACACAAAAAACTCGCCAACGCCACGCCGTACCCCGTGGAGCTAACCCATGCTCTAACTGAGCTCATACAGGATTTGGAGCAGAAACTGCGGAAAACCCAAATTGATACGTAGTGGTTGGGCGTTAGATGTTGGCAAACACTTAAAAGTGTTTTTTGGAAAGGATATTTGCTGTCCATAAAGGGCGGATATTATGCAGAATTGTCCAGCTATAGTCGCTGTTGGTAGAACCAGCTTTGGGGAACATTATGGCAAAAAGCCAGAGAGGCTAATTGAGGAAGCTTGGCTTGCCGCGTCTAGAGAATGCGGTGTTGAACGCCGTGAACTTGAAGCTTGCTACCTGTCCGACTGTTTTCTCCCAATTACTAACAAACTCGGATTAGAAGAAGGCTTCCTGTCCGAGCTTACTGAGCTTCATGTTCCTATGGAAATCACGCGCTCGGTTAGCGCTGCGTTGTTGACGGCTATATACGCCATACGCGCGGGTATCCATGACACTGTCCTGGTGGGTGGCATCGAGAAGATGACTGACCGCTGGGACAAAATCCGCGACGACCTCATGCTCCTAGAAGACCCCTGGAGCTACTACGCAGGCTGCACACCCGAAGCCAACCACGAACTCATGCTACGCGCCTACATCAAAAAATACAACATCAAAGGCAACGACCTAAACACACTAAACACTGCCCTTGCCCAAATCGCCGTCAAAAACCACTTCCACGCAACCAAAAACCCCTACGCCCAATACCAACGAAACATCACCCTAGACCAAGTTTTGGGTGCTCGCAAAGCCGCTCGCAGAGCCCTTGGACTCTTGGATTTTGCTCCTGTATCCGACGGCGCCTCCGCACTTATTTTGACCAGCCAAGAAAAAGCCAAACAACTAACTGACAAGCCCGTGTACGTTTTGGGCGCAGCTTCCGCAACTGATTATTTGAATTATCCGACAAGGGAGGATTTGACGCGGTTTGTGGCGACAAAGCTTGCCATGGAAAAAGCCCTAAAGATGTCGGGTGTTAGTCGTGAAGAGATTGATTTGCTGCAGTTGTATGACCAGTCGACGGTGACGGAGATGGTTTCTTTGGAGGATTTGGGTTTTTGCAAGGAAGGAACGGCTTGGAAGAGCATTTACAGTAGCTGTGAGGATTATCAGGGGTACTATGAGGTTGAGGGTAGGAAGCTTTTTACTAACCTTAACGGCGGCTTGAAGGCTGATGGTAACCCGCGGGGAGCAACTGGCGGCGCCCAGATTTTTGAAATCTGCAAGCAACTGCTTGGAGAAGCAGGTGCACGTCAAGCCCCAAGCGATGCGGAACTCCGTTACGGATGCTCGCTAGAGCTGGAGGGCTTTGGCACAAAAGGTCACGTTTGCATTTTAGGGAGAAAACAACAATGAGCAGCGAACCCATCGAACGCAGAGTCTCCTACCTAGGCGATAGACTCCGAGCCAGCCGATGCCAAATATGCGGCAAAGAATACTTTGACGTACGCGACTACTGCGGCGACTGCGGCAGAAAAAGCTACGAAAAAATGGACGCCGTAGACCTCTTCTACGACAAAGGCACCCTAGAACTGTGCACCCTAGTCACCGAACCCACTAACAAATTCACCAAACTCGGCAGCTACGTCTACGGCATAGTCGCCTTCCACAACGGCAAAATCCGCGTCCCCTGCCGACTCACCGACCAAATCATCAAAAAAGGCGAAACCATAGACTTCTCCTCCCTAGAAGGACGCGAAGTCGTCCCGCGTTTTCGCCGACGCTACTCCGTAACCAAAAAAGAAGTCATCCCCACCATCTCCTTAGCCTTCACGTTAGCCGACGAATACTATCCCCACCGCGAATACGTCGTAAACGCCAAAAACAAAGAATACGAGTTTCCCGGCATTGTGGGTTATGGCGTGTACACGTCTCGTTTTAGGATTCGTGAGGGTGGTATGGAGCGTGCGGTGCCGTTTGTTGATGAAGACGCTGTGACTGCGGCGGTGGAGGCGGGAAAATCCGCTTTGATTCACTGCGGCATCGACAGCTCACAGGTAGGCAAGGTCTACGTGGGGTCAGAGTCCAACCCGTACGCCGTAAAACCTATCGCCTCCAAGGTCGCTCAGGTGCTAAAGCTTGGTGAAGAAGACGGCGATTTGCAAAGCGTGGACGCTGTGGACACAGAGTTCGCCTGCAAAGCCGCAACCAGCATGTTCAAAGACGCCGCAGCCCTTGTAAATTACCCGCGTTCAAACGTCAAATACGCCATGGTCATAGGCGCCGACAACAGCCAAGCTGCGCCGCGAGGATGCCCCGGTGGAGAGCTGGATTTGTTTGTGGGTTATGGCGGAGCTGCATTCATCTTTGGCAAGCACGATGTCATCGCCGAAATTGAAGGCTGGTACTCGTGCACTTCAGATACGCCTGATTTTTGGCGCCGCGACGGCGAAGCATTCCCCATGCACGGAGGCAGATTCACCGGCGACCCCGCATACTTCAAACACGTACGCAAAGCCGCATCCAAACTTATGGAGCAAAAAAACCTCCAAGCCAGCGACTTGGACTACTTCGTGCCCCACCAACCTAACCCCGCGTTCCCCGTGAAAGTCGCCAAGGAGCTGGGCTTTAAAGAGGAACAGTACGGCTGCGCGTTGCAGGTTAACAAGTTCGGAAACACCTACTCAGGTTGCTCTCCTGTCGGATTAGCCGCAGTGCTTGACATAGCCAAACCCGACGCCCACATCCTAGTTGCCAGCTACGGCTCAGGCGCAGGAAGCGACGCCTACTTGCTGCGAACAACCCGCCAACTGCTCGAGAAACGCAAACAACAAAAACTAACCGTCAAATACCAAACCGACAACCCCTTCGCCGAATACGTCGACTACACAACATACCGCCGCCTAAAAAGCGGCATGTAACAAACACTTATTAAATCGGTCTTAAATTTGACTATATTCGGAGCCTAAGCGATTGTTTGTTACTGACATACTTGCGGTACTCTACAAGCCCCATAAAGCTTTCAAGAAGATAGTGGAGAACCCGCGTTATTTTGGTCCTATTGTGATTGTTATATTGTTTGTTGCTTTGCAGACGAGTTTTTGGAACACGCATTATTCTAAGCAGAATTTTGAGGTAACTTATCCCACTGGGACTCAGCTTGGCTCTTGGACACAAAACACTACTTTGTGGACAACAGTTCCCGCGGCTGCATCTGTGAACAGCAACTTGGCGGATTTCATAAACGCCACCAACTATGGCAACAGCAGTTTGCAAATTGCCCTCTCCGACAGTAGTAGCCTCGCGGCGACCTTGGATTTCAACGGCACCGCTAACTGTAGCTCCGATGGGTTCCCGAATATGTCCATGCGTATAAAGCAGGCTTCGCCTCAAGCATCTCCAAACAGTGTCATGCTGTATTTGTACTCCGATAACTCCTCCGCCGACTACTTTGCCCAAGACATAACCTCGTATTTCACCAGCATAGACACTGAAGTTTGGAATAACCTCACTTTAGCCGTTGGACCCGACGTGCAAGGCTGGTCAACCACGGGCAATGCACAGTGGGGAAGCCTCACCGACCTAAAACTTGAATTCACCTACCCCACCAGTTCAGACATAACCCTGCGTTTTGACGCCATGTTCTTCCGCGGGCTTTCTGACACCGTGATAAGCGCAAGCGGCACTGACTTCTACATATTCTTCGTCCAAAACGCCCTGCTACAAATCCTTATCCAATGGCTCTTAACCTCAGCGCTTTTCTACTTCCTAATCAAAGCCTTCAAAGGCGTAACAACCTGGAAGCCCCTGATGATAGCCATAGGCTTTGCCCTAATCGTTGTCTGCATACAAGCCGCAATAACAACCGTCGCAGCTACAACCCTCCCCGACGTATACTTCCCAATCGAAGCTCAAGCCCTAGTCCCTGGCGAAGACCAACCCGCAGGCGTAATGGCTTACCAATCTGCCCTTGAAGGATTCCTAACCCTCTACTACGTCATCCAAATAGCCGCACTAGCATGGCTCGCAGGATTAGGAACCATAATCGTACACGCACTAACAGAACTCACATGGCGAAACTGCGCACTCGTCTCCGTTCTAGCCTACACCATATCCTTCTTCGTACTACCCTACATCTACCTGCTCCTAAACATCATCGCCATCTAACCCCCCTTCCTTTCGCCTTTTTTCTTTTAGGCAGATTCAACAGGTTCACCAAGGCGGGTTTTGTTGCATTTGCAGTGTAAGCGTTTTTAAGCAGAATATGCCTTATTTTTAAATGGGTGGTTGGGTGAAGCAAAAGCGGCTTGTGGCGTTGCTTTTAGTAGCCATAATTGCTGGTGGCTTACCCCTAAGTATTCTATGTTGTGCGGCGCAGGTTACCAAGCCGTCGGTTCCAGAATTCACCTTGCGTTTTTTGGATTCACCGTTTGATGCGCCGCCAGTTTATGGTGTTGACCCTGAGACAGGTCAATCAGTAGTTCTTGAAGAAGGGTATCACGTCAAAAAAGGCATTGAACTAACAATTAAGAACCATAAATATGCTCCTGTAGATACTGCTTATGGACCGACCCGATTGTATTACAACTTCCATGTCAAAGACTATCACCCGCAAAATAACACCAAATACGAAGACTGGCGGGTTCTATACAACCCCGAAGATATGCTCCCGCCGTCAGATTCAGAAAACACTACCCTGCTTTTTTATTTGGTGGACAAAGACCGCTACTACTACGATGGATACTCGCCTGCGCAGTTTATTGTTCCTGAGGGCGGGCAGTTGGATGTTCAGGTGCAAGCATACTTGGGGTGTGTGCATCGTGAACTGAACCAGAACTGGACTGGGGAGAGTATCTTTGATTTGTATCCTTATGTTTTCAGTGGGGAAACAAGCGGCTGGAGCAGCACCCAAACCCTAAAAATACTCCAATCTTTGCCCTCAGAATCATCCACGGCAACTCCAACCATAACAACCCCGTCTTCTCCATTGGGCTCTTCAAGTCCCACTTCAACGCCAACTTTGCCCTCGCCAGAATTTCCAGCTTGGGCACTCATCACGGTTATCTTACTGTTGGCATTAGCTGTGTTAACTGGAGCAATAATACTTAGAAAAAACCAAAGCCGCTATTAATTCTGCAATTCATAGTCTTTTTAGTTGAGTTGCCGATGTAAGTAATCTTTATATGATTGGAGGGCTTTTTTTGCACGTAATATCCTCTCGACAGAACCTTATGTTCTAAGATGACAAAATTGATGGAGAGAACACGTTTGGAAATTAAAGATTTGCAAGATGGAATGAAAAGAGTCGAAGTTGAAGCAACAGTTGTTATGAAAAATCCCCCCCGTCAAGTCCAATCCCGCTACAAGGACGAAACCTACACGGTGGCAGATGTCATCGTTGAAGACACCAGCGGTACCATCAAACTAACCCTGTGGAACGAACAAATCGACCAAGTCCAAGAAGGCGACAAAATCAAAATAGAAAACGGTTACATAACCAGCTTCAAAGGCGAAATCCAACTCAACGTTGGAAAATACGGCAAACTAACCGTCCTCTAAACCCCACAAACCCGCAAACCGCCAACACGGCGGCTACTTATTTTATCCACCAACCAACAGCAGCAAAGCCCCCAAACCGCACCTTAACGCCTGCTGCCAACAAAACACAGCTTACCTTATGCGCAAGAAATCCGCTTTACTTGTGAAATCCAAAAAAAGAAGAAAAGGTGTGGGGGGTTGTTTTAGAGGGTTTTTAGGTTTTGCATGAATGCGTCGAGGTTTACGTTGCTGTAGCCTTGCTGGTTTGATAGTTTTTGTTTGGCTGGGGGGCGGTTTTTGTAGAATGGTATTCTTTGGCTGTAGCGTTCTTGGAAGGTGGGTTCGAGTTCGTTTTGGTAGAAGACACCTATGGGTATGCGGTCGCCCCATTCTTGGGCTTTTTGTAGGGCAGCAACTTTTTTGTCAAAGTCTTCTTCCCAGTTGTTGACTTTGGGTTTGAAGTCTTCTTCGTCGAGTTTGTAGAGTCTGCTCTGCGGCTTGCCCTGCTCGTCTTTGCGGTCTTCTCCTGTGTACCATGCTTTGGTGTAGATGTTGTTGTAGGTGGGACAGGGCTGGAGGCATTCAACAAACGCTAAGCCCTTGTGCTGCATTGCCTGCTTTATCATATCCCGCAGATGCCTCACATCATAAGCGTAGGAACGCGCCACAAAAGAGTAACCCGAAATCAAAGCTAACCCTACAGGGTTTACAGGCTCATTGATGTTGGGTTTTGGCAAAGACTTTGTCTGCAACTTGCGCTGCAACGTGGGGGAGGCTTGTCCTTTGGTTAATCCGTAGACGCCGTTGTTGTGGATGATGTAGGTCATGTCCAAGTTGCGACGCCCCGCGTTAACAAAGTGTCCTGCGCCTATGCCCAAGCCGTCGCCATCGCCGCCTATCGCGACCACGTTTAGGTTGGGGTTGGCTGCTTTGATTCCTAACGCAAATGGTAGGGTGCGTCCGTGCAGGGTGTGGACTCCAAAGCATTTGACGTTATGGGCTTCTTTGCCTGAGCATCCTATGCCTGAAACCAATACGATTTGGTGGGGTTCTAACCCTAAATCTGCAAACGCCATCTGTAGCCCGTTCATGATTCCAAAGTCGCCGCATCCTGGGCACCAGTCAGCGTAGACGTCGGTTTTGAAAGCTGAAGGTTTAAGAACCAAACATAAGCACCTGCCTTTCTTTTGCTTTATCGGACAAAACTAGTTTGATTGCCTCGTAGACTTCAGTGGTGGTCATGGGTCTGCCCGTGTACTTAAGAACGTGATAGTTAGGCGCAATTCCCGTGTGCTGCTTAATTACTTCGCCTATCTGCCCGCAATAGTTGTGCTCCACATCAATTATGCGTTTTTTGCCTGACAGCGCCTTTTGAATCTCCGCTTTTGGCAAGGGATTAATTAGGCGTACCTGCATCAGCCCCGCCTTAAAGCCTTCTTCCTTGAGCATCTGCAAAGCTTCAATTATGGCACCCTTGGGTGAGCCCCAACTAACCACCATATTCTCCGCATCCACATCACCAAACAACTTTACTTTATCCTCCAAAGGCACTTCCTTAACAACTAAATCCAGTTTCTTCATTCTTTTCTCTACCATCTTTTTGCGGTTAAACGGTTCCTCGCTAATGTGTCCCACCTCGTTGTGTTCGTCTCCCGCGTACCAGTGCAGCCCGTTCTTGGTGCCCAACGTTGCCCGCGGTGAAATTCCCGACTCCGTGAACTCGAAACGTTTGTACTCTTTGCCCTCCAGGTCTTTCTCGCCAACTAGCGCGCCGCGGTCAATCTTGAATTTGCCGTAATCAAAGACAGGGTAGGTTTGGCTGCAGTTTGCCATGGCTTTGTCAAGCAAGTGTATGACGGGCATTTGGTATTTCTCGGCGAGGTTGAAGACTTTGGCGGCGTCGTAGAAGCACTCTTGAATATCGCCTGAAGCTAAGATTATGCGAGCGAATTCGCCGTGACCCGCGTGCAATGCAAACTGCATATCCGCTTGGCCATGCCGTGTAGGCAACCCCGTTGCAGGTGCGCCCCGTTGATAACAAGTCAGCACTACTGGTACTTCACATTGACCCGCCCAGCTAAGACCCTCCGCCATCAAAGACAAGCCTGGTCCAGAAGTGGACGTTGCCGCTCGCGCACCCGCCAAGCAAGCCCCCGACGCAGAATTAATCGCCGCAATCTCATCCTCAGTTTGAATAACTATGATGGCTTCGTCTTCGCCGCTGGTCTTCAAAATCTCATTCGCCTCCAAATATTCGCTTTCATCCGCTGCAGGCGTAATCGGGTAGTAAGTTTGAACTCGGCATCCGCCCAAAACTTTGCCCATGGCTACGGCTTGGTTGCCTGTTAAGAAAAGCCTCTGCTGCGTATCGCCTGTTTTTTGCAGTTTATGGTTGAATTTTGGCAGGTTCTTCTCTGCGTAGTCGTATGCGTGGTTTAGGGCGGTTATGTTCATTTTAGCGATTTTTTCTTTATGTGAAAACGTTGCCTGCACTGCCCGCTCCACTAACTCTTTGTCGTAGTTCAAAAGCGCAAATGATATGCCGATGGTGAGGACGTTTATCATGCGGGTGATTTTGCTTATCTGCTCGATGCCCAGTTTTTCGCCGATCTGATTAAGAAGTTCCAAGTAGGGTACTGCGAAGGTTTGGATGTTTTTTTGTTTGGCGTGGTTTAGGAAGTCGTTTATGGTTTCTCCGATGCCGTTTTGTTGCATGTACTTTTGGAGTTCGGCTTTGAATTCTGGGGGCAACGTTTGGATATCTAAAGCTTTGGTGCTGAGCGTTTGGGAATCAACTATAACACCGCCTTCTGGCACAACCTCTTCGATGTGCCTAACCACGGTTTCTGCGTCAAACGCCGCAAGCAAATCCACCGCATCAACATTTGCCAGCAACTCCTCATCTGACATTCGCAAATGAAAATAGCTATGCAACCCCTTAATGTTGCTGTGATATTCTCTTCTTCCAAAAACATACAATCCGCCATAGCCACAGGCTCTGCCAAAAATATTCGCGGCAGTATCCACACCACTACCCTGCGGACCACCAGCCATCCAATTCATACTTTTCTTCATACCTTTACCTCATCAAATAATGCATCAACTTTTTTCTGCGAAAACGCGGTTTTTATCCGCCGCCTGTTGCTCTGCCATACCCTGTACAGCAGTCACAACCAGACGTTTCGCCACAATACGGACAAGCACATTTGCAGTCGTCAATAGGATTGCCGCACCGTTCACAACAAGGAAGCTCCTCTTTACTTGACAACAACACGCCTCCACCCTAACAGGTACGTAGCCAAAAGAATTAAGCTTTCGGATTAGACCCTACATCGTCAGTTGTTTGCCGTTTTGCCAAGTTCGCCTTGTTGGGGTTACCGCAAAAATAATAAGTTGTGGCTGCGGATAGGGAACAGAAGGTGCCTTTGATGCCTCAGTTTACTGTAAATTCTTCTCGGCTTGACCCTTACAAGAACTTCAAGTTCCGCGTGAAATGGGATGGACGTTACGTCGCGGGCGTTTCAAAAATGAGTTCGCTGCGTCGCGTCACAGAAGTTATAACGCACAGGGAAGGTGGCGACCCTAGCATTGAGCATAAATCGCCTGGTAGAACCTGCTATGACCCCATTGTTTTGGAGCGGGGCGTGACGCATGATGTAGAGTTTGAGCAGTGGGCAAACAAGGTCTGGAATTTTGGTGCAGGCTTGGGAAACGAGGTGGCTTTGAAGGATTTTCGCAAAGACTTGGTAATTGAGTTATACAACGAAGCAGGGCAGCTTGCCATCGCGTACCGGGTTTACCGCTGCTGGGTTTCAGAGTATCAGGCACTGCCCGAGTTAGATGCAAATGCAAACGCCATCGCCATCCAGACCATAAGAATCGAAAACGAAGGCTGGGAACGCGACACCGCAGTTACCGAACCCACCGAGAAATCCCAAACAGGCAAATAAGCACGAAAGGATGACCCGCTGTGCCCAGCCGACCCAACCTTGTAAAAGGCGCCTTGGTCTCTGTAGCCGCCAACGCTAAATCCTTCGCTAAAAATGACCCTGTTTTTGTTTTCCAGTACAACCCCCAAACACTCACTCGTACCTTGTCTAATCTGGACCAAGATGAACCTAAAGTTGCCCCCAAAACCCAAAGTCTTTGTGAGCTTGTTTATCTGGTACTCGAACTTGACGCCGCTGACCAGCTTGAGCATCCAAACCAAAACCCCATAGCAGTCGAAAACGGTTTACACCCCGCCCTCTCTGCCCTCGAATCTGTCCTCAAACCTTCAACAGCCAAAGAACCCCAAGTAACCCTGTTTTTCTGGGGACCTAAACGGGTTTTGCCCGTGTGCCTAGTCGACGTAACCGTTGTCGAGGAAGCTTTTGACCCCCAACTCAAACCTATCCGAGCAACCATAGATCTATGCCTGCGCATACTGGATTTAACCGAGTTAAAAACGGGCTCCATAGGCTACAAACTCTACCAAAACCACCTGCAACTCAAAAACAACCTCTCCACCCTATACCAGCAATCACTAAACACAAACCCTGCCGCGCTATTCGCCCAAGCCAGCGCCACAAACCGCAAAGCAACCCTAAAAACCTCCCCCGCCAAACCCCTCACAACAAAAGTCGTCAAAGCCGTAACGCGGGTTTCAACCCAAAAGAAACCATCCCTTCCTCCTAGAATAAACAGAAAATAGCAAGGAAACCAAAAGAAGGGGTGTACCGCTATTTTTTGGGTGTTTGTTGGGTCATGGTTTTTATGAATTGTTTGATGTCGTCTTGGCTGCCGTAGACGACGAGTTGTTTGGTGTTTTCTTCGCGGAATTGCAGTTTGTTCTCCGTTGCGAGCTGTTCTAGCTTCTCTAGGGGTATTTCGGCGATGGCTTCTACGCGTACCCATTTTTGGTCTCGAGGGACGCCCGTGACGAAACGGTTGTCTTTTCTGGGTTCTATAATTGTTGTTGCGCATGCGTCGCAGTTTGCTACTTCAAGTTTTCTTAGCCACGAATCAATTTTTTCGCCATCCCACGTTTTGCCTGCCTCCGTTACCAAATACGCTTCCACACTGCTTAGGTACTCGTCAATTTTCACGGGAACCTCGCCGCGGGTGTTTTGGCTTGCTTCCACAACATTCATGAGGCTTCTTGCCGAACGCAAATTATTGATGATGTTTTCGGGGATTGTGACGTTTTTGTGTTGGAGCTCAACGAGCAGGTCTTCAAGAATTTGAGAGGTAGCCTTTTGGCGCATCACGATGCATTCACCACTACTACAGCTTAACCGTCTGGTTCATTAATAAAGATGCCCAAGAGCCCAAGCTGTTTCCATGAATTCCCTGCTTGCTGCTATAGTTTTTGCGTTTTTAGCAGACGCTTAATGGTCTGGATGAACTCGTCAAGAATCCTATACGTCAAGCCCCACACCACGTTTTCCCCCAAAACAAACGCGCAAACCTCACGCGCCCCCACACAAGCAGTACCCCTGCTCTCTTCAAGTCGCCCACAGGACGCCCAAACAAACGTTTCCAGCTCGCCACGGCTCAACTTCACCTGCGGCTCGCCCTTCACCAAAAAAACAAACGGTAAAACCCACATATCAGGTCGCCGCTCAGAACAAACCACCGAACAAACCCCAAGCAGTCTACCGCCGCGCAGGTCGATGCCTGTTTCCTCAAACGTCTCACGCACCACCGTCTCTAGCAAATCTGCATCGTTGAGGTCTCGTTTTCCACCTGGAAGCGCCATGTGCCCCGACCAAGGGTCGTGGGGGTTTTGGACGCGTTTTACCAGCAAGAATTCAAGGTCTTCTTTGGTGGGTTTGATCATGAGTGCTACGGCTGCGCTTGCGTCTTGATTACCCGCGAAAGGCTTGAGCACCTTGGACAGTTCCTCTACTACTTGGGCGTTAAGCACAACTGTTTCCCCTGCTTTGGCTTTTAGCGCTTTTAGAGCGCCTCGATACCCCGTTCAGGTTGGTTGATGAACAAGGCTTATGGGATGATTTTAACGGTTTCTTTTTTGAAGCTCAGCCAGACTTGTTGTCCTGTTTGGAAACTGCTCTCCAGAAAAGCGCTTTTAGTCATCAATGTCTGGAGCGTCAACTTTGCCTCAACTGTCAACGCAACAAAACTGCCCTGATCAATACAGTCAACTATCTCTCCCGCCAAAACGTTGCGTTCCTCATCGGCGACGACAGGCTCTATGTGCACGGCGATGTCTTCAGGTCTAACCGCAACAAAACCCGCCCCCTCACCTGCGGAACCAGCAGTTTTCACCTCTACCCCTTCCACTTCAACCACCCCTTGGGCGCGGTTTTTCAAGTTTGCTTTGAAGACGTTTTCGTACCCCAAGAACTTGGCGGAAAATTCACTGTTAGGTTTTGCGAAGACTTCATGCATTTTGCCCGTCTGAACCAACGTGCCCTGCCGCATTATGCCTACGCTCTCGCCCAAGCTGAAGCCTTCGATTTGGCTGTGGGTCACATGCAGTATAGTTTTGCCTGTTTGGTGGATACGTTTTAGTTCAGCGCGCAAGTCACGGGCAGCTTCCGCATCCAACGCCGAGAGCGGCTCATCAAGCAAAATCGTCTCAGAATCAATAGCCAACACCCGCGCCAATGCTACTTTTTGTTTTTCGCCCCCACTTAGACCCGAAGGATACCGCTGCGCCAAATACTCAATGCCCGTGGCTTCCAAAACCTCCCGTACTTTACGCTTACGCACCGATTCCTCGATACGCTGCATTTTCAAGCCAAACTCTACGTTCTGAGCGACTTTCATGTGGGGAAAGAGCATGCTGTTTTGGGCAACGTAGCCAATTCTTCTTTTCTCAGGCGGCAATGTGGTTATGTCGGTGTTGTTGAGGAGGATTTTGCCGTGGTCGGGTCTGTGGAAGCCCATGATGGTTTCAAGCAGCAGCGTTTTGCCTGAGCCTGTGGGTCCAAGCAGTATGAAGTACTCATCGTCCTGCACATTTAAGCTGATGTCTTGCAGCCTAAACCCCTGCCACGTCTTCGAAATACCTTGCAGTTTCAACCCCATCTTTGTTTGCCTCCTTTTACCTCCATACCTTGGTCGGTTTTGCAACCAACGCTCTAAACACTATCAGAATCACGATGCTAAGCAGAATCAGCAAGCCGTTAATTGGCAACGCCGCCGCCAACCCCTGCCCCACATACACATCGTAGAGGTATACTGGCGCTGTGCGTGGGAAATACGCAATCAAAACCACTGCGCCAAACTCGCTAACAGCCCGTGCCCACGTAAGCAAACACCCAGTCAACACGCCACGCAAAGCCAAAGGCAAGGTTACATGCGCGAAAACTTGGAATTTAGATGCGCCCAAGCTTCTGCCGCCCTTCTCCATAGCAGGGTCAACCGACAAAAACGCTTCCTGTGCACTGCGAACCATAAACGGCGCACTCACAAACGCCATAGCAATTACAATCCCCCAAGCGGTGTCCACAAAACCTATGCCCAAGCCTTTTAGGATGTCGCCAAACGGGTAAGCTGGACCAAGGATGGTGAGCAATGCGATGCCTGCGGTGTTGTGGGGAATCAAAATCGGAATGTCAATTAATGCGTCTAGGATGCGTTTGCCAAAAAAGTTGTGGCGCACAAACAGGTAGGCGAAGGGCACGCCCAGAAACAGCATGAGCGCGGTTGCTGTAAAGGCGCAGTAGAAGCTGGTCCATATTGCGCTTAGGGTGCGGGGGTCAGTTATGGCGTCTGTTAAGCCTGGGGCGGAGCTGGCTATGGAACCTAAGATGGGCACAACCAAAAACAAAACCAGCAGGGAACCTAAAACAAACGAGACCGCAATGAACGGGGAGTTTTGTCGTAGCCAAACCATACTGGGCGCATCCGCGAGGCAGTTAATTGTTTCAAATAAAAGGAGAGGATGCTTTAAAAGCGCATCATCCTTCGGGAACAACTATGTGTTTTAGGCTTTCAGGAACCGCGTTTAGGTTGTCGGTGTAGCAGGGTGCAAATATTGGGTGTTGGTCTTGTGCAAAATCTGTTCTGCCTTGTCCGTCTAAGAGGAACTCTATGAATTCTTCGGCTAGGTCTTGGTTGGGGGCGTTTTTGGGTATGGTTAAGCCGTAGTAGATTACTTCGCTGCTGCGGTCAAGCGAGACGGTGGAGTATCTTTGGTGGCGGTAGACGAGCTGGATTTTTTCGTAGGTGTCTTGGAATTGGGGTGCGCCTAAGTTGATTTCGTCTGGGAGTTCGATGTATTCGAAGCCGTACTGGATGGCGTTGCTAAGATACAAGAAGCAGTAGTCGGCGTAGCATGTTTGAAGCAGCCCAATTAGGTCAACTTCGCTGGAGCGCAAAAACAGCTTGTCTGTTTTGGGTTCTTGCACTTCGGGGATGATGATTGTTTGGTTTTCTCCGTTGGGCACCGAGTTGATAGGAGGTTCCATGTTGGCGGTTATGAGGTCATGAAACAGCGTTGGGGAGTTGTAGTAGTCTTGTGCGAGTTGAACCGCGCTCAAAGTGCGGTAACCCATGGCGGCTAGTTGGGGGTTGGCAAATCCGATTTGAACTTCAGGGCGCATTAGGATTTCGTACCAGTTTGACTCGTTGATTTCGTTTGCTCCTCGGCTGCTGTCAAGGTACGCGAGAACTAACTCGTTGGTTGCGAAGCGTACATAATAGTCTGCGTAGCTCTCGTCCGTGCCTGGAATAGTGGCTTGGTACATCATATTAGGTATTAGCGAGTAATCCGCAGCTAACAACACGTCAATGTCGTGGTGCATCTCGGTTACGTGCCGAATTACCTGTATGGTGCCGTGTCCTTCAACTTGTACGTCCACGTTTGGGTGCGCGGCTTCAAAGCTTTCCTCCACATGCGCCAGCGGGTACATGAGGCTGGTTGCGCAATAAACCGTCAACACACGTTTAGGCTCGTTACCCGAAAAGTTGCTTGAAATAAAAAAGTAGGTGGCGGAGAGAAGAACCACCGCGAAGACTACAGCAAATACAGCGTATTTTTGTTTCATCTTCATTCAGGTTCCATCTTTTTCTCCATGCTATGCTCCGAGTTAGATGACTTCGACTCTGACAGCCATCTTTGCCCACATGAAGCCAGGGGTAAGCAAGTCTTCAGGGCCAAGAATCGCAGTTCTCAGTGGACCTAAATCAGAGGGTATGCTAGTTCCGTTGCAGTTGTATGCGACAATCATTGTCAGGTCTTCGGTTGCGGTTGTAGCTTCGCCTTCTTGGGTGTAAACGTCTACTTCGCCGTTGACTTCTGCGTAAGTGTATTCTGTAACGTAGTCGTCAGAGGAAATGACTTTGACGGTGTTGGATTCTGTTACTCCGCCTACCAAATCACATAGGGTCAAGATGGGGACGCCAATGTAGGTTCCGATGTAGTTGATTTTTCCTTGTCTGCCCATGGTTCCGCCGTTTGCATTGTAAGATTCCAAAGCTACGATGTCTGCGGGGTACAAGGTAACTTCAGTTCCGTTTGAGCCGACAACTGTTAGGGTTATGGTGCGGTCGAAGGGTAAGATTTGGATTTGTGCTACGCCTTTGATGTTTTCTTTGCGGGAAAGGTCAGAGCCTGTGAGGGTTAAGGGCCAGTAGTCGCCTGTAAGGGGAGCGCCGTCTGCGGTGTTTGCTACGAGTATGTTTGTGTTGCCTTCTACGAAGGTGTCGTTGAATGCTTTGGCGTATCCGTCAGACGCGATGACTTTGACGACGTATCCGTCATCTAAAGTGCTGCTTTCTACTACGCCGCTCGTCTGTGCCCAGTCAACTATGGCGTATAAGGGGGCGCCTGCAAGTACGCTGCCGTCAGCGTTCGTGTAAGTTGCGCTGCCTAAGCTTACTTGGGCTTCAAAAGTTGCACGCAGCATATCCACCGCGGTCGTTCCGCTCACTACCAAAGTGTAATCTTGGGAGGGTGATGCAGAAGGCGTTGGTGTGGGAGTTGGGGTGGCAGAGGGGGAAGCTGATGGCGAAGCTGTCATTGAGGGTGCGGGAGTTGATGCGGTGGGGTTGTCTAGGACTACTTCGATTTCGATGATGTTGCCGACCCTGTCTGATTGTGTAACGTCTGGGCCGACGAGTCTTAGAGGCCAGTAGGGGTCAGGGAGTGGTTCGCCGTTTAGTTCTCCAGCGATGATGATGTTGTCATTCATTTTTACTTGTGAGTCGTCGATTGTTGCAAAGTATCCGTCGCCTGCGATGAGTTTTACGCTGTAGCCTTCGTCTAGGGTGGCGTTGGATATTCCGCCGTTGTAGTTGTACCATGATACCCATCTCCAAAGGGCTGTGCCCGTCCAGATGTTTCCGTTATCGTCAGTGTAATCCAATGGGAAGTGGTTGATTTCAGCGGTCCACGCTTGACGGTCCATGTTGAGGGGTTCAGAGTCTTCCTCAAAAACGGTAACTACCCAATCGGCTATGTTGGCGGTGATTTTTAGCTCGACAGTCATTTTGGTCCAGAAGTGGCCTTCAGTGAGTAATCCTTCAGGGCCTACAACGCCGATGCGTATTGGTCCTCTTTCTTCGTCGAAGGGTTCATCGTTGAAGAGGTAGTTTGCTGTCATGACCATGGGTTGGGTGGCTTCTGCTTCGCTTCCGTTTGTGGCGTAATATGTGGTGAAGCCTTCGCCTTGGACTTGTTCGTAAGTGTAAACCATGGAGTATCCGTCGGCGGCGGTTACTGTTAGGGTTTGTTCACTTGTCATTCCACCGACTAAATCGCAGAGCACAGGTACTGGTACGCCCGTGTATGTTCCGACAGCTTGAATCATGCCGCCGCTGCTTTTGTAACCTGAAGGTCCTGTGTAGGTTTCAAGTTCAGCAATGTCGTTTTCATCAAGAACTACCTGCTCGCCAGTGGCGCCTATAACAGTTAAAGTCATTTCAGGAAGAGTAACTGCTGGGCTTGCACTAGGACTAGGAGAAGGCGAATCAGACGGCTCCAAAAGGTTAGGCGCTTGCCATATGGCTATAGCTGAAACACCAATTACAATTATCGCTAAGACTGCTATTACCTGCATTTTAACTGCAGCTTTTTTTCCAGAATTCATTTCATTAGTCTCCTTATTTTTGTTACACTGTCACCGATATGTCCATAAAAATATTTCGAGCGCAACAACAAAAAAACATCAAGAATACATAGAGTTCACACCCCAAAACAAACCCCGCCCGTTTTTGGAAGGCTCTTCACAGCTTAAACAGCTGCAGAACTGCTAGGTTTTTGTTTTAGTTTTGGTTTGGCTACAAACAGTGCGGCTGTGACACCTGCAATTAGCAGTACCAGAACCGCCGCATTTGGAATCTCTGGGATTGCCGCTTCTTCTTCAGGAGCTAAATCGTTTCTAAAGTTTGTCTGCAACGTGAACTGGTTGTATTCGTCAACTATGAACGTGTTAGCATAGATGTAGAATGTTTTCACGTCTACGAATTGCTCTTCTATGTTGAACGTGAGAATGCGCAGGCTTGCGGCTCCTATGTAGTTGTCTTTGTCTTGGCGGTTAAAGAGCAGTTCGTGGCGGTCGCCTACTTGGTTTCTAAGACCTGAATTGGCTAAGGGGTGAACATGTGCGCTAAGGGTTAGGAACACGTTGGAGTGTGTTGCCAAAACGGTTTGGCGAAAGTTTTCTGCCCAGTTTTCATAGTTGCCTGTTCGGTTCAAATAAAAGTGTGTTGCTGCTATGGCGTGAGATTGGGGGTAAGCATCTAAAAGCTCGTTTGCCCAGTCTAAGGCGTCGTTGTCGGCGAGGTATTCAAGATTGACAATTAAAAAGTCGTGGTCGTCTACGGTGAAGTGAACCGCCGTGCTTCGTCCGTCCCCGTTGCTGCCTATCCAGTAAGGCTGTGTTGCAAAGTTTTCGGGGTCAAAAGCGGCGTACTGGTTGCCTACCCAGCAGGTCTGGTTGAAATCGTGGTTTCCCGCGTCCCAACAGTAGGGAATGCCTGCGTCCAGCAGCAGGCTCATAGAGTGGTTAGCGTATTCCCACTGCGTTAGGTTGCCTTCAGTTTGGACCAAATCGCCCGTGTGGATAACCATTTTCGCGTTGTATTTTTCTTGGTTCTTAACTATCCAGCGGCACAGGCTATCGTAGTAGGTGGGGTACTTTTCTGTTAGGTACTGGGTGTCTGTTATCCAGATTACGCTAAAGTTTCCTTCGGTTTGGGTTACCTGCGCATCTAAAGCGGCATCTAACGGTGTGGGTGCTTGTGAGTTGGTTTGCGTTTGGGCTGTAGCTTGAATCGGCATCAATGCGGCTGCAACAAGCAACAAAACAAAGATTCTGGTTCCAACAACGTTCGTCCTCAATTCTAAGCCCCGCAACGTTTTATTTTTTTGGCGGTGAAAACTTATTAGATGGAATTCGTCATGTCTATTAAAACATAACGGTCTGCATCGTTTAGTCTAGGTGAAACAGGTAATGAATAACAGGACAAAGGGTCTTTCAGTTGTTATAGTTGCAGTCATAGTTTTAGCTACTGTCGCTACGGTTTACTATCAGATGCCTGCAGCAGATGGTCAGTTGCCTGCGGGAGAACCTCCAGAAGGGCAAATCCGAGTTACAGGCGAGGTGGAGTCTGACCAAACTTGGACTGTAAAAGAACTCTCTGAACTGCCCGTAACCAACGTCACAGTACCCGTTGACTGCGTGAACGAAACCTACGTTGGCGTTCCCCTCTTTGACTTTTGCAATTACACGGGGATTCTTTGGGATGCAGGCACCATAAACGTAATTGGTTCACAGGGTAACCAAGCGACCTTAAACATTTACCAAGCCTACAACAGCAGCGCCTACCCCTACTTCTACAACGACAACGTCATCATGCTCGCCATAGCAAAAGACGGACAATGGCTAACCCCCCAAACAGGCGGACCCATAAAACTCGTAGCGCCCTACTTCCAAGTTGAATACCAAATAGAAAACGTTGCCCAACTAGACTTCACGCTGTGGACAGTTTCCCTCTCCGGCAAAGTCGAAACTCCCCTAACCATCAACTCACATAACCTTGACGAGTTTGAATCCCTAACCGTAGAAGCAGAATTTGCCGCAAGCGAAAAACGGACCTCCAACTGGACAGGTCTGCCTATGATAGAGCTGCTAGACACCGCAGGCATCTCCCCCGAAGCATCCATGGTAACCATAATCGCAGTCGACGGCTACAGCAAAAACTACACTCTACGCGAACTAAGCCAAGGACGCATGCTCCTAGGATACGCAGAAAACGACACCCCCCTACCCCACGCAGACGGAGGACCTTTCAGACTATTTGCCACCACAGAAAAATACAAATGGGCACAATTCTGGGTCAAATACATCACCGAAATCATAGTCTCATAACCGCGCCCTTCTTTCCTTGATTGTTTGATTTCGCTGTGGGCGCTACGCTAACAGTTGTGTGGTGCTTGTTGTTTTCTTTTCTAAAAATGCTTGGTGGTTTTGGGTGGGGAGAAAAGAGGTGGCAGCGTAAAAGTTGCTGCCTGCTAGGGTGTTATTTTTTTGCCGAGGTTTACTTGACGATTTTTTCCCAGCTTGTGACCAGGTCGAGAACTTCTTGGCCCTTTTGTCCGCCGTAGCTTTTTAGGCGTTCGCGGAGTTCAGTTTGGGCAACAGCTGCTCTTTGGAAGTCTTCCATTTGGCTAGCTTTTTCTGTCAAGTAAAGCAGGTTGTCTACGCCAGCGCGTGCCATACGAACAGAGACTGTAAGCAACTCGCTTGGAGTTGGGACTTCTCTTGGATCGTCACCTGGACCAAACACGTACAATGAAATGTTTAGCGGCTTCTTGAGCAGTTTCTTGAAGTTGCGGGTAAGCATTTCCCAGTACCATGGAGTCGCGTAGTTCTTAGAGAACATGACAACTAGGAATTCGTCAGTGAGTGGGGCTAAGTCATCAAAGTTTATGCCAAAACGTTCGTAGCTGGTTACGGGGTCAGGAAGCAAGCCTATGACAAATTTTTTCTTTGCGCGGTCGCGTACTCGTTCGCTTACTTGTGCCATGTAGTCAGTGACTTCTTTGCGTCTCCATTCTAGCCAGCTAAGACCGCTTTTCTTCCATTTCTCGTTGCATCGGGGGCATGTGCAGTGTCCGTGCTCTGCAAAGTGGATGCTGTTAAGCCAAACTCCTGGGCTGTTGCGTGCGACGTCCTCCATGTAGTCTAGCTGTTCTTCTCTGTGTTCAGGTTGTGTGTGGCAAAGAATGTCCCAGCGAACGTTAAAGTTGTTGTTGGTTCTCCATGCTGGACCCAAGGGTGACTGGCTAATCCAGTCGGGATGATTGCGTGCGGTAACGTTGTCGCCGAAAATAGCTATGTTGCTGTACATATCTGGCAGGGGTGGCATGCGTCTGCCGACTTCTGGTTTTACCCGGTATAAGTGAAAGTCAAAACCTTCAGCTTTCTCTGGTAGGAACACGTATGTGCCGAATTTCATCAATTTGCACCTTTTATCTTGCAAAACGTTGGGCGCGGTTATAAAGTTTTGCGTAAAACCCGTTTATCGTGAAACTAAAACAAAAACTGCTTTTTCGGGTTTTTGTTGCTGAAGGTTTATGCGTTAGTTGTGTTGTTATTGTTTTACTGATGAGGGTTAAGGCTGCGGTTGCGACGGTTCAGGGTAAGGCATATTATCAGATAGTTGGGGCTTTAAAACAGAAACGGGTTCCTTTTTTGAGTATGATTCCCAGTGAGCCTTTGCCTGCGGAAATTAGAGTTGTCCTAACCACTGAGGGAGAGAAGCACTTAATAAATCATGAAAGAATCTTGGTTTACAGCGGTGAAGCTGAGCCAGAGTTAATCGCCAGTGAAGCCCGAAAGATTCTGCAGGGAAAAGACGCTTACGACAACGTCGTGATAGGCGTAGACCCTGGGAAAGCGTTTGGGTTAGCCGTTGTAGCTGACGGCGCAGTGTTGGATGCCGAGAACGAGTTTAGCGTACAAGCCGTGCTGGGCAAAGTGCAAAGCGTACTGCGAACCGTGGGCGTTTCCTCTAGGCAAGTTACCGTGAAAGTCGGCAACGGCGTTCCAGTTTACAAAACCCTCGTGGAAGAGTTAAACGGGGTTATGCCACCTCAGGTCGCTTTGGAAGTGGTTCGTGAAGAGGGAACAACTCATCATTGCGCGGTTAGGCATGGGCGGCGGATGAGGCATATTGCTTCGGCTATTTGCATAGCGAGCAGGACAGGCCGTTATGTTCAAAGGAGGAAAAATAGTGGACAGGACAATTGAGCGTGGACGGACATTGCTGGTGGATGGTCCAGCTTCAGTCGTTATCACGTCAGGCAAAGCAGAAGTTTTCGGTTACCCAGTGGTGGATACGCGCCGCTTCATAATCCGCGAAGGCAAACGCTTACCCTTCGAAGTTACCGAAACCGCCCAAGTCGGCTTGCGCCTAGGCGAAAAAGCTGGCTTTAAAGAAGTAGAAGGCAGCACAATCCCCCCATCATGGTTCAACGCCTACGAAACCTTGCAGAGCATCCAAAAAGACACGCCAACCGTGGTCATGGTCACAGGTGCAGTGGACTCAGGCAAATCCAGTTTCTGCACTTTCCTCATCAACCGCTTAGTCAAAGAAAAACGCAAAGTCGTCATCTTAGACGAAGATTTAGGGCAATCCGACGTTGGAGCCCCCAGCACCGTTGCTTACACCCAAGTAACCCAACCCGTCACTGACCTGTTCAAGCTTGACGTAGAAAACGCGTTTTTCGTCGGAGCAACCTCGCCTAGCCGCGCCGCGGATAAGACCGTGGAGGGCACCAAACAGTTGCGTGACGAAATTTTTGGCAAGGATTTGGCGGAGGTTTTGGTTGTGAACACGGATGGCTGGGTTGAGGGCGAGGAGGCTTTGCGGTTTAAGACGCGCCTGTCTATGATGCTTGAGCCAGACATGGTTTTTTGCCTACAACGCGCCGACGAACTCTCGCCGCTGTGCTCAGCCATTGGTGATTTACGTCAACAATACGTAGAATCTCCCGTAGCTGCACTTGACCGTGGCAAAGAAAACCGCAAAGACCTGCGCGAACTCAGCTACACCCGATACTTGGAAAACTCTAAACTGCACACCTTCCCCAAAAGCCACATAACCATACAACAAGAAAAACGCGTGCCCAAAGGACAAGAACAAGGCTTACTCATGGGACTCTACGGCAAAACCAAAAAATTCTTGGGCATAGGCATCCTGCAAGATATCGATTATACAAGAAACAGCCTAAAAATCTTAACCGCCGTCACCGCCAAACCCGCGTTGGTGGTTTTTGGAGAAACCCGTTTGGACGGTAACTTGCGTGAGTTGCCCAAGAAGACTGTGGATTAGGGTTTGAAGAACTGTTTTAGCTCTTTTGACAGAACGCCGTCGGCTTGAGGCAATACTTTGAGGTCACGTAGCACCCACGAAGGCAAAAACCTTTTGCAGTAGCCTGAAGCGAAACGGTAATCCAAAAACACAATCGCGCCGCGGTCTTCCAAGGTTCTTACCGGTCGACCCGCAGCCTGTGAAGCTTTTTTCATGGCAGGCAAGATGTATCCGTATTCGCGTCCTTGCTGGGGAAACTGCTTTTCGTAGTATTCGATTTGGGCTTTCACCCGCGGCGTAGGCTCCGCATAAGGCACCCCAACAACCACCACTGAATTCATCTGGTTCCCCGGAAAATCTACGCCCTCTGAGGTTCGTCCGCCTTGTACGCCCATAAAGGCGGCGCCGCCTGCCAACGCGCATTCCTTATATTCTTCCACCAAAGCCTCGTTTGCCTTAGAACTCATGCCTCGACGCTCACAAAACAGCGGCTTCTCCAACGCCTCCTCCAAGCCCTCAGCGAGCAAGGCGCGGGAGACTTCAAAAGACGCCGTGAAAATGCCCGTGTTAACAGGCGTGCTGTCGACGACTTCGCGGATGCGCCTTATCATGGTCTGGTAGGTTGCGCTGGTGCGGTTTTCCATCGACGTGGATACGCCACTGCATACGGCGGAGAATATGTGTTCTCGTGGAAACGGCGAGGCTGCAAGGTGCTGGATGGTGTTTTCGGGGAGCCCCGTGATTTTGCTGTATGCTTCCAGCGGCTGCAACGTGCCTGACATGACAACGTTTGCGTAGGTGGATGCGAAAACGGGCATGGTCACTTTGGCGGGGTCTAACGCGACGATTTCAAGTTTGGCGGCGGGGACGTTTTCGCGGGTGAAATATTTGCTTAAGATGTTGATGTATGAGTCATCGCCAGTGGTTTCTATCCATCTGAGCAGAAAATCGCCCATGCCATGAATGTAACTGCGCGGATGCTTCCCCTCGGCTAACAGGATTTTCTTTACGGCGGCTCCTGCTTCACCCAGCGACTGCACAAAGCTTTTTGGGTTGGGTATGCCGCATTTGTCTAGTATGACCTCCGTGAGAAATTCGTGGGGGATTAGTTCTTCTTTGCGGATGCTTTGGGCGCGTTTTTCGGTTTCGTCGTGTAGTACCCGCGCGAAGGCTTCTGCTTGTTCGTATCCGAACCTTTCTGCTTCACGTTCGGCTTGGCGCATAACAAACAAGGAGAGGCTGCTGCTGGAGATGTCTATGGCAGTTTCAGGCAAATTATGTGCCTCATCCACGATTAGTATGGTTTTCTGCAACTGCGTATCCAAGTTTTTGAGGAAGGCGTTGCGTATGTTGGGGTCAAAAACGTACAGGTAACTCAGGGCGATGACATTGACGTCAGAGAGCGCGGTTTTTATGAGCTCATATGGGCAGATGCGTTTTCGTTTGCAGACCCGCATGATTTCAGAAGCGGTGTAGCTGCGTGTGGCGATTTGCTGTTGGAGTTGGAGGTAGTCGTAGGTTTGGGCGTCAGAGTTTTTGTAGTAGGGGCATTCGCCTTTGGCTTTGAGCAACTCGCAAGCTTCCATGAGGGATTTGGCGTCGTAGCTTTGTTTGGCGTCAAACTTGTGCAGGCACATCTCGTTGCGCCCACGCAAAGAAATCCCCGTAACTTTTCGCTGCCTGCCAATGGCTTTGAGCTCGTCAATTACGCGTTCATGCTGCCTGTGCGTGCGCGCCACATACAAAACCTTCAAGTTCTTCTCCATAGCCGTTGGCAAAACCGCAGAAAGCGAAGAAATCGTCTTCCCCAACCCATTTGTGCCCTCAATAAGAACACTGCGGCGCTCTTTCACCCCGCCATAAATGGTGCTTATGAACTTGTCCTGATTAGCCCTTACTTTGCTGTAGGGGAAGTAGGGTTCAACCTCTGTAGGCAGCGCAGTGGTCTTTGACATCTATTTCCATTGCCCCCTTGTTAGACAATAAGTGCCCACCACGCATTCGCTGCATCGCGGGTGTCTTGCTTTGCAGGTTTTGCGTCCATGCTCAATAAGTAGCATATGCACCGCCAAGTAATCCTTGGGGTCATACAGTTCTTGCAAGCTACAGCGCACTGCCTCGTAGTCGCCTTTTGCAGGTGCCAATCCTAAACGTCTTGAGACGCGGTTAACGTGCGTATCCACGGGTACTGTGGGTTGGTTGGCTGAGAAAAGCAAGACGACATCGGCGGTTTTTGGTCCAACACCTGGAAACTGCATGAGCGTCTCGCGTGCTTGTTGCGTGGGCATCGCTAAGATGTTTTGTAGGGTGCCGCCGTGGTTTTGCAGCAGTTCCTGTGACGCCTGTTTTATGGCTTGGGCTTTGGCTTTGTAAAGACCTGCCGATTTGATTGCTGCTTCAATCTGGTTTAGGTCGGCTGTGGCTAGGGCTTGAGGCGTGATTTCAAAGTGGCTTTGCAGGTTTTCGTAGGCTCTGGCGGTATTGGTGTCCGCAGTGTTTTGCGAGATAATGGTGACAACTAAAGTTTCAAAAGCGCTGCGTTTGCGTTTCATCCAAGCAGGTAAAACCAAAGTTTCCCTAAGTATCCCCAAAATCTTCTGTGCTTGCTGCCTATCAATCACCTGATGCGCCCTCTAAACCTGTGTGGTTACAGCACATAGTGAAACTGCCAAGCTATAAATGCAACAGCACAAAACAACAAAACCAACTAGCTTGCAGAAAAGACATTTTGTTGCTTGGTTAAACAAGGAAAAAGGCGTTTGCTTTGGGTTTAGCGGGGTATTGCACTTGTTATGCCTTGTTTGAGGGTTGCGGTGAGGTTGTTTTTGAGGTCTTCGTAGCAGGCGCTTAGGCGTTTGGTGTCTTGTGCTGACATGCCCTTTGCAGTGAGTTGCTGTTTGAAGGCTTTTCTGGTTTTACGTACGCGGCTGCCCAGTGTAAGGTACATCCAGAAAACGTTAAGCCCCAGCACCCCAATATGCGGCGTTGCCTTAAACACCGTAGTAACTATCGCAGCTATGCGTTTGTTGTTTGCGCTAAATATGCAAGTTATCCGCCCGCTGCTGTTTTGGCTGTTGAGAAAACCTTTAACTTTCAAAGCGCTTACCACACATACATACGCACCTAAACTTGGAGACACAAACTTTGGATAAACGCGCAAACGTCATAAAAGAAGAACTCACCGAACAAGGGCACAAATTCTTAGCCGTATATGTTGAAGCAAAAAACAGTTGCCTAGTTTTGCTTAGCGAAAATGAAGACAAAATGGGAACTATGGCTATTGCAGTGCCTAAACCCCACGATTTAGGCTCGGTTTCTTCATCAGTTCTTTTTGGTGACCGCAACGCAATTTCCGCACGCATGTTCGCCGAGCATGTGGCAGCCAAGAAGAAGAAAATTGGTGTGGTTTCAGTTTACTTAGAGAAGGTAAGCGAGCAGCAGGCGCAAGCGTTTTTTATGCATCTGCTTGACAAAGTGCTTCATCCTGAAGGGGCAGAAACAAAAGAAGCCGAAAAAATATAGTTTCGTTCGTGACGGGTATGATCTGCAAGGTTTCGCCCAGCGAGTTTGAAGCCGTGTTGGGCGTGGTTAATGACGCAGCGCAAGCATACAAAGGCGTAATTCCACCTGACTGCTGGCGAGAACCCTACATGACCCCCCAAGAACTCAAAGCAGAAATCACCCGCGGCGTAGAGCTTTTCTGCTTCAAAGAAAACAACGAAATAACCGCCGTCATGGGCATCGAACGCTTCAAAGACGTAACGTTAATTCGCCATGCCTACACGCTAACCCGCCGCCAAAAACAAGGCATAGGCAAAAAACTGCTCCTGTACCTTTTAGGTTTAGCGAAAACGCCCATAGTTTTTGTGGGGACTTGGGAGGCTGCTTGGTGGGCAACAAGGTTTTACGAGAAAAACGGGTTTGTGCTGGTTTCTTCGCGCCAAGAAACAGACCGTATCTTGCAGACGTACTGGTGCATCACAATGCGTCAAGTGGAAACTTCGGTTGTTCTTAAACTCAACACATAAAACACAGCGACCTATACTATCAAACAACTCGTGGAGGACATTAGCCGTGACAAAACAAACCCAGACTCTGCAAATCAACCCCGCCAACCCCGAAAAAGAAACAATCCAAACCGCCGCAGAAATCATCAAAACAGGCGGCTTAGTTGCTTTCCCCACCGAAACCGTCTACGGCTTAGGCGCAGACGCCCTAAACCCCAAGGCAGTCACTGCGTTGTTTGAAGCAAAAAAACGCCCCCAAGACAACCCCCCCATCGTGCACGTAGCAGACCCCCAAACAGTCCACAGCCTCGCCGTGCAGGTTTCAGAAAAAGCAGAAAAACTCATGCAGCAGTTCTGGCCAGGTCCCCTCACCTTAGTTTTTAAGCGTTCTTCGGTGGTGCCTGAGGTGACCACTGCGGGTTTGGATACCGTGGCGGTGCGTATGCCCAAAAACCCCGTGGCGTTGGCGCTTATCAAGGCGTGTGGTTGTCCCATAGCTGCTCCCAGCGCGAACATGGCAGGAAAACCCAGCCCCACAACCGCCGCGCATGTCATGGAGGACTTGGCTGGACGCATAGACGCCGTGCTAGATGGCGGCGCCGCTGAGGTTGGCGTGGAATCTACCGTGTTGGATGTGAGTGTGGAGCCGCCGATGCTTTTGCGTCCTGGTGCAGTAACTCTTGAAGAACTACAGCAAGCAATAGGCGAAGTGGCAGTGCATCCGTTTGTGGTTTCTCAAACCCAAATAACCGAAGACCAAGCGCGCTCCCCAGGAATGAAGCATAAACATTACGCGCCCAAAGCCCAACTCATCCTTGTTGAAGGCGGAATCACCCCCGTTATGTCCACCGTAAAAGAGCTCATAAGCATCTACTGGCTCAACAACAAAAAAGTCGGCGTACTAGCCACTAGCGAAACTGCGTGGGCATACGAAGCTGACGTAGTTAAATCGTTGGGCAGCCGCCGCAAAATGCACGACGTAGCCGCTAACCTTTTCAAGAAACTGCGCGAATTCGATGAAGAAGATATAGACGTGATAATATCTGAAAGCATACCCCCAGAAGGACTAGGTCTGGCCGTTATGAATAGGCTACGCAAAGCCGCAGGATACAACATTATAAAAGTCAAAAAACAAGCCGACGTCCCATAGCACGCAGCACACAGCAAAACCCCTTCTGCCTTTTTTGGTTCTTAGTGTGTCTTTGCGGAACGTTTGGTTTTTGTAGATGGGAAAAAATTTATATCCCCAAGCACTCATTTCCGTTCTTAAATTTAACAGTTGTAAACAAGAGAATTGGTGAAATGTATGTCTCAAGGTGGAGTTCCAGTTATAGTATTGAAGGAAGGTACCGGGCGCTCAACCGGGCGCGAAGCTCAGAAGAATAACATCATGGCTGCAAAGATTGTGGCTGAAACCGTGAAGAGCACTTTGGGTCCATGCGGTATGGACAAGATGATGGTCACCAGCTTTGGCGACGTGGCAATTACCAACGACGGCGCAACCATCATGAAAGAACTTGATGTACAGCACCCTGCAGCAAAGATGCTTGTTGAAGTTGCAAAGGCGCAGGACAACGAAGTTGGCGACGGAACAACAACCGCCGTGGTTTTGTCAGGAGAACTCTTAGCAAAAGCTGAAGGTCTGCTAGACAAAAACGTTCACCCAACAGTAATCATTGAAGGCTTTAAGAAAGCCAGCGAAAAAGCCCAAGAAATCCTAAACCAACTCGCAATTCCCGTATCAACAACCGACGAGAAGACCCTGCAGGATTTAGCTCTGACCACTCTGGCAAGCAAAGGCATCTCCTCAGCCAAAGAGCTTTTCGCCAAAATCAGCGTAGACGCCGTCAAACAAGTCTCTGAAGACCAAGACGGCTCCCTCAAAGCAGACATTGACCTTATCAAAATCGTCAAAAAACACGGTCAAAGCCTAGACGAAACCGAACTCGTTAAAGGCATGGTAATCGACAAAGAAGTCGCCAGCAGCCAAATGCCCAAACTCGTCGAAGGCGCCAAAATCGCACTACTAAACGCCAAATTAGAAATCGAGAAAACCGAGTTCGACGCCAAAATCAACATCGAAAGCCCCGATCAAATGAAACTTTTCCTAGACGAAGAAGAACGCATGCTCAAAGAAATGACAACCAGCGTCACCAAAGCAGGCGCAAACGTTGTCTTCTGCGAAAAAGGCATCGACGACATGGCACTACACTTCCTTGGCAAAGCAGGCGTGTTAACCGTCAAAAGCGTCAGCAGCAGCGACATGGAAAAACTCAGCCGAGCTACAGGCGCAAAAATCGTCGCAAACGTAAAAGACCTCTCTGCAGACGCATTAGGCGAAGCCAAAACTGTTGAAGAAGTCAAAATCGGCGATGACAAACTAATCTACATCCGCGACTGCAAAAACCCCAAAGCCGTAACCGTAGTCATACGCGGCGGAACCGACCACGTCATAGACGAAGCCGAACGCAGCCTACACGACGCCCTATGCGTCATACGCAACGCCGTAGAAGACGGCAAAATCGTCGCAGGCGGCGGCGCACCCGAAGCAGAACTCGCCAAACACCTACGCGCCTTTGCAGTAAGCGTGGGCGGACGCGAACAACTAGCCGTTGAAGCATTCGCCGAAGCAGTCGAAGCCATACCCCTAACCCTATCCGAAAACGCAGGATTAGACCCCATCGACATCATGGTTGCCCTACGCTCCAAACACGAAAACGCCGACAACAAATACTTTGGCATCGACATCAACACGGGCGACATCGTCAACATGCTCGACATGCTCGTCCTCGAACCCTTACGCGTCAAACAGCAAGTCATCAAATCCGCAACCGAAGCAGCCAACATGATCCTCAAAATCGACGACCTCATCAGCATCAAAGGCACAGGCGGCGGAGCCCCACCAATGCCCCCAGGCGGAATGGGCGGAATGCCACCAGGCATGGGCGGTATGGGTGGCATGGGCGGTATGCCCTACTAAGCCTCCAAAAACCTTTCTTTTCTTTCTTTTTGTTCTCAAAAACGCGTTTAGTTTTCTCGGTTTTCTTGAGATAGTTTCTCTTTGATTCCGTAAACCTTCTTCACAAAAGCCGCGATGTTTTCAGCAAATTTAGAATCATTAAAAGACGATACAACCGCAAGCGGCTTTTCTTCGCCTTCAATTCTTACTAGGGCTTCTTTAAACTCTTCTTGAAAGCGTTCTTTAGTTATTCTCGTCTTGCCTCCTCCGATTCTTCCTCGGTGAAGAAGATACCTTTCGTCTTCCTCTTTAGCAAAAGCGCCCCCACTGCTTCCATTAATTCCCTCTCTGGGTGGATTAATTTCGCAAACAATACTAAGACTGGATTTCTTGTTCCACTTTGGTTCTCCTACTCCAAATGCGTTCCAAAATCGGTTGTCATGATCATCGTTTTGTGCCCACCAAATGCCTAGTTTTGTGCTCCAATGAACTGTTCTTTTTTGCATTCTTCCTCTATGCCTAATTTTGATGTTATACCCTTCTTTATCCTGCTTCTCCTCGAGTTTTTTTAGCAACAATTCTTGAGCCCTTTTACTTTCGTCTCTATTTGTGATGAGTGTTAGCGGTTTTGACATAATACTTTGTCTGATTGTGAAGGTATATCTCTTTTGTGAATGGTTTTTCTAGTGTTTTTGGTTTTGTTGGCTGTGCGGGTGTATTTTGTGGATTGAGAACAGTTTTATATCCTCTAAGGGTAGAGTAGGTTTTGTGTGTCCTGTTTTGTTTGAGGTGTTGTTGTGAGGCATGTGAAGATTTCGGCGTTTGATTGTTCTGATGCTTGGTTTCAGGCTTTGAGCTGTATTTGGCGTGAGGGCGATGTTTTCAGGGTTGGGTTTGGTTCGGAAGAAACGGAGACTAGGAAGCTGAATTTGTCCATTGAGATTGCGCATCCTGAGAATCGTCCTTTGGTTAGTGATAAGGCGCCTTGTGATTTTAAGTACGTGCAGGGTTACGCGTTGGAGTATTTGTGGTGTGGCGAAAAGCAAGACGAAGAAACCTACACCTACGGAAGCAGGCTCAATCACCCAATTAACCAAATCGAGCAGGCAGTGCAACGCTACGTTGAAGAACAACAAGACCGGCAAGTCACCATGGTCATACGCCTGCCGGAGGATATCCTCAAATTCGGTAAACAACACAAAAAATCTGAACCCCCGTGCCTAAGCCTAATCGACACCGAAATCTTGGAGGGCAAAATGCATCTCACCTGCTACTTTCGCAGCTGGGACGCCTACGCAGGACTACCCGCCAACATCGCAGGGCTCCAACTATTCAACGAAGCGTTTGTCTCAGAAATCAACAGCCGTAGCAACCTCAACCTCGAAACCGGCAAGCTGATTTTCCACAGCAAAAACTGCCACATCTACCAACGCCAATACAAACTCGTGCAAGAAATGCTCTCCCCCCAAACCACAAAAAAACCCCGCCTAGCCCAGACCCTGCAGAAAGCCGCTGAAGAAAATTAAGCCGCGAAGTTGCTTTTTTGTGGCTAATGTTTTTGTTTGCCCGCTGCTTTTGTTCTTGTTGTTTGTGGTGGTTTGTTGTGGCGCCTTTGATTTCTGGTTTTGACCCGTGGAAGAATAGCCTGTGCACTTGTCCGCCCAAGTTGACTATGAACCCGTATAGCGGCTGTGACCACCAGTGCCTTTACTGTTACGCGTCAAGTTATATCCCAAACTTCTCTGATTGCAGACCCAAAAAAGAACTCGTAGCAAAGCTCAGGCGCGAAGCTGCCAAACTTGTTGGCGAAACTGTTTCTATAAGCAACTCTTCTGACCCGTACCCGCGCATGGAAGCAAACTTGGGCTTAACCCGCCAATGCCTCGAAATCCTCGTGGAGAGCAACTGCAAAATTCAAGTAATCACCAAATCAAACCTTGTTGTCCGCGACGACGACCTCCTAAGCAAGGTGCCCTCAACAGTTGCGCTGACTATAACCACGTTGGATGAGCAGGTTGCCCAGTTGCTGGAGCCTTTTGCGCCCAGTGTGAAGGAGCGCCTTAGAGCCGCTCAAGACTTAACGTCTGCGGATATTCCAGTTTGCGTGCGCATAGACCCCATAATACCCTACGTGAACGATGACCCCAAAGCGCTTATCGCTGAGCTTGCAGGCATGGGTGTCAAACATGTAACCAGTTCAACCTACAAAGCCAAACCCGACAACTGGCGCCGCCTAACCAAAGCTCTGCCTCAAATCGCAGAAAAACTCCAGCCGCTTTACTTCGAGCAAGGCGAACGCCAAGCAGGGAACACGTTGCTGGCCAAAGAGTTGCGCTTCAAAATGCTCAAGCGGGTACGCGATTTAGCTGTGGCGCAGGGGATGCAGTTTGGGGTGTGCAGGGAAGGCTTACCCAAGCTAAACACGGCAGCATGTGACGGTTCATGGTTGCTTAACAAAGAGGAGAAGAGGTGACTGCGGTGGATGGGCGTGTTGTGATGTTGGTTGATTTGGATTACTTTTTTGCTCAGTGTGAGGAGCTTCATAATCCTGAGTTGAAGGGTAAGCCTGTGGTGGTGGGCGTGTACAGCGGACGCACACAAGACAGCGGCGCAGTAAGCACCTCCAACTACCTCGCCAGGCAATACGATGTTAAATCAGGACTGCCCTTGTTCTTAGCTAAAAAGCGCCTTGAAGGAGTAGACGCGGTTTTCTTGTCTGTGGATTACGATTATTACCAGAAACTCTCCGACAAAATAATGGAGCTGCTACGTGGGTTTGCGGATGTGTTTGAGCAGGTGGGTATTGACGAGGCGTACTTGGAGGTTACCAAAAAGCTTGGCGGCGATTTTGAGGCGGCGGAGGCGTTGGTTGCGCAGATGAAGCAGGCGGTGAAACAAGAGGTAGGCGTGACGTTTTCGGTTGGCGTTGCCCCTAACAAGCTGGTTGCAAAAATCGCATCCGACATCAACAAGCCCGACGGCGTCACTGTTGTTCGACCCGCGCAGGTGAAGGAGTTTTTGGCTCCGTTGGCTGTTGGCAAACTGTTGGGGGTAGGGAAGAAAACCAGCGCAAAGATGGCGGCTTTGGGCATCAAAACTGTGGGAGATTTAGCGGGGTTTAGTGTGCAGCGTCTGGTGGAGGTTTTTGGCAAAACCTTGGGCGTGTACTTCCATAACGCCGCAAACGGCGTAGACAATGACCCTGTGAAGGAAGCAGGGGAAGCCGAATCCATAAGCCGCATCGCCACCTTAAAAGAGAACACCCGCGACTTAGAGGTCATTTTGGAGAAAACCAATCAGCTCATCGACGAAATCTACGCTGAATTTGCCCCAAAGAACATGAGCTACAAACAAGTTGCCATCCTTGCAATACTTGTGAATCTGAGCACCAAAACCCGCTCTGTCACGCTTGAGAAACCCGCCAAAGACAAACAAACCATCCAAAACCACGTACACGACCTCACGCAAAAATTCCTAAACGAATCCACGCTGGAGCTGCGCAGGGTCGGAGTAAAAATTGCGGGGTTTAGCAAAGAAGAAAAAGAGCAAAAACAGTTAACCAGCTTCTTCCAAAACCCCTGACTGCGGTTTGAAACCGTTTTTATACCCTGCATGCTCTATGATTGGTGAGGCTGTTTGGTCATGGAGTTTACTGAAGCTAAGCTTGGGCGAATTTTTGTTTTACGACTGCACGATGGTGACCGTTTGCCAGATGCTGTTGAACGTTTTGCCAAGGAAAACCGTGTTCGTAGTGGGGTTTGTTTTTTGGTTGGCGGCATCAAGGACAAGAGTTGCGTGGTGGTTGGTCCCAAAAACGACGATGAGCTTCCCCCTGACCCCATGGTTAGGCTGCTGTGTGGCGCGCATGAAGTCTGCGGCGTAGGCACCCTCTTCTCCAACCCTGACGGCAAACCCACATTGCATATGCACGCAAGTTTTGGACGCGGCGAAACCGTAACTACAGGATGCACGCGCAGGGGAATAGATGTTTGGCTAATTGGCGAGGTCATACTGCTTGAATTGGCGGAGACATCGGCTAAGCGCGTGTTGGATGAGAAAACGGGTTTTGAGTTGCTTGAGGTCAAGGATTAGCCAAGAAAAGTTAGTATAAAGATTCTTCTTGGGTAGTATCCGAAGGCGTAGGTGTTGTTTTGCAGTAGTCGGCTAAAGTTGCCTGAGTCGTAGAGCATTTGGAAGACGCCTTGCAGGCTTAGGGTGCTGTTGAAGTAGGGTTCGTCGCCGCTGTATTCGTAGGTGAAGACGTATTTGACGTTGTTTTGTTTGCATAGGTTGATGAATTCTTCTATGTCAAAGTCGGGTGTGTAGGTGTCGACGGGCTGATAGGGGTAGTTTAGGACTTTGTTGTATTTGCCCTGCGCGTTTAGGTAGAACCGTACCATGTCTTGACTAAAGAAGTTCTGCGTACACATAACTACAATGGCGTCTTCGGGCTCCACGATGGTTGCGGCGAATTCAGAGGCTTCTTGGATGGGTATGTGGACGCGGTCTTTTGATAGCCAGACCTGCGTGTCTTGGACGTTATAATATGCACCTAACGCAACAAACCCGATTAGGATGCACGCACAAAACTGGGAGAAACGTTTCTCGCTCATGCTTAGGTGCTTGTTTGCCCAGATTTTCCTCATAGTGCTAAGCCCTGAAGAAATTAGGCTAGCTGCTGCGAACGCCAAAACGGGGAAGACGGGAACGATGTAGCGCCAGTGCCTGTTGGGGATTACCGTGAAAAACACGTACACTACCACAAACCAGATAAGCAAATACTTGTCGAGGGGTTTTCGTCTCCAAGCAAACAAGACCAAGCCGCCTATCCCTAACGCGTACAAGAAGAACGAGACAGGGTGGATGTCAGCGTAGGGTGAGGTCATCTCGAAAAAGTAGAACAGCGGCACCTGTAGCCACGGGGGTATGGAGATGAATATGTGGGGGAACCTGTTGATGCCTATGCTGTTAAATCCGAGGCTGTAGAGGGTTTTTTCGGGGTTTCCAATGTTCATGGCGTAGAGCCACGTTTCGAGCATGCCTGACGCGTAAACCTGATATGCGGCTACTATCCAAGGCACAAAAACCAAAACTGCCACCACTAGCAAAAACGCAAATTTAGGCAGCCGCTCTTTCAAGTAGCCCCTGCACAGAAACAGAAGCCCCAAAAGCATTATCGCGGCGACTATGACGGTTTGGTATTTGGCTAACACGCCCAGCCCCAATGTTATGCCGCTCCACAGTAGGTATTTGCGTTGGTCGTTGTGTAGCCACATGAAAAACAGGAGCGCCGAGACGGTGAAGAAGAAGATAAGCATGGTTTCTATCATGGTCATGCGCGAGAGCCAGATGTAGGCGGGCATGACGGCGAGTAGGACGCTGGCGGTTAGGGCGATTTTTGCGTCGTAGAGTTTGTAGCCAAATTCAAAGACTGCCCAAAGCGAGAGCACCGAGAACATGAGGGACACTAATCTGCCGTTAAACACGCTTGCACCTATTACCTTGAAAAAAACCGTGGTTACAAGGTCAAAAAGGGGCGGATAGAAGCCGCCTTCGGTGAGGTACGACGTGAACTGTCCCGTGCTTAAAAGCAAGCCGCTGTTGAGGTGGTTTACTTCATCCCACCGAATAGACATGTACGATAAATCCCAGAGCAGAAAAACCATGTATGTAAGGATGAATCCTATGAACGCTAGGCGCCATTTGTCGCTGAGTTTGAGTCTGCACCATGCTATTAGCAGGAAAAGTTTTGTTTTCAGTTCGTCTTTTCGTGAATGCTTATTTGTCATGTGTTGCTGGATAGCTTTCACGGTTTGGGGGAAACCCATAGAATCGCCTGTCTAAGCGTTTTTGTGTGCAATCAAGAAGAGAACAAGTCCAGCCAGTACCAAAACAAGCAACAAGCCGCCAAGACCCTGCAAAGCCAACCGAAGCACGGGGTCAGAATGGTAAACCACGTTAGTTGGAATACCTAGCCAGTACGCCGCCAGAAAAAGCCCCATAAAAACTGCGCCGACACCCTCAGCTACAAGCAAAAACTGCCTTAACTGCCGAGTTTTCAACTGCAATTCATTACACTCTCCTTGAAACCCTAAACTCCTATTCTCCACCTGCCCCATTTAAACCTAACCCAACTCCCCTTTACATCCAATCCGCCCCCTAAAACGTAAACGCCGCCCCTTTTGGTCAGCGCGGAAATGAACAAACATAATATACTTAAAATAGCAACTGTTGCTTGCTATCTTGTGGAGTCTAAGACATGTCCAAAGAACATTTTACGATGCCGCTTAAACTCGGATTACTACTCGTTGCCCTGTCATGGTTCTTGTTTTCCCTCTACGAATTCGCCAAAGCCGCCTTCAACATCGGACACAACATGTTCTGGATTGAACTAACCGACACCGCAGGCGTCATCGGACTAGGTTTTCGAACCGCCGCAGGCTTCATAGCCGTAATCACCATCCTGTTCTACCTGTTCCGACATGACCTCTCCCGACCTGAAGCGTTGATGTCGCTGCGCTGGATAATCCTGTTAGAAGCCGTCAACTTTGCAGTGCTTTTCCCCTCTGGCATCTGGGGTACCATAAGCTTTGACACATTCTACGGCATAGGCTTCTTCATAGAAACCGGACTGCCCTGCCTAATCGAATCCATACTAATTCCCATAGTTTTAGCTAAACTGTTCTTGGAGTTAAACCCAAACAAACCCACAACAGGCGCAATCAAATGGGCACTAACCGCAGGAACCGTATACATCTTTGTTTTCTGGCTAAACAACACCTGCAACTGGGTCTTCGCCATCATGCAAAAAGGTCTTGATTACATGCTGGCTTACCCCGCCAACATCCTAAGCTTCATAGTAACCTCAGTAGGCTTGCTCGCGCTTGGGGTATACGCCGCTTATTTCACCCGAAAAAACAGCCACCTCCCCAGCATATCCAAACTTAACCTGCAAACAGTCGGCGCAATCGTCACGTTAATGGGCACCTACTTCTTGGGGCTCTACATCATGTGGGCATACCTTGGAACCGTAGGCGGCTGGAGCGACTGGTACGCATGGTTCCTAGGACACAACGTCGACCTCTGGGCAATGGCGCTTCCCCTCATAGGATTACCCCTAATGCTCCACGACAAAACAAACAACAACACCTAACCCTCTTTTTAGAAAACCTTCTTTTTTAGGCGTCTGGCACATTCGGCAAGAGTGACTCCTACAAACGAAAACGCCATACCCGCCACCACAACGGCAAGCAAGGACGTGGAAAGCAAAGAAAACCCAAACTGAGACATAGAAACCGTGGGACCATCTGCGGCTGCTGTGTGTGAAACTGTGGCTTGGCTAAGAGGAATGGCAACTTGCACCCCCACGGGCGCGTGGAGCAGAACCATAACCAAAAGCAACGCCGCTGCTATAGGAACCATCAACAACGGTGCCTTGAGCAACTCATAGAACTTGTGAGAACCCGCCCGCCTAGCCGACAAAAACCACATTAACGCGCCTGGAACAACCAACCCAAACGCTGCCATTACAATGTTTAGGGCAGAAAACAACTCCAAAGACTCCACGCCCAACCACGCCGCTACGGCAAAGCCCCAAAACCCAGGATTTGCAACGGTCAAAACAAACCCTGCAAAGCCAATAAGCGCAGCATCAGAAGTGCGCAGGGCTGCGGTGTTGGTTTTCTTGTTTGCGGCGGTGAGAAGTTGGGCGGCGTTTTGTCCTTTTTGGGTTAGGTGGTATTTTCCGTTTTGGTCTTTTTCTATTAGGTCGGCGAGGATTTTTAGGTGGTAGTTGAGTTTGCCTGTGTTTGCGGCTTGGGTTTGCTTCATCAACTCCGTATAAGACAGGCTATGCGTTTTGCTCAGTGCTATGATGGTTTTGCGGCGAATAGGGTGCTTCAAAACATCAAGCAAGGCTTCGTTTTCAACGCCCAAACCAGACACCAAAATAGGGGCAGCGCCCACATAATTTAAGCCTATTTGACTAAACCACTTATCAAAATCTAATCAACCCGCGCCCTAAGGCGGTTAGGTTAGCTCCAAGGTTCCTGCCACGCGAAGCTTGCCGCCCTCCAAATACATCAGCACCGCTTTGTCACCTGCGCAGTACACTAGCTCTTTTTCTAGCGACAGCGTCAAAGTGGGTTTGCGGTGGTCGTTTTCTTCGGTGGCTTCTTCGATTTTGCTGTTAAGAAACTGCATCCAATGCCCCACGTGAACTACCATGCCTGCTTTCATGGGCGTGTTCCAGTACTTGACCAAGGTTGCCTGCGCCTTTAGCTGCTTGGACGCTTTGATGTTGGGGTCGTTGCTTAGGACGGTGCCGCGGTCAAGGTCATCCACGGCGACGTTTTTAAGCGCCAACCCAACGCGGTCGTTCTCTATGGCGGCGTCAAAATCGTCGTCATGCTTTTGAATCGAACGCACCTGCGCCGTCTTAACTCCGGGCAGGGCTTTGAGGGCATCATGCTTTGCTACTGCGCCTTTTATGACTACACCCAAAGCGACGGTTCCTATGCCTTTGACGTTGAAAGCGTGATCAACAGGGACTGTCCCAAATGATGCCTGCTCGCTTTGCTGCTTTGTGGCGTCTGTCAAAAGTTTTTCACGTAGCACGTTTGGGTCATCGGCGACGAACTCGAAATTTTCCAAGCTGGTGCCTTTTATGAGCGGCAAAATCTTCTCTTGGGGTACATAGTTGCGAAGAACAAAGTAACCGCTTCGTATGCCGCAGCACTGAAGCATAACCAAACTCTCACCCAACGCAGCGTTTAACTCATCCACAACCACAACTGCGCTTTGAGCTTCAGAAGCAGCAAAAAACAACGGCGCCAACCTTTCAGGATACCTTGCAGGCTCAACCAACGTCACCGTATCCTCCCCCCGCTTCAAATTATACAATGTAATGTCGGTGGAGGTTCCTTTCTTCGCCAAACTGCCACTGTAGCCTTGAGCACCCACAACCGCAACCATCAAATTACCCATAATCTACTCCTCACAAACAAAGCAAACCGATTCACACCTCAAAAGATAAGCATTATGGCACAAACAAACCCAACCAAAACACCCCACTAAAGGTCACGCCCCACCTTCCAAAAAAACACCACCCTATCAGCAGCCTATTAGGTTCCAAATTTTAATTCTATGCAGAAACCATAGGGGGAGGGGGGGGTCTATTCTGTGTGCTAGTTGTGGTCATGGTCGTGTTCGTGGTTGTGGTTGTGTTTTTGGTTTTGGAGTAGGTTGGTGTGGTGTTCTAAGAAGTGGTTTTGGTAGTCGTGGTGGGTCATGAGGGAGCCGACTGCGCGGATTATGACTTCGGGTAGGGCGGGGTGGATGTGCATGGCTTGGAGTAGGTAGAGGGCGTTTTGTTTTTTTATTTGCATGATGTTGATGACTTCTTGTATGAGGGTGGATGCTTGGGGTCCTATGATGTGGGCTCCAACGATGTTTTGGGTTTTGCGTTCTATTATGATTTTTACGAAGGCGTCTTTTATTGCCATGGCTTCTCCTTTGGCGGTTTGCTCGTAGAGGTGAAAGCCGATTAGCACGTTTTCTTCGCCGAATTGTTTGACGGCTTGTGCTTCTTTTAGTCCCACGCTGGCAATTTCAGGGTCAGTAAACACTGCATGCGGAATTGCGCCATACTTGACTTTGGTCTTCTCTTTAAAAACCGCGTTAAAGTAGGCAACTTGCACTTCATAATTTGCCACATGCTTAAACATCAACGTGCCATTCGCGTCCCCAAACGCCCACACGTTAGGCTGAGTGGTCTGCAAGTACTCGTCCACCACAAAAAAGCCCCTGTCATCAACTTTTATGCCTGCCTTCTCAGGATGCAACATGTCCGCGTTTGATTTGCGACCCGCCGCCACAAAAATCTCGTCTGCCAAGACCTGCATCTCCTCTCCGTTTTCCCTATCCGCGGCTGTCACGCTTTTTTTCCCCTCGTTTGTGGCGTTGACCTTGCGCACGTCGTAGCCTGTTAGCACGGTTGCGTGTTTTTGCATTTCTCTTTTGGCTAATGTGGAGATTTCGGGTTCTTCTTGGGGTATGAATTGGGGGTTGCGTCCGATTATGGTGACTTTGCAGCCCATGGCTGAGAGAAAATTGCCGTACTCCGCGGCTATGTAGCCTCCGCCGATTATGATGAAGCTTTGGGGCAGCTGCTTTAGCTGCAATATGCTATCGCTTGTCAAATAACCCGTCTGCTCTAACCCCTCAATGTTGGGTACAGAAGGTTTTGAGCCTGTGGACAGAAAAATCATTTTGCCCTTTATGGTTTGCTCGCCAACTTTTAGCGTGTAGGGCGCAGTAAACTCTGCGGTGGTGGGGTAATAATCGATATTTTCGGTGTTTGAGAGTCCGTGACGTATCATGTCGATGTCTGCTTTTATGAGCCTGCGCATGCGCTCCATCACCGCGTTAGAATCTACCTTCAAAATCTCTGCTTGCACCCCAAACTCCCCCGCCCGCTGGATTGTTCTAACTACCTCTGCGGGGTAAATCAAAAGCTTAGAGGGAATGCACCCGCGCGTCAAGCAAATGCCGCCGGGGTCGTCTTTGTCGATAACTGCGATTTGCGCTTTGGGGTTTTGCCTAATGAACGCGTCTGCAAGCTCCATGCCCGAGCCTGTGCCAATGACCACTAAATCGTACTCCTTCAAAACAATACACCACACCAAACATACCAAACTAACCTTAAAAGCCCTAGCGTAACCCAACGGGCACCTGCCAAAAAGGGGCGCAGGTTTAGTCTTGGTGCATGGGTACTGCCCAGTAGCTGATTATGCTGCCTTTTACCCATTTGCCGCCTAGGCTTTTTACGATGTCGTTGAGTTCGTCCCATTCTGCTTTTAGGTACTGGGTGGGTTTGATGAGCACGTAGTCGTCTTGGGCTTGGAAGCTTAGCAGTTCTTGTTGTTCTGGCGTGAATTCTTCTTTTACGGCGTTGGTGTCTAAATCGGGCAAAGTGTGCTCTTGCTTTACGGGTTTGGGTTCGACTCTGGCAACTCGCGTCGGAGTTGTTAAACGCGGTTTTTGCACGGGTTTAGCTGCTGCGGGTTTGATGCTTGTTTTCTGCGCAGCTTTAAACTCTGAAATGGGGTGTGACTCTGTTGTGTCCTCAAAGCTTTCGCTTCTTACAACGGCAACCACCTGCCCCAAAACCAAATCAAACTTTAAATCCAAAAGCTCAACATCCACGGGCAACTCCACCCCCAAGTCGGCTTTGCCCTGCAGGCACTTTAAGAGAACCTCTGAGGGCAACTTTAACACACGCATCTTCATAACGCAGTCCTCAAAACAATTCATACTTGATGCCAAAAACAACTTAAAAGTATTGTTTACTTTTCTGGGTTGACGCTAAAAAACCCGTTAAAACGCTTTTAATGACGTGCAAAACCATGGAATTTTTTGCGATATGGCAAAATTATAAATACACTATATAATCACATCTGCAAACTACCTGAACTAAAGGAGAGAAAATGATAAGTGAAACTTTTGAAAAATAAACAAGCAACTTTGTTTCTTGCAATGTTTTTACTGCTAGCGCTCGTTGGTTCGCTTATGACTCTGCCTGTCAGTAACGCGCATGACCCCCCCTGGGAAGTGCCCACATGGAGCTACGTTGTAGCCTGCAATGACCCCATCGGCGTGAATCAGGATGTACTGCTTGTCTGGTGGCTCAACGCATACCCGCCTTCTGCAAACGGACAATACGGTGACCGCTGGACCTTCACAGTCGAAGTTACCAAACCCGACGGCACAATAGACAACCTTGGCGACTTCATATCCGACCCCGTAGGCAGCGGCTGGGCAAACTATCGTCCAACCCAACTAGGCGAATACTCCGTAACCGTCACCTTCCACGAACACAAAATAACAGGTGACCCATACGGGTTTGATCCAGGTTGGGGTCCAGGCGCGTTTGGCTACGAAAGCATGAACGACATTTACCTATCTAGCACAAGCGACCCCTCATACTTTACCGTGCAAGAAGAACCCATACAAACATGGCAAGAACCCTCATTACCCTCTGAATACTGGGAAGCCCCAGTAAACAGCATGAACCGCGGCTGGTATAGCCTAGTCGGCAACTGGCTACGCGGCGCAGCCCAAAACTATGGATCCACAACCAACTACGCGTTTGGATCAGCCCCCCAAAGCCCCCACATACTGTGGACACGCAGTGAATGGGCAGGAGGCATCATGGACGAACGATTCGGTGCAATAGGCTACCAAACAAGCCACTACGACGGCTTAAGCTTTAGCCCCATCATCCTAGACGGCAAAATCTTCTACAACAGCATCGCCGCGCCCCACATGGGCTGGTGGTGCGTTGACCTCTACACTGGCGAGACATTATACTACCACAACACCACCGGACCCGTAACTGGCATAACCTACTCAGGCTTTGACTACTCAGGCGGCATTAGCGGAGAAGCTCTAGCCTTTGGACAAATCTACAACTACGAATCCCCCAACCAGCACGGCGGCTTCCCCTACCTATGGAGCACTGGCGCTATGGGCGGATACGCAGGAACTGGCGATAGCAACACTTGGATGCTCTTTGACGCAGTCACCGGCAACTACATCTGCGAACTAATCAACGTTCCCTCATGGGCAGGCGGCGGCAGCATGTTTGGCCCCGCAGGAGGCACTAACGTCTACGGCGCAGACGGCAGTATCCTATACTACAACATCGTTGGAACAACCGACCCCAGCAACCCCTATGCTCCCGCATCGGCTCCGTTTTACCTGCAATGCTGGAACACCAGCCGCGCCCTGTGGATGCGCCCCTTCAACGGCAACACCTACTGGATGTGGCGAACCTACCTCAACTACACCTTTGACGGCAACAACGGCTACTCGCTAAACGCAAGCCTCCCCGACATGACAGGCGCAGGCAGCATACGTGCAGTGCGCGAAAACCAGTACGTGATTGGCGGAACTTCTGGCAAGAACAACGGCACCTACATCGAGGAAGGTCAACTATGGGCTCTAAGCCTTGAACCTGGAAAAGAAGGCACCTTACTGTGGAACATAACCTACACTCCACCCGAAACCGTAATTCCTGACCTTGTCACAGGCGGAATCTTTGGCGGAGGCGTAATGAGTGGACCAACAGTGGACCCAGAGGATGGTGTGTTCTTCTTCAAGCAACCCATGACGCGCCAGTTCTGGGGCTTTAGCCTTGAAACAGGCGATATGATCTGGGGACCAACTGAATCCGAAAATAACTGGAACTACTACGGCATGAACACCAACATCTACAACGGCTTGCTGCTCTCATCTGGCAGCGGCATGAGCGGCTCCGAGTTAATCGCGTACGACATAAAAACAGGCGAAATCGAATGGATCTACACCCCCAGCCAAGAAGGCTTCGAATCCCCCTACGGACTCTACCCGCTTAGCATCGCGGCAGTTTCTGACGACAAAATCTACACCACCTCCACCGAGCACTCCCCAACGCAGCCTCTGTGGCGCGGCTCTTACCTAAGATGCGTCAACGCCACAAACGGCGACGAAATCTTCAAACTCAGCTTCTGGGGCGGCGGAGGCGGCATATCCGACGGCTACTACGTAGGACTCAACTTCTACGACAACCAACTCTACTGCGTAGGCAAAGGCCCAACAGAAACCACCGTCAAACTCAACAGCGACGTCGTAGCTGAATGCTCCACCGTACTCATAACCGGCACCGTAACCGACCAATCCCCAGGCGCACCCGGCACACCCGCCATCTGCGACGATGACATGCAAGCATGGATGGAATACCTCTACGAGCAACAAGAAAAACCCGCTGACGCAACAGGTGTCCCCGTAAAAATCAGTGCCACTGACCCCAACGGCAACTGGCAAGACATCGGAACCGCAGTTAGCGACATGGGCGGCAGCTTTGCCATAGCTTGGATGCCCCCTGTACCCGGCACATATCAAGTCACTGCAACCTTTGAAGGCTCCGAATCCTACGGTAGCTCCTACGCAACCACCTACTTCACCGTAACCGAAACACCCGAAGGCTCCGTCACACCCACACAACCACCCACACAGACACAAACACCCGCGCCATCTCAACCCCCCGCAACAGCTTCCCCATCAACTGCACCCCCACCCACAAGTGAAACGCCAACTGGCACCTACATAGCCATCGCAGTAGCCGCAATCATCGTGGTCATTGCAGCCGCAGCTATAGTTCTAAGAAGACGCAAATAACCACCCACCCCTTCTTTTTTTGCTGTAACGTTTGTGTTGCCCAAGTTTTGTTTATGTTTGATCTGTGTGGCTTTGGTTTATGCTGTGGTTGGTTCTTTAAGTAGTAATATTATTTGATGTGTTAGTTATGTTGAAAAATATTTTAATGATTCACCTGATGGTGAATTTTAAATGTTCGGAAGTGTTACTAATAAAATGGGGAATTAAATGAAAAATTTAAAATTTGACCAGCAAGCGGTCTCCAAAACATCGGCGATTTTAATATCTGCTATTCTGCTTACAGGTATAGCCTTTGGTTTTTACGCCTTCGATACGTTTGTGCCTTCAGCAGCCGCTACAGATTCAACTGACCAATCCCTCTTGGCATTGGTTTTATTTGGTTGTGCAAAACTGTCTGCGGGCGAAAGTGCCGTTTACAAAGCTCAGATACAAAACAGCACATCTGAATATGCTGCACCTCTAAGGTACGATTGGATAGTAACTGCCAACGATGCAATGCATGTTTCAATTAACGGACGCAATCTACAACTAGGAAAGGGGGAAAGCTACAGTATGACCCATACCACAGACAACGTTTTGGAGTTCTGCTACATAGACGCCGTAGATAGCTTTGTAGCCATAAATGTCCAATGTACAGACAACAATGGGTTAACAAGCAACAGTTACACCCTGCATGTCGCAGACCCTGCAGAGTATCTGCCACTTTATCTTAATGCATCAGCTACCACCGCAGATTATATAATCAGACCAGACGAAGCAAACAGCTTTTATTACTGTGTAAACGGGTCAACCATGGAAACGTTAACGGTTTATGATACTATAAACGCTACAGAAATTCAAGAAAGCATACTGGGTATCGCTACGGCTGGAGACGAAATCTATCTCAAAGACATCGCCTTTAACTATTCTGCATTAAACGTGTCAGAAAACGTTTTGGTGAAGGATTTTGTTAATGGTGCCGAAAGAGAGTTTATCAACAATGAAGATGGCTTAGGCAGTCCCTATACTATAAGTATTGGAGCCGGCGCTGATAGTGACTATTACTTCTGTCAAGACCGTGCAGGCCGATACATTGAGGATTTTATATCGATAAATTCTAGCGAAGTAGCAGCTGACGTTTTAGCCTTGTGTCCTAATGGTGGAGAAATCGTTTTTACCTCTGGAGAATTCTCGGATTTTGCCGCTGTTATAACTGGAGATTTTGGAGAACCTGAACTTGGTGAATGGAATATACACGGTCAAGGCGCAACAACAATACTTACTGGACCCCCAGGTGGGGATGTCTGGACGATAAAGAATAATGCCAAAGTTGCTCTGTATGATTTCAAGATTGTAACCACTGGGTCTGCTGTTGTTGGAGATGATAACGGGGATACCACAAGCTATGCAGGTTTTTCATTTAGAGACATCTCTACGCTTGATAATTTAGAAATAACTGGCGGTGGCGAAGATAAATGGCTAATTGACATCGAAAACCCCAACAACATAGATTTTAGAGACATCGCAATGGATGTTATCCATGGTTCTGGTGGTATGCGATTCACGCAAACAAGTACGCTCGCAAACTCTGGGGATTGTACATTTAGCGGCATACTTAACATTGAACTCTTCAAAAATGATGCTGTTGCTATGCTTGTAACTGCGTCGCCTGAAGCTTATGCTCATGGGGAACAAATTAACATGCTGCGCGGTAACGGTGGAATAACAGTTTGGTCTTTGCCATCAACTTACAGCAACACAACTGGCATTTGGTTACAATATGCTTCACATAACAGTATTGGTGGAATTCACAGTGAGTCTTTAACACGACCCATACTGCTTGATTACGCAGAGTACAATGCGGTGTATGGTGACAACTCCTATAGCTTTCCCGCTCCCAATCAAGTATTTGTCACTTGTACTGCTAATGCAATAGGCAATGTCATTGAAGGTTTTTCATTGGATGCACTTTCCGACATTTTCGCTTTTACAGATGCAAATGTAAATCATGCTGCCCCAAATCTTTGGAAAGGATGGAATATAAAAGCAGTTTCTGATGCAAATGTCAATAATACTGTAGCCAAAGGTTCAGTGGTAAAAGACATGGTTTTGGTGGCTGCTGGAGGAACTTTCTCTGGATTTACACAAATGCCTGTGGGTTTAGTTACCTATCCAAATTACGGAAACTATCTCATAGTACCATATGGTGGATACACTGGCATGGCGAATATAGTTGCATGTAATGGGACAACGTTTACGTGTTATGGCGGAGCTATGACGGCGTATTATGATGCCTCAAAAGTAATTAGTATACTTGTTGATGGTGCTGAGGTGCCATTGATTGGTGTTGTTACTGTTCCCGTAGGCAAAACCTTTACCGCCACAGTTAGTGAATATCCTGATTGGGTTTGGATCAACTCTACACCTTAACCCTTTTTCTTTTTTGCTACACATTTGCGTTGCTCAAGTTTGTTTGTATTTGATTTGTGTGCCTTTGTTTTGCGTTGTAGTTTGTGATTCCGCAAGCAATAATACCCTTTGTTGTATTGGTTATAATGGGGCATGCAATGAAGAATTCGCTCTTGGGTGCATTGCTAATTGTTGTGCTGCTTAGCGGGTTTGCCTTTTGCTGTTTCGTGTCTGTTGTTTGTGCGCAGGACTCTACTTTTGTTAGCGGTATTTTAGCTTCGGATACGGTGTGGACAAAAGAGGATAGTCCTTACGTTTTAACGGGCAGTGTGCTTGTATCTGAAGGTGTAACCCTGACCATCGAATCTGGCGTCATCGTAGACTTCACCAATTACTACCTGCACGTAAACGGAACCCTGCACGCAAGAGGCAACAGTTCTAACAGCATCCGCTTCATCGACAGCAATCAATCCGTTATATCCCATAATGAGAAAATACTTTTCTCGTTAGCCAGTGTAGCTTGGGATGAACAAACTGGTTTAGGCTGCATTATTGAAAACGCGTTTTTCGAAGAGGTCACCTTGCACATCGAGGATGCTTCTCCCAAGATTAACAACAACACCTTTACAGGGTTAACCTACTACACAGTAATCGACATTAGCGGAATTACCAGTTCCCCCTTAATTACAAACAACAACTTGCAGTTTAGCAACGTCGGCATGAGCGTTAAATGGGGGTCTCCAACAATTTCAGGCAACATCTTCTCTGGTAACCGCCACAACACCGGAATTTCCGTGTCTGGACCGCTTAGCCTTTTCAACAACACCATAACCGATTGCTGGGACGGCATAGTCGGCGGCTCAGTGGTTCTTGAAGGAAATAAAATAACCAATAACGTCTACGGAACAAAAATCGGTAGCCAATCAACTTTTCTGTGCAACGAGATTTCCAACAACAAATACGGCATATTCGGGGGCGGGGGTTCTATTAAAAACAACACCATATCCAACAACGTTGTAGGCATTCAAGCGCCCGATGCTTCGTCGGTTATTATGTACAACAACTTTTACGATAACAACGACTCAAGCATCTGTTTGGGTTCTGGTGAAGACCTAGCTGCGGCTTATAACTGGTGGGGCACCACCGATATTCAGGCTATAAACCAGACCATATACGACTTCAAAAATGACTTCACTTTGGGCACGGTTGATTTTGTTCCTTTCTCTGAAGAGCCAAACATTGTTACGTTGGATTTTGATTTGTTTGAACCCTCTTCTGGTCCCACTTTTGTCGCTGGCATGATTACTTTGGATACAACTTGGAACCGGGCAGGCAGCCCCTACATTCTCACGGGACCTGTGGTAGTGAACAGCGGCGTAACCTTAACTATTGACCCCGGGGTTACTGTGGGGCTCGCAGGTTACTCCCTGCAGGTAAACGGCACCTTAACTGCAAGAGGCAACGACGCAGAAAAAATAGTTCTAAACGATGGACATGTAGACTTCAAATACTCTGCAACTGCTTGGGATGCCATAACAGATTCTGGGTGCATCATCGAAAACGCTGTACTCAACTTTACCGCAGTCCTCTCTGATGTCTCCCTAAAACTGAACAACAACTACATCACAGGCAAAGTAGAAATCAACGGCGGCAAACTTGAATTCACCAACAACAACTTGTTTTCGCCCACCTTTGGCTCCAACGGCGTTCGCATCGCAAACGACGCCTCAGCATATATCAACAACAACGTAATCTGCAGCTTCTTTAACGGCGTTGACATAGCCTCCTCAGGAACAGCCACCATAACTCACAACCTTATCATAAAAGGCATAAACGGCATACGAATCTCCAACTTTTACGCGTCAGCCAACATCCAAAACAACACTCTTACCCAGAACATGTGGGGCTTATACGTAACATCAATTCCCGACTCTATCGTTATTCTAGGCAACAACATTTTCGGTAACACCCAACGTAGCGTAGATTTGTCCCCTAGCCAAAACATTGGTGTCTTTGGCGCTATCTATAACTGGTGGGGCACCACCGACACGCAAACTATCGACCAGTCAATTGTAGATTTTAAGGACGATTTCAACTTAGGCACCGTAGAATACCTGCCCCTCTTGAATGAACCAAACCCCACAGCCCCCCAAGCCTCATCCGTCCCTGACCCAACACCAACCCCCACCCCAACACTAATGCCCACCATAACCCCAACACCAACCCCTATTCCCGCATCTGCTACACCCAACCCAACTCCCACGCCCACTTCTACTCCTTCGCCGACTCCCACGCCTGAATTCACTTCTCTTAATGTGCAGTTGGACCGTAGATATGATGGTCAGGCAGTGTTTTCTAACGAGAAGACTCATGCAAGCCCTTACTCTGCACGGCTAAACATTCCTGTGAACGCCGCAGCGGGTTCTTGGGCTATTGCGTTGTACCCGTGTAGCGTAAATTTGGTTTCGGCGGGGTCTTTTTCCGTTTACGCTTCGTATTTCAATGCGGTGCCGCGTTTTCTGCTCTACCTTGATCAGGACAATGACGGCTTTTCCGACAGGGTTTTGCTCAGCCCAACTCAACCTCCGCACAATGGCGAATGGGCAGCCATAACCAACACCGACGGCGTGTGGTCTGCAGCAGTTAACTCTTTGTCGGGGCACGAAGACACTTGGGAGCCGCTTACGTACTGGCAAGACATCTACAGCAACGCTATGGTACTGTTCATAGGCGTCGCCATAGACTACGACTCTGTCAGCTCAAACGGCATAGGCGAGCCACTTTACGCTGATGAGCTCATGCTAAACGGCGTAACCTACACTATAGCTTCCGTTCACACAACCACCCCCGACCCCCAACAGTCTCCAACGCCTCCGCCGCCTGCTGCTCCCTTCTGGTCACTCACCACAATACTCTTCACTGTAGGGCTAATTGGCGTCACGGGCGCAGTTGTTTCTGTTCCCGCCATTAGGGTTTACCGCAAAAACATAGGCAACGTCTTGTATGCGCGGGCAGATAAGATGCTGCAAAAAGACAAGCCGTTTTCTGCTTTGAAGCTTTACGCCAAAGCCTGCTTAGCTTACATCAAGATAAACCAGCCCCAAACAGCCACGCAAGCACTAACCAAATACACCACATTAGCCAAATCCCTAACCCTGCAAACCCTCATGAGCAGAAGCAAAAACAAAACCTCCAAAATCACACAACTCACAAAAACAAACTTGCACTTTAACAACAAACTAAACAACAAAAAAGCCCGCGTACTCATCCAAGACTCTGACATAGAAAAAATCCACTCCCTCAAAACCCTCCTTTCACGAGCCAACAGTGGGGATATGGATTTTGTTGTAAACCAAGTTCTACAAGACCCCACTTTTATGGAGCCTCTACTGCAGACCCTCAAGGATGTAGACCACATCTCCGTTGACACTTTAGCTTTCCAGCTGCAATACAACACCGACGCAACCATGAAACTCTTAGCCAAAAGCATGGAAACCCAAAAAATAGAAGGCGTCTTCTCAAACGATAACCAACACTACATCTCAAAAAGCTACATACGAAAATACCTGCTTAGCACCCTAAACCCCCAGGCATAACCCCTTCCCTTTTTCTTTTTAGTTCATGCCGTATTGTTGTGCCCACTGCTCGTTGAGTGTTACTTCGTTGGTTGACACGGAGGCTCTTCTGGTTTTTAGGGCTTCAGTGAAGTCTTGCTCCGTTACGGGGCGCGGGGTTCCTGATTCAAGGTTATTTTGCTGTTTAAGCTCATGTATGGGACGATACCATGCGTCTATGCAGAGTTTTTTGATGTCATCCCCGCTAAGCCCTTGGGTGAGTTGGGCTAACCTGTGCATGTTCACGTCGGATGCTACTTTGAAGCTGGGCATTTTTTGGATGGTGATTTTGAACATCTCTTCTCTGGCAGCGGCGTCGGGCAACGTCACCAAAATTCGCTTGTCAAATCTGCGCAGCATGGCAGAATCCAAGTTCCACGGACGATTCGTAGCACCCAAAACCACTACGCGGTCATCAGGTTTACCCTGCACGCCATCCATCATCTGCAACATCTGCGTTAAAACCCGCGTGGAAACCGCTGATTCTTCCCCGCTTCGGTTCATACCCAACGAATCAACCTCGTCAATAAACACAATTGCAGGCTGATTTTTCCTAGCTGCTTCAAACAATGCTTTGACGCGTTGCTCTGAATCTCCAACCCACTTAACCATAACATCCGCCGCGCTCACACTAAAAAACGTCGCTTCACACTCAGAAGCTGCAGCCTTCGCTAGCAACGTTTTCCCGCAACCAGGTGGACCAAATAGCAAAATTCCTTTCCACGTTGGCATGCCCTTGAAAAGGTCTACGCGGCGCAGTGGCAGGATTATGGCGTCTTCTATGGCTTCTTTGGCGGTTTGTAGCCCTGCGATGTCGTTCCATGAAACATTGGGTTTTTCAGGTAAAATCATGGATGCGACTTTGGCTTGCAGTTGTTCTTTTTCTTGCGTGTCCTCAGCGTCGTCGGCTGGGCTTTGCTGGGCTGCGGATTGCGCAGGTTTGCCTGATGCAGTTTTTAAGGCGTAGGCTCTAGACAGGTATTGTTCGGCGCGTGTTGCGTAGAAGTCTTTGAGTTTTTTGTTGTCGGTGTGGCGGATTATGGAGGTAAGTAAATCAAAAGCTTGCAGGTACTTGCTTATTGCCTGTTCTTTGTTTCCTTCTGAATCGCATTTTGCTGCTTCGTTAGCTGCATTAACTGCCATGTTATACAGACGAGACGACAAGCGCAAAGCACCCTTTTCTTTTCTAGATGCTTGTTTACCCATAATAAGCTTTCACGGATGTAACAGATGGGTTGTCTGATGGTGGGACAAGTTTTTTATTGGCATATCGTGACTTATGGTTAGGGACTTCCATGCCTATTACAGAAAAGTTTAGGAATTTTATTTGGGGTCAACCGCTTGAGGATTTGGTTATTGACTTAAAGATGTACAGCAAGGAGATTGCTCGTACTCGTGATAAGTACAAGCAACGCGCCAGCACTCTGTACGACCAAGCCAAAGACTGCATAGTGAAAGGCGATGATTACCGCGCCAAAATGTACGCCCAACAACACCTAAGCGCCGACCGAACCGCATTTTCCCTAGACATGTTCGTCATAAACATGGAGAACCTGATTTTTGATTTAAGCAACGCGCAGTCCGTTGAAAACATCGGGTTGAGCCTTGGCAAAATAAGCAAAAGCTTAGATAAGCTTAACCTGCTCAAGACCCGCGGCGTTGGACAAGTCATGGGCAAAGTCGGGCAGCAAATGGAGAAAATCGGGTTCAAAACAGGACAAATCTTCGACCAACTCAAAGACTACGAACCCTTCAGCGTCGAACCCACCACAGGCAAAGACCTAGACAAAGTCATGGACAAAATGGTCAGCGAAGTCATCGCGGAAGGTCCCGCATCAGGGCTTCCTGAAGCTAAACTCTCAGAGTTACAGCAGCGGCGTCAAAGCTTGAAAGGGCAAAGTGCCGAGGACACAAAATAACCTTTGAGGCGAGAGGGTTTTGTTTAAACTCAAAGACAACAAAAAAGACCTGTTAGACTCGTTGGATATAGAAATCTCCGAGCATGAGAAACGCAGCAAAATCCTCAAAGAAGAAAGCGCGCAAAACAAGCAAAAAGCCAAAGCCCTAACCGAAGAAGACATGACCGACGCCGCAAAACGCCGCTTAGCCGTCTATTTGCTGTGCAAGAAGCTGCGAAACAACGAAGAAGCCATAATGGCTGACTTAGACGCTGCGCGGCTTCAACTGTTGATGCAGCCTGACCATCCTACTTCTGAAACCCTAGAGAAAGTCAACAAGCTGCTACGTGATTCTGCCTCAGAAAAAGACAAAGCCGTTAAAGCCCTCAGCCACCTCTCATTTATCACCCAAGTAAACCTTGAACAGTCAATGACCGAGCTGGAAGGCTACGGCATCGAAGAAAACGCCATAAACACCGAATTCGAAAAACTAAAAACCCCACAACCCCCAGCAAAATCCACGTCTACACAGCTTCCCGAAGTACCCACAACCCCAGCTAAACCTGCAGCAAAACAAGCAAAACCCCGACAGAAAGCAAAGAGCTAATCCATCTTGAACCCCACCCCCCAAGATGACTGGCTTAGCAAGCCGTGGATGTATGTTGCCCCAAAAGGCACAGAGTTGCTAGCGAACTGGAAGGACACTTGGGTCAAATATGTTTTAGAGTTTACTCAAACCCGCAACCTCCACATCATAAACCCCGCTGACCTGCAACGCCAAGAGCCTTTTAGCAAGTTTGACGCCGACACTTTTGAGGTTCTTTTGGATGCTTTGGTGCAGGCGGGCTATGGCAGATGGTGGGACAAAAAAGGCAAGTTGTTAAGGGTTTACTGGCGCTCCTTGGATGGCTGGGCAGACCAAATTGACGCTTTAACTAAAGAGAACAAAACTCGCATAATCAACGGGGTTGACGGTTTAGCGGATTTGGAGCCTGCTTTGGCGGGGTTGCCTGACGAAGATAAGCAAGAAATTCTCTCAATACTTGTCAAGCGCAAGTTGGCGCGGTGGATAAAAAAGAAAGACTGCATTGTTCGGTTGCTTCGCTAAGGCTTAAATTTTGTTTCTGCCTTGTTTTTGTTGGGAACTGGCATGTCGTTTCCTTTGGATGGGCGGTTGTTTGATTTGGCAAAATCTGCGGCGTTTAGAGCTTCAGAGAAGGTGCTTGATGCCGCGCGTACGCGTCTTGTGGTTTCTTTAAACAATCTCCCGCGAAATGCCGCGGAAATGGCAAGTTTTGATAGACGCGTGAAAGAGGAAGCCGCAGAAGAGCTCAGTCGCCTGCAACGCGAACTCTCCCTTGCCTCCCACACAGCTTTGAACCTAAACGACCCCGCATTTTTAGCAGAATTAGAAACTACCCGCGCCGCGGTCGAAAGGCTCTGTCGTTCCTTGAATTCCTCTTTACCTGTCGAACCCAAAAAGAACGCCGCGGTCAACGGAGTAGCGTATCTGGATTTGATGCTGCTTAGCGACTGCTTCATCATGCTAGAGTCCGCCCGTGAAGAACTCTCCACCTTAACCCCCGCAACTAAACCCCAAGCCTTAACCTGCCTAGAAAACATCCGCGCCGCAGCCAAAAATGTGGAAACAATCCAACTCGTAAAATCCCTCTCAGCCACGGTGGATGAACGAGAATTCCTGCAGATTCTGCAGACCCGCGCCCCCCAAATTTACAATCAAGTAAAAGACCTCGCCGCCTTTGCGTTCCCAGAGGCAGACGCCAAAAAGGGCATATTCAAAAAAGCCTTCACCGAGCAAGTAAGCGAACGCGCAATCAAACTAATCAAAATATACGAAGAAAAACAATGCCCCTTTGTCTCCCTAAACGATTTTTACTCCGATTTCAAAAAGCAAAATCTTGACGTCAACGCAAGCTACCTTGATGTCGAGCGGGCTTTGGGTCTTCTGGTTGAACACGGCTTGATTTATAGCGTCGCGTTGTTTGCTGACGGCAAAAAAACCGTCATCCTTAAACTGGATTACCAAACCGTTCTCGACTTGGTTAACACTGACGCCCACCTCAAAACCTGCGGGTTAACCCTTGAGCAGCTCATGCAGCAAACCAGCTGGCCCAAAGACTACAGCACCCTCGTGTTAGAAAAACTCGAAAACCAAGACGTAGCCCGCAAAGTCCTAAGCAAAGACAACACCGCCAGATACTACTTCCCCAGCATGTAACCCCGCGTGTTTTCTTGAATGGTGCGTTAGCCTAAAATACCTATTTTACCAGAGAATGAACTATCCTGGAGGTCGGCTTTTGCCTTTCCTAAAAAAGAAAACCGTCTCACGAAACGTCAACTCCCCCTCGCTTGATGAGTTGATTTGGCGAATCCCCAACCAAGCCTACCCAAAAGTCGCCGACATAGACGAAATTGTGGTTACCGAATTCGAAAAAGCGGTCCTGATAAAAGACGGCGTAGTGCAAAATGTTCTATCTTCAGGCAAACACGAGGTGCCCAGAGGTGTAACCGAAATCGTCTGGGTCGATATCTCCCCCAAATGCCAACTCTTTGGCATCCCCGTCTACAATGGTCCCACAACCAAGGACAACTACCAAATCGGGCTTAGCGGAACAGTTACTTTTAGGGTTATGTTTAGCAAAGAAGACGTCAAAAGTTTTGTTTTGGAAATGGTCAAAGGCAGCCGTGTTTTTGCTGCCGCGCAGGTGGTTGATTGGTTGCGCAGTGGGGTTTTGGTTTCGGTTTTGCGTGATGTGGTAAAATCCAAAAGTTTGGATGAATTCAAGAACGTTAACCGTGAACAGTTGGTTAGTTTTGATTTGCGTCCGCGCCTTGTCTGTGAGCTTTCCAAATATGGCATTGAACTGGTCTCGATGGACATAACAGGCATGACCTCACGCAAAAGCAGTTCATAGCGAAAACCCTGTTTTTGCAATGGTTTTGCAGTTTTGTCTGTTTGCTGCGAGTTTTTTGTGGGTTGAGGTGTATGGAAAAAGAATTTATGAGCTTTGTAACAGAGTATTATCATCTGGGGTGTGTTCATGAGGAGCATCAGCATTCAAGTTTTAGCGCAGGAGTTGAATGTCGATGAATCCGCAGTTTACGAAGAAATTCCCCAAGTAATCAAGCAACTCCAAAACGAAAACGTCGGCAACCACTACTTTGTAAGCAACGGCGTTGAAAAAGGCCAATCTGCCAAAATAGTCGTTGTAGAAAAAAAGGATGTGGAGTACCTTTCAGGTGGGCAGGGAACGCTTGGCTTGTTGGATCTGGTGGCTCATTTTGGGTTTCCCGCTAAGGATGTGAACTGGCTTCTTTTGGAGATGCTAAACCACGGGGTCATCGAAAAATCCTTGCATGATTACTACACCAACGTCAAAGACAAACCCCATGTGAAAGCATGGTTTGAACCCCAAAAAGTCACTGTCGGACAAAAAGCAACCCTAAATATCGAGATAACTTGTCCCTGCAAGATTTCTGACCCTAAAATCGAGGCGACGTTGCCTTTGGGTCTTGAGCTTGAAGAAGAACCCAAACTGCCCCACAAGCTTTACGGCGGAAAATTCACAGGCAAATACCAGTACCACTCGAACATGCATGGGAACCTGTCTGTGGGGGTTGGTTTGGGTGGAGCAGTTAACGGCTTAGACTTAGATCCGCAGGTTAATACTTGGGCGGTTTTGGAGGTTGCGCCGCTGTCTCCTAAGCTGGTGGTGGTAAACGAAAACCGCAGCTACGAAGCCTACTATCAAGAACCCTTCAGGCTAGTTCTTGACGTGTGTAATCAGGGCTTGGGGGCGGCTCAAAACACCGAACTCAAAGGTCTCGAACGCCACCCAACCTTCGAAGTGCTGGAGCCAACAAAAATTGGAAACGTCGCCGCGCATGGCAGCGTCAAATTCAAAATCAGCCTCAAACCCAAAAAAAGCGGAACCCACAACCTTAGCGACCTCACCTTGTACTACGAAGACCTCTTAGGCAACCCTCTAAACAGCCCCCTCCCCAAAACCGACATAACAGTCACAACCCCCCAACCCAACCTCAAAGTAGACCTGCTCATCCCACAAGCCGTAGCACAAAAAAAGGTGTTCTCCCTAACCGTGAAAATCTCCAACATCGGAGAAGGCGACGCGAAAAACGTGCGTTTTGCCCTGCCCCTTGACCCCGCAGTCATACAGTCTGGGCTTGTGGACTGTAACATACCGCGGCTTAAAAGCGACGAAACCGAGGAATTTTTGTTGCGGCTGCGGGCTCCTGAAACTTCCGAGCTGGTTGTTCCCGATTTTGATGTGGAGATGCAAGATGTTGAAGGAACGGCTTTGACGGAGCGGATTTTTGGTTTTGCAGTCCCTATTCGTGAGGGCGGCGAAGGCACCAGTAGCTCTAAAAAGCGTGCAGGTTGGCCGTTTAGGGTTAACCGCGTTATTGGTGGACAGTACCGTATTGTTGAGGAGGTTGGTGAGGGCGGTTTTGCCAAAGTTTACCGTGTGCGGCGTTCCAAGTTTCGTGAAGAGTTGGCGCTTAAGGCTCTTAAAGCAGAGTTTGTGACTAACCCCTCTGTGGTTGAGCGCTTCATTGAAGAAGCAAAGCTGACTAGCGATTTGCGAGAAGATCACATCGTAAGCGTACGCCAAGTAGACATAGAAGACCAAGGCGACCTCGAATACCCCTACATCATAATGGAGCACCTCAACGGCGGCACCCTAAGCAGCATACTCGCGTTAGGCGAACCCCTAGACCTTCTAAAATGCACCGAAATCATGAACGATTTATGCCTTGCCCTCTCATACGCCCACCAACACGGCACCATACACTTCGACGTCAAACCCTCCAACGTATTCTACGACAACAAAAAGAAACTCTGGAAACTAGGCGACTTCGGATTAGCAAAAGCCATCACGTTAGGCAACGTAGCAGCGCCGCGGGGCAGTTTACCCTACATGGCACCTGAAATGCGCGAAGGAAAAGGATCCTCAAAAAGTGACATCTACTCGCTGGGGCAAGTTTTCCGCGAAATCCTCACGGGAACTCTTAATGGTGATTTGCAGCGCCTGCAAAAATCCTATGGCAACCAAGCACGCGAAGAACTCAAGGTGTACATTGAACTTATCGGCTACATGCTAAGTCCTGACCCTGCAGAGCGACCCAGCATCCGCGACTTACTTAGCGTCTTTAGCGCCTCAAAAACAAAACCCGCAATAACAAAAAGGAAGCCTGCATAGATGTCTAACGGGTTTTTTTTAACCGAAAAACAGGTTAAATGCGAAAACTGCGGCGGCACCATAAAACTTCCATGCACCACAGGTAGCGCCATTTTGACCTGCGAGTTTTGCAAATCCATCTACGAATACAACCCCACTGTTCAGGTACAGACGAAACTGTTTTTTGAAGATGAAGCAAAAACCCCGTTTGAATACCTGTTGACTGCGGGGGTGGTGATTGGGCGCGAATCAAAAAGCCCCTTTGTTATGATTCAAAGCGATGTGGACCCTTCGCTTAAGCAGAATCTTTGCATCCGAAATCCCTTCGTCTCCCGTGTTCCTCATGTTAGGATAAGAGTGGTTGATTGCGTTAACGTTTTTTCTTGTGGGGAATCTAAACGGTTGCTTTTGAAGAATCAGTGCACTGTGGAGGACTGTAACAGCACTAACGGAACCGCCGTTAACAACTGCCTGCTAAAACCCTGCCAGCAACAAACCCTAAAAGACGGCGACAAAATAACCCTAGCTCCCAACAGCAAACTCCCCCTCAACATACACTTCAAGGAAACCATCCCCCACAAAACCTCCCCCTCTTAGCTTGGTTTTCACAGTTTCAGAACTGCTTTCTGGTTTTACGGCTGGCTTGTTTGGCACTGTAATTTTTGTTCAACTGGTTGTTAATTTTGGTTAAACTAACGTTTATATAATTTCTTGGATAATCCAACCACTCAAGAGATGAATGGATAAATGAAATGGAGAAACCGAGCGGTGTTTCCCTTTAGCGCCATCGTTGGTCAAGACAAGATGAAGCTTGCTCTTATGCTTAACGTGATTAACCCCAAAATCGGCGGTGTTTTGCTTAGGGGCGAGAAGGGAACAGGGAAGTCTTTGGCGGTTAGGGCTTTAGCTAATCTTTTGCCTGAGGTTAGTGTTGTTTCTGATTGTCCGTTTCACTGTGACCCCCAGCGTCCAAAAGAGCTCTGCAACACATGCAGCGCTAAAGTAGCCGCTGGTGAAGTGCTCACCGTTTCCAAACGCCCTGTATCCGTAGTCGACCTGCCCGTAGGCGCAACCGAAGACCGCCTCGTAGGCACCCTAGACATAGAAAAAGCCATCAAAACAGGCGAAAAACGCTTCGAAGCAGGTATACTCGCCGAAGCCAACCAAAACATCCTATACATCGACGAAGTAAACTTGCTCGACGACCACCTAGTTGACGTTCTCCTTGACGCCGCCGCCATGGGCGTAAACTACGTCGAACGCGAAGGCGTCTCTTTCATGCACCCCTCCCAATTCGTGCTAGTCGGCACCATGAACCCCGAAGAAGGCGAACTTCGACCCCAACTCCTAGACCGCTTCGCATTATCCGTTGAGGTCAAAGGCATCCCATATCGAGAAGCACGAGCCGAAATCGTCAGGCGACGCATAGCTTTCGAAGCCGACCCCACAGGTTTTATTGACGCCCAACAAGACGCCCAAGAAGAAATCCGCCGCAAAATCATCGCAGCAACCAAACTGCTACCCCAAGTAACGTTAAGCGATGAAATGCTTGACCTAATCACTCTTATCTGCACTGAATTTGCCGTGGACGGACACCGCGCCGACATCACCATTTACAAAACCGCCTGTACCATAGCTGCGTTCAAAGGACGCACCCAAGTCACCGAAGAAGACGTTAAAGAAGCCGCCGAATTAGCCCTAGCCCACCGCAGACGCCGCCAACCTTTCGAGGAACCCAAGCTGGAGCAGCAAAAACTCCAAGAAACCATGCAGAAATGGAACGAAAACAAAAACCAAAACAACAACCCGCCCCAACAGCAGCCACCTCCGCCCCCTCAAGACGACTCTTCTCCCGATAATCAACCTGAAGACAAGAAGCAGCCTGAATCCAACCAAGCTGATGCCCACGAGCAGGTCTTCGAAGCCGACGCGCCCTACATGGTAAAGCCTTTGTCTACGCCTGTTTTGGATGAGGTTGAACGTAAAGGTGCAGGTCGCAGGTCTAAGAGTATAAGCAACTCCCGGACGGGCCGGTACGTGGATAGTGCAGTTCCCAAGGGGGCTTTTTCGGATTTGGCTTTTGATGCGACTTTGCGGGCGGCAGCGCCTTTTCAGTGTCAACGTCGCCAAGAAACTAATAGCCAAAACGCTTTGCTTATCCAGAAGTCGGATTTGCGCGAGAAAGTTCGAGAACGTAAAGTTGGCAGCTTGATTATGTTTGTGGTAGACGCGAGTGGTTCAATGGCGGCAGAGGAACGTATGGTCGCCACGAAGGGCGCGGTTTTGTCTTTGCTGCTTGATGCGTATCAGCGTCGTGACCGTGTGGGTATGGTTGTTTTCAGAAGAGACCGTGCAGAGCTGGTGCTTCCTCCAACCAACAGCGTCGAGCTTGCACAACGGTTCTTGTCGGGGTTGCCTACTGGCGGACGCACTCCCCTAGCTCACGGGCTATCTTTAGGGCTGGAAGCAATTCATGATTACCTCAAGCGTGACAAGGAAGCAATTCCCCTGTTGGCTCTAGTTTCTGACGGACGTGCAAATGTGCCTCTTAGTGGCGGTGACCCCGTGGAGGAAGCCAAGTTGATGGCTCGTGAAATCGGTTTTGAAGGGGTCAAATCAATTGCTATAGATACTGAGCGTGGTTTTCTCACGTTTGGGCTTGTAAAGCAGATATGCGACGAAATGAAAGGGCGCTACCTACGGCTAGAAGAACTCAGCGCTGCCCCCATAGCCTCAGCAGTGCGCGACAACCTGTGTTACAGTCCAGAACTCACTTGGAACAACTAACCAAGGAGGTGAAAAACATGAAAAAACAAACCACAATTCTATCCATCGTCCTCATCGCATTAATCGCCTCCTCTTCTGCCTACGGAGCCTACACCCTCCTTAACGCAACACCCTCACCCTCCCCATCACCCTCAGCAACTCCCACCCCCACACCAACTGCTACACCAACAGCCACTCCAACGCTGACCCCAACATCCACTCCAACGCTGACCCCAACATCCACCTCCACCTCTACGCCTACACCAACTGTAACTGCGACGCCTACGCCAACCGCTACTCCCACCCCGACACCCACAGCAACTCCAACGCCAACGCCCGAACCTGAAGTCATTACCATAGTTGACACGACTGGTGTTTCTATGGAGTTGACTTTGCCTGTGACTCGTATAGTTTCGATTATCGGAACTGACATTATCTGTGCTTTGGGTGGGGAGGACAAAATTGTAGGCCGCGCAGATTTGACCACGGATGAGGCAGCTATTGTGCCTTCTTCTGTGTTGGAGGTGCCTGTAGTTGCAGAGACCTCGTTTAGCGTTAACTTGGAGTTAGTTTTGGAGCAAGAGCCAGAGTTGGTGATTGCAAGTGAAGGCTTAGACGATGACATCGAGCAGACCCTGCGCAACGCTGGTATACCCGTTATGATTGAAATGTCCATGGCGCCCCGACGAAACACCTTCATACAAAACTTGGGCACAATCTTGGAAGCCCAAGAAACAGCCGCTACCCTCATAGACTTTGAAATGTACTACGAAAACCTCGTGGTAGAACGCGTTGCAAACTTGACTCGCGAAGAAAAACCCCTTGTCTTCTTTGAATGGTATCAGCCATGGTTTAGCACTGGTCCAAACTCTACCTACGATGAAATGATACTAACCGCAGGCGGAGTAAACATTGCTGAAAACGCTACCGCTGAAAACCCGCCGTTGAGTGCTGAATTTGTTGTTGAAGCAAACCCCGACGTAGTTATTCGAATGCTCACGTACATGGACGGAGAGGAGTACAGTGACTTCCAAACTCTAAGAACCGACATCATGGGACGCGCTGGAATGGATGAAGTCAAAGCCATCCAAGACGGCGAAGTCTACGTCATAAAAAACACCGCTTTCGTAGCTAGACGAGCAATTGGCTTGCTCTACTTAGCTAAATGGTTCCACCCCACACTGTTCGCAGACATCAACCCTGCTCAAGTGCATACCGAGATGATACAGGAATTCTACGGCGTAGACATAGAAGGCACATTCGCATACCCCGAAATCATCACTGTTACTGACGGCGCTGGAGACCAAATGACTCTGCAACTTCCCGTAGAAAGTATCGTTAGCATAAACTCGGGCTTAACAGAGATTCTCTGTGGCTTGGGCTGTGAAGACCGCATCGTTGGACGCGACACCTCTTCTACTTTGCCGCCTTCTGTACTTGCAATTCCCGCTGTTGCCGAAAACTCTTACCTGCCAAACGTGGAACTGATTTTGGAGCTTGAACCCGACGTAGTCTTCGCAGATTCCATGCTATCCTACAACGAAGTTTACCTAAACCAGCTTCGAGACGCAGGTATACCCGTTTTCGTAGCTGACCCCTCTGACCCTGAACCCTCCCAACACTCCAACGAAACTATAGTTGACTTTAGCTGCAAACTCGTAACCAACATCGCTTCCGTAGTTGGCAGCCAAGAAATCGCCGAGGAATACGTTGCGTACGTGCAGTACTACAACGAGCTAGTCAAGGAGCGCATTGCAACTTTGACTCCTGAACAGCGACCCCGAGTCATGCTCGAATGGTACGAAGCATACAACACTTTCGTCACGCCCGGCTTAGACCAGGCAGGCGGAGTAAACATTGCCGAAAACCAAACTGAATACGCCCCCGTGCTAAGCGCAGAATTCGTGATAGAACAAAACCCCGAAGTTATCATCTACATGATAAGCAGCCTAACACACACCGAAGAAGACTTCCAAGTTGCACGTGACTCAATCCTGACCCGACCTGCACTAAACGAAGTCGACGCCATAGTTAACGAGAGGGTCTACATCTGCGATTGGGTCGCTAGAGGTGGATTCCGCTGCGCAGTCGGTTACCTCTACTGGGCACAATGGTGTCAGCCCGACCTCTTTGCCGATATAGACCCCGATGCCATAAACGCTGAAGTAAATCAAAAGTTTTTCGGGACACACGTTGAAGGAGTGTTCGTTTACCCATGAGCACCGCTGCAGAACTAAAACAGCTCTACACCAAAGGCAAGAAACGCAAAGTCCTTGCCATATTCTCCATTTTTCTTGCATTAATCATAGCATTTATCGTTTCAATTAGCCTTGGCGCTGGTTCCCCTGGATTTAACGAAGCCATGGGCGTTATGTTTTCAAAGCTTTTTCCCTCAGCGGGTTTTGATGCGGGAACCCGATTAACCCAAACCATCATCTTGGATTTACGGCTCCCCCGTATCGTCTTAGCCATGATTGCAGGCGCAGGTCTTGCAGCTTCAGGCGCTACCATGCAAGGAGTACTAAGAAACCCCCTTGTGTCCTCGTATATTTTGGGAATTTCTTCTGCAGCGGGATTTGGAGCCGCTTTAGCTATCGTTTTTGGAATAGGAGTAATCTCCGCGTATGGTGGTTACTTGATTATTGCTAATGCTTTCCTGTTTAGCATGCTTGCTATGGTGCTTGTTTACGGCATTGCCCGTCTGCGTGGTATAACAACTGAGACCGTTATTCTTGCAGGTGTAGCGGTTAGTTACTTGTTTTCGGCTATGTTGTCTTTGATTCAGTATGTTGCGCCTGAGCATGAAGCTGTGCGGGCGGTGGTGTTTTGGCTTATGGGGGGGCTTAACTCGGCTACTTGGCAAAACATCATGATTATGTTGCCTATTGTGGTGTTGACGGTGGTTTTAATGATTCAGCAATCATGGAACATCAATGTCATGAGCATGGGCGAATCTGTAGCTGTTAGCTTAGGCGTAAACTCTAGACAGGTTCTAGCTGTAACCCTGATCTTGGGAACTTTAGCCACAGCCGCAGTCATATCCTTCACGGGCGTTATCGGGTTTGTCTGTTTGGTTTCTCCGCATCTTGCGCGGATGCTAATTGGAAGCGACCATCGCTTTCTTATTCCCTGTAGCCTTGTTGTTGGGGCTGCTTTGCTTTTGTGCTCTGATACAGTAGGCAGACTGATTCTTGCGCCTGCTGAGTTGCCCGTGGGTATTGTAACTTCCCTTTTGGGTGTCCCGTTCTTCATTTATATGTTATTAAGTAAAAGGAGGCAAAGTTGGAGATGAATCTAACTATAAACAAGTTGTCGTTTAGCTACGCAAGTGTTCCAATTCTTAAGGATTTGGAGCTTTTTGTGGAGCCAGGCGAAGTATTAAGCATTGTAGGTCCAAACGGCTCAGGCAAAAGCACCCTGCTCAAATGCATAAACCGTATCCTAAAACCTAAAGAAAACTCTGTTCTTATCGACGGCGAAGACTGCAGCAAAATCAAACTCAAAGAACTATCCAAACTCATGGGGTACGTTCCGCAAAGCTCAACTAGCACTTTTCCTTTCACCGTTTTTGATGTTGTTCTCATGGGGCGTCGACCCTACGTCAACTGGAGCCTAAGCGACCGCGACACCGAAATCGTAGCCGAAATGCTAGACTATCTAGGCATTGGCGAGTTAGCTATGCGCCACTTCAATGAACTTAGCGGCGGTGAACAACAAAAAGTCATCATAGCCCGAGCCCTAGCCCAGCAACCCAAAGTGATGCTGCTTGACGAACCCACAAGCTCACTTGACGTACGCCACCAACTCGAAATCCTATGCATACTTCGAAGCTTAACCCAACAAGGCGACCGCTCCGTAATCGTCACAATGCACGACCTAAACCTAGCCTGCCGCTTCTCAGACCGAATGGTAATGATCAAACACGGCAAAATCTTTGCATGCGGAACCCCCCAAGAAGTCATAAACGAACCAAACATCGAACAAGTCTACGGCATCAAATCCAAAGTCTCATGCTCCTTCATGGGCATCCCCCAAATCACGCCGCTAATCTCGGGACTCAACAAACTCAAAGGCAACGTCATGCCCGTAGAATTCGCCAAACAGCACGCCTAAACGGTGACGGTGAAGCAAAAATGCGCCCGCTTAAACTAGCCTTAGCCACCACCATACCCACAGATGCTCTTCCTTTCATATCTGCCCTTGACGCAGTAAACAAACGCTTTGGCAAAGAAGTGGCAACCGCAAGGATTTGGAGCGGCGGCACCTTTCAAGACTTTGGCGCCCTAGACGAATTCATACAGTTCGCTAAAACCACCGACATAACCCTTGTGCATCTGATGGGTGATTTGCCAGACTTTGACACGCTGGTCTCCTCGCTTAAAACCGTGGGTGCCCCCATTTTAATTACGGGCTCTTTTTTTGCGCAAAACAAAAAATACCGCGAGCTTTCCACGGTTGAAGAAGAAGACTACCAAAAAGCCTTCAGGTACCTTAACTACGGCGGAAAAAAGAACTTCGAAAACCTCCTACTGTACCTGTCTAACCGTTTTGTTGGCACCAGCTACGATTTTGATGTTGCTTCTTCGCCTGTATGGGAAGGCATTTATCATCCTGATTTTGAAGACGTGCCAAGCCTTGATGAATACCTGCAAGCAAAAGTTCAGCCCAACCGCTTAACCGTAGGCATCTGGTTCCATCAAAGCCAATGGCAAGGCGGCAACACAAGCTTCATCGACAGCCTAATACGCGAATTCGAAAACCAAAACGTGAATGTTCTTCCCCTGTTTTTTAGCGGCATAAAAGATGACTCCTTAGGCATCAAAGGCTTAGAATGGGTCATAGAGAACCTGTGCATGAAAAACGGCAAACCCCTAGTCGATGTCGTAGTTAGCGCCCTTGCTTTTACTTTGGCTGCTTCGCCATCTTCTAAAATTGGCGCGTCGGATTTGCTAAAAAAGCTCGATGTCCCAGTGATTAAAGCCATAACCACCTGCAACACCTACGAAGAATGGCGCAGCACCCTCCAAGGCTTAAGCATCATGGACCTGCCCGCAAGCATAGCCATGCCCGAATTCGACGGCGCCCTCATAACCGTACCCATAGCCGCCATGGATTTTTCCAAAACCAACGCCCAAACAGGCACCAAAATAATTAGCTTCGAACCCATACCCGAACGCATCGCAAAAGTGGCTCGGCTAAGCATAAAATGGGGCAAACTACGCAGGCTCTCCAACAAAGAGAAGCGGGTGGCGATTATTTTCCATAATTATCCACCGCGAAACGATACTATCGGGCACGCGTTTGGGTTGGATGCTTCGGTTTCAGTTATGAACATTTTGCAGAGACTGCGAGATGAGGGTTACTTGCTCGATTACATGCCCGAGAGTAGCCAGAAGTTGATGGATGTTATTATTAACGGTTTGACTAATGACCGTCGCTGGGCAAGCAAGCAAGAGCTTGATGAACGCGCCATAGCCAAAGTCCCCAACACGCAGTACCTAAAATGGTTCGCCGAGTTGCCCCCTGACCTGCAAGAAAAGATGCTTCATGACTGGGGCGCGCCACCCGGCAACCTCTTTAGCCACAACAGCCACCTGCTCATCTCAGGCATACTCAACGGCAACATCTACATCGGACTCCAGCCCCCACGTGGCTTCCTAGAAGACCCCTCCAGCATCTACCACAGCCCTGACCTCTCAATGCCCCACCACTATTACGCCTATTATCGCTGGATACGCGACGTCTTCAAAGCAGACGTAATCATGCACATCGGAACCCACGGCTCTTTAGAGTGGCTCCCCGGCAAATCCGTAGGTCTCTCCTCTTCATGTTCTCCTGACGCCACAATTTCAGACCTGCCAAACATTTACCCCTACGTAATCACAAACCCTGGGGAGGGGACGCAGGCAAAACGGCGCAGTTACTGCTGCATTATCGAGCACTTGGTTCCTGTTATGCACAACGCTGACACGTATGAGGAACTTGCCGCGCTTGAAGTGCAACTGCAAGAGTACTACCACGCCAAAGCCGTTGACAAAGACAAAATGCCCGTTATACGAAAGCTGATTTGGGAACAAGTCGTGCAAGCTAAGCTAGACCAAGACCTCAACGTAACCGAAGAATCAGCATTTGAAGCCTTTGATGATTTCATCGAAACCCTGCACGGGTACATCCACGAAATCTCGGACGCCCAAATCCGCGACGGACTCCACATTTTAGGTGAACCCCCAACCGATACGCGCCTAGAAGAGTTTTTGGTTACCCTAACACGGCTAAGCAACGGCTCGGTTCCTTCTTTGCGTCAATCCCTTGCTGAGTTGAAGGGTTACGATTACGAGTTTTTGCTTGCCAACAAGGGCAAACTTGGTGCGGATGGAAGAACTAACGGTGATGTTCTCAAGGAGATGGGCAATTTAGCGTTTGAACTCATCCAAGCCTTCAGCGCTAAAGACTACAACAAACAAGAAATCCCCACCATAACCACGCAGGTCCTTGGCGAAACAAACGACAAAATCAGCCACTGCCTCTCCTACATTTCAGAATTTCTAGTGCCCTCACTAGCGGCAACCACCGACGAATTATCTAACACGCTATCAGGCTGCTCAGGCGGCTTTGTCCCTTCAGGCGCTTCAGGCTCCATAACCCGCGGCTTAGCAGATATTTTGCCCACGGGCAGAAACTTTTATTCTGTTGACCCGCGCGCGGTTCCGTCGCAGGCTTCTTGGCGCGTTGGCAAAGCTTTGGCGGATTCGCTGCTTGAGCGTTACTTGCAAGACGAAGGCAAATACCCCGAAAGCGTAGGCATAGTCATCTGGGCAACTGACACCATGAAAACCAAGGGCGACGACATAGCCGAAATTCTGTACCTGATGGGTGTGCGCCCTGTATGGGAGGAATCCAGTGGTCGTGTCGTAGATGTGGAAGCCATACCCCTTGACGAGCTAAAGCGCCCCCGCATCGACGTTACGGTGCGCATGAGCGGATTGTTCCGCGACACCTTCCCCAACATCGTGCACCTTATCGACCAAGCCGTACTCTTGGTTGCCTCACTCAAGGAGTCGCATCAGCAAAACTTTATCGCCAAACACGTAGAAGTCGAAGTAACCCAGAAAACCGCCGAAGGCGCAAACGCGGCGCAGGCACGTGAAGAAGCATGCTACCGCATTTTTGGCGACCGCCCTGGAGCCTACGGCTGCGGAGTTAGCGACGCCATTGACGCTAAAAACTGGAACGACCAAAAAGACCTAAGCGACATATACGTCACATGGGGCAGCTACGCCTACACCAAACAAACCTACGGCAAAGCAGTACCCGAACAGTTCCGACTGCGCCTTAGCAAAATCAACGTGACAGTGAAGAACCAGGATTCGCGCGAGTATGACATACTCGACGGCGACGACTGGTATGATGCTCATGGCGGCATGATTAACGCAGTGCGCGTTATAGGCGGCAAAGCGCCCCGTTCATTTTGCGGCGATAGCTCTGATCCTGACCGCGTCAAAGTCAGAAGCACCCAAGAGGAAACCTGCCACGTCATGCGCAGCCGCATCTTAAACCCCAAGTACATCCAAAGCGTAAAGCGCCACGGGTATCAGGGAGCTGCGGATTTTTCGCGTATTTTTGATTTTGTTGTGGGCTGGGATGCTACGGTGGAGGTGGTTGAGGACTGGATGTATGAGTCTTTGGCTAACAAGTACGCTTTGGATAAGCAGATGCAACAGTGGTTTGAGGACGTGAACCCTTGCGCGTTGCAAAATATCGTTGAGCGCTTGCTTGAAGCTATTGAACGTGACATGTGGAACGCTTCTGAGGATATGAAAAAACAGCTTCAACAACTCTACTTAGAAATTGAAGGATTGCTTGAGAGCCAAAACGAAACCAAAAACAAGGAGCAACAAAAATGAAACAAAAAAAACTAAACCTTAGTTTGGACGGCGTAAAAGCAAAAGTAGTCTACCACAACTACGACGGCTACGACCTTAACACCTTAGTTGTTGGGTTCAAAGAAAAACGCTGTGTCCTATCAACCTTGGACGGATACAAAAAAGTCAGTTACGTAGCTAACAATTACACTCCAACAAAGCTGTCGATGTGCACCATGCAAAACTACAAAGCCTTCAAACGCCGCTTGCCGCTTTCGCTGGGCATTAAACCCAAAGATGTTGCTCTTCTAAGCACGGGCGTGAACATGGATAACTTGGCGGTCTGCGAGAAATCCTACGAAGAATTCCAGGTTTGCTGTTTGGCAACTGCAGGCGCAAAAGGTAACGCACTGCGCACAGGCGTGGACGTGGCAAACTATGTAGAGCGCAACGGAAAATTCGTTGGTCCCCTTGGAACCATTAACATTTTCGTTTTGACAAATGCTCGGCTTAAAAGTGGTGCTATGGCGCGGGCGGTAATTACGGTGACGGAGGCGAAAACTGCGGCGCTTGAGGATTTGCATGTTCCAAGCACGTACACTCCTTCTGCTCAGGCAACGGGCACGGGTACTGATAACGTGGTTGTGGTTTCAGGAACTTTGGGCAAGCCTTTGCTTATAACCAGTGGACACACAAAAATCGGCGAGTTAATTGGTGCAGCAACCAAAACCGCCGTTACCCAAGCACTGAAAAACAATGACGGTATAAAAGAGTGACTTAGGAGAAAACAGAATGAGTATAAACTATAATGAACTTGACTGTAAACATCTGTATAAAATGGGGGCACAAACTTGGATGAATTTATTATAACTGACCAACTCACAAAAAACTATGGCTCCGTGAAAGCTGTTGACGGTTTAGACTTAAAAGTGCACACGGGCGAGGTTTTCGGGTTTTTGGGTCCTAACGGGGCAGGTAAAACTACTACGATTCGGGTGATGACGACTTTGACTAAGCCAACCTCTGGCAGCGTGACGATAAGCGGGTTTGATGTGGTCAAGGACGCCGACAAAGTCAAGAAAGTCATTGGGGTGGTGCAGCAGCACCTGAGTTTGGACCGTGACTTGACTGTTCGCGAAAACATGGAATTCCGTGCAAGGCTGCATCATCTTGATAAATCGGAGCGTAAACACCGCATAAGCGAATTACTCGACTACGTGGAGCTCTCTGACTGCGCAGACCGCATGGTCGACACCCTCTCAGGAGGCATGAAAAAACGCGCCGCCATAGTCAGCTCCCTCTTGCACAAACCCAAAGTGCTGTTTCTTGACGAACCCACCGTAGGCTTAGACGCTCAAGCAAGACGCCGACTCTGGGACCTAGTAAGGCGCCTAAACGCCGACGGCACCACAATCTTTCTCACCACCCACTACATCGAAGAAGCCGAAGCACTTTGTAACCGCGTAGGCATCATGCACCACGGAAAACTAATCGCCCTAGACTCACCCTTAGCGCTGCGTGAAAAACTCGGAAACATCGCCGTCGAATCCCTCATAGGCAAAGAGAGCACTTACCGCTTTTTTGCTGACCGCGCATCCGCCAACAAATACGTCCAGTCCCTGCCTGCTGAAGCCAAAACCGTAGTGATTCGCGACTCAAACCTTGAAGACGTCTTCGTCGAGTTAACAGGACAAAAAGTGGGGGGCAACTAATGTTTAGCGCTTTAGGCGATGTTTATTCGGTTTTGTGGGTTGACCTGCGAAACCTGCGTAGGCACTGGCGTCACTTGGTGGCTATTAGTTTGGTTCAGCCCATTTTGTACCTAGTAGCGTTTGGTTACGGTTTGGGACGCGGCGTTAGTTTCGAGGGCGTTAGTTATTTGGCGTTTGTTATTCCTGGTGTTGTTGCTTTGACTTCTTTTTCCACCAGTTTTAGCGGCGCGGCTTCAAAGCTTCAAGTGGACAGGTTTTTCTACAAAAGCTTTGACGAATTTTTGATGTCGCCTGTAAGCTTGTACTCCATTGTCATTGGAAAAGCCCTCATCGGCGTAGTGCGTGGCTTGATTAGTTCTTTCGCGATCTTGGCGGTTGGGTTTGTCTTGTTCCCTGAGCTTTTGATTACGCCACTGTTTTTGGTGACGTTGCTGATTTCCTGCTTCACGTTCGCATTGTTTGGCGTGCTGGTCGCGTTTGTGATAGATTCCCATCAAGGCATGAGCGCGTTTAACAGCTTGGTGATTTTACCCATGACTTTCCTGTGTGGCACCTTCTTCTCCTTAAGTGCCCTGCCCGAAATCGGCAAAGCCTTCCTGTACGCGTTGCCTCTAACCCACGCAAGTACCTGCTTACGCTCCACTGCCCTCTCACAACCCTTCCCTTGGCTATCCCTCATAGCTCTAGCGGGCTTTGGCGTAGCATTCTTCTTCGCAAGCATCTTTGTCCTCAACAAAAAAAGCGTCTAAACCCGCCAACAAAAACACCGCCCACAACACCCTCTTTCCCCCAACTTTTTTAATGCAATTCAAAAATCTGCTGCCCAGTTTGGCAGTTATGCGCTTGATTTCTGCGGTTGCTGCCTTGTTTACTCTTGTCTCGCAAAGCTTTTCTATTCAACCCTGATTTGCTTTCAATTAAACAAAATTTTATATATGTGGATGGTTAATCCAACCAAAAACAAAGTGGTAAATATGCCCTCCAAAACCCCAATTAACCACAGCCAAACCTCGCACGCCCTAAGCAAAAATCCCTGTTTACTTGCGTTATTTGCTGTGATAAACCGCTTTTGCAGTCCAACCAACATGTTCAAACAGTTATCCTTGGAGGTGAAAGAATGAATAAAATGACTCTAATCATCGCCGTAGTTATCGTAGCTGCCGCTGTAGGTGTTTCCGCCTACGGAATTTACACTCTCACCTCACCCGAAGCTTCCCCCTCGCCTTCTGCTACCCCAACCGCAACCCCCACCATGACTCCAACGCCCACACCCACTGCCACCCCAACCCCCACTCCAACTGCTACCCCCACGCCTTCAGCAACACCCACTGCTACTCCCACCCCTACCCCCACCGCTACTCCAACCCCGTCACCAACCGCAACTCCCACACCTACTCCTACGCCTAATCCAGAGATAACCTATGTTGATGCGAGAGATAATGTCTTGACCATTAATGCTTCAGCGACACGTATCGTTAGCCTTAACATGGGTATTACTGAATTGATTTGCGCTTTGGGAGCACAGGATTGTCTTGTAGGCCGTAGCTCTGGTTGTCTGTATCCACCTTCAGTTCTGGAAGTGCCTGTAGTTGGTGATTCTTCCTATTACCCCAACATGGAGTTGATAGTAGAGCAAGAACCTCAACTGCTGTTTGCTGATACCATGATTGCACGCCAAACCGACACCATCCAAATGCTTAACGACGCAGGCATCACAGTAATCATTGAACAACCAGGTAACTTTACCCGTCTGCCTGACTTTGTAGAATTGCTAGGTACCCTCACTGACAACTCCGAACAAGCTGATGAAATCATTGATTACCTGTCAGGGTATGTGGAGCTTGTGCATACTCGCGTGGCCAACCTTGATGAAACCGACAAACAGCTGGTTTACATGGAGATGTCCACTGTTTGGCGTAGCGTTACCCAAACCAGTGTGCGAAACCAATATCTAGTAGAGGCTGGTGGAATAAACATCAATGCTGACGGTGAAGGTTCTACTGTAACTCCGGAGTTCGTGGCAAGCGCCAACCCCGACGTTATAGTCCGCATGATCAGCAGCGACACCAAAGCACTATCCGACTACGAAACAGTATGGAATGAAATCATGGAACGTCCCCAACTAAGCACCGTTGACGCAGTTAAAAACGACCGCGTCTTCATCTATGACTCATCAATCTTCACAGGATTAAGGTACCCCATTGGTTTGCTCAACTGGGCAAAATGGTTCTACCCTGACCTGTTCACCGACATTGACCCCACAGCGATACATCAAGAACTCAACACGAAATTCTACGGAATAGAACTTGAAGGCGTGTATACTTACCCGTGAGTGCCGCTGCACAACTTAAACTAGCCTACACTAAAAGCAAGAAAAGAAAAATTCTTGCAATCCTCTCCATTTTTGTAATCTTCATAATAGTCCTGCTTATCTCGTTAAACTTTGGCGCTGGTGACCCAAGGCTTGGAGACGTCATCAACGTTTTTCTCTCCAAACTTTTTCCGTTCCTTAACATAGACCCTGGCTCCGAACTAACACAAAGCATCGTCATGAACATACGGCTCCCACGCATCGTCTTAGCCATAATTGCGGGTGTGGGTCTTGCCGCTTCAGGCGCAACCATGCAAGGTGCCCTGCGCAATCCTTTGGTTTCTTCATATACTTTGGGGATTTCTGCGGGGGCAGGTTTTGGTGCGGCGTTGGCTATTGTTTTTCAGCTTGGAGTTTTTTCTGGTTACTCTGGTTACGTGGTAATTGTGAACGCTTTTGTTTTCAGCTTGGTTGCTATGCTAATTGTTTTTAGTATTGGTCGTTTGCGGGGTGTGAATCCTGAGACGATTATTTTGACGGGTGTGGCTGTGAATTATTTGTTTTCGGCTTTGCTTTCGTTTATTCAGTATGTGACTCCTGAGCATGAAGCTGTGCGTTCTGTGGTTTTCTGGTTGCTGGGCAGTTTTGTTTCTTCAACTTGGACAAACGTCTTGTTTGTTTTGCCCTTTGTTGCCATAACTTCCTTTTTGATGATGCGCCAATCATGGGATCTAAACGCGTTAAGCTTAGGCGAAGAAACAGCCACCAGCGTAGGCGTCAACTCCAAACGTGTCATAAGCATCTCCATGGTCTTGGTGACCTTAGCAACCGCAAGCATAGTCGCCTTCACAGGCATCATCGGCTTCATATCCCTAGTCTCCCCCCATATAGCTCGCATGTTCATAGGCAACGACCACCGCTTCCTCATACCCTGCAGCGTCGTCTTAGGCTCCTGCCTGCTCCTGTTCTCCGACACCCTATCCCGACTCATCCTGTACCGCTCAGACATCCCCGTAGGCATCCTAACCGCCCTGCTCGGTGTTCCCTTCTTCTTGTATTTACTGCTTAGCAAACGGAGACAAAACTGGTCATGACCCCAAAAACAAACAATCAATTAACAAAAAAAGCAGTAGCCCCTTTAGATATGGAGGTTAACTTATGAACCCTCTGCGAATCGCGTTTATAACCACAATTCCTAACGATGTTGTTCCCTTGATTTGTGCAGTTAAGGACGTGAACAAAAACGGCGAAGTTGTGAAGCTTAGGGTTCAAAGTGTGGCTCATGCTCGCGATTTTGACGATTTTGGGGCTGTGGATTCGTTTACCGAGTTTGCTAAAACCGCGCATGTTGCAGTTGTGCATTTGATGGGCAGCTCAACTGAAACTGAGAGCCTAATTGGCGTGGTGAAGGCTGCGGGAGTTCCCTGTTTTGTTTCTTCTGCTTCTTTGGCGCGCAACCAAGACCTCTTAAAGCACTGCACTGTTGAACCCGAAGACTACCAAGCTATCCTAAGCTACCTAATGTACGGCGGAAAAAAGAACCTCGCCAACCTGCTCTTGTACCTCGCAAACCGCTTCACAGGCACAACCTACCCCGTAGACGCATCGCAACGCCCCCAATGGGAAGGCCTGTATCATCCTGACTTTGACTACTACCCCACGCTGGAGCAGTACGAAAAAACCAAGCTCGCCCCCAACAAACCCACCATTTGCCTTTGGTTTAACCAAAACCACCTGCTGGGCGGAAACACCGACTTCATCGACGGTTTAATCCGTGAAGTCGAACGGCAAGGCGCAAACGTGCTGCCCCTGTTTTTCAAAGGCGTGAAAGACGAAGCCTTAGGTACCAAAGGTTTGGAGTGGCTAGTTGAGAATTACTGCGTAAAAGACGGCAAATCCATAGTTGACGTTGTCATAAATGTGTTGTCTTTCTCTTTGCCCATGAGCGTTTCTGACCCCAAAGCCTCCACAGTCTTCCTAAACAAACTGGGGGTCCCAATCATAAAAGCCATCTTAACCTGCAACACCGTCGAGGAGTGGCAAAAAAGCGCCCAAGGCTTAAACCCCGTGGACATCGGAAGGTCTGTTGCGTTGCCCGAATTCGACGGCGACTTAATCACCGTGCCCGCAGCTGCGATGGATTTTCGCGAAACCGACCCACTAACGGGCGCCAAGATAATCAAATTCAAACCCCTACCCGAGCGCATCCAAAAACTCGTTCGCCTAAGCCTCAACTGGGCAAAACTACGCCACACCCCAAACAAAGACAAACGCGTAGCCATAATCTTCCACAACTACCCGCCCAGAAACGACACCATCGGCAAAGCTTTTGGGCTTGACACCCCCGCGTCGGTTCTAAATTTGCTGCGTGGCCTAAAAACGGCGGGCTACACTGTGGAGAGCATACCCGAAAGCAGCCAAGACCTCATAGAAACCGTGCTCTCTGGGCTTACCAATGATTGCCGCTGGTCAAGCAGTCAAGAACTCAACCAAAAAGCCCTAGACAAAATCCCCTTACGCCAGTACATGAACTGGTTCAACGAACTGCCCGCCGATGCCCAAGCTAAAATGCAAAAAGACTGGGGAAACCCCCCCGGCAAACTCTTAAGCCTAAACGGCAACCTTCTCATAGCAGGCTTAATCAACGGCAACATCTTCGTAGGCATGCAACCCCCCCGTGGCTTCACCGAAGACCCCGCAAGCATCTACCACAGCCCCGACCTCTCCATGCCCCATCACTACTACGCCTACTACCGCTGGATACGCGACACCTTCAAAGCAGACGTAATCATGCATGTAGGCACCCACGGCACCCTTGAGTGGCTCCCAGGCAAATCCATAGGGCTCTCTGCCTCCTGCGCCCCCGACGCCGCCATATCCGATTTGCCCCACATTTACCACTACATCATCAGCAACCCTGGAGAGGGCACCCAAGCCAAACGCCGAAGCTACTGCTGCCTTATAGATCACCTAATTCCTGTCATGCACGACGCTGATGCTTATGGCGACATAGCTGAGCTAGAAGTTATGTTGCAGGACTACTACCACGCCAAGCTCTCCGACCCCGAAAAGCTCCCCCACATGCAACAGCCCATCTGGGACAAAACCTGCCAAACCAAATTCAACCAAGACCTAAACATCACCCAAAAAAGCGCCTTTGCAGATTTTGAAGCCTTCTTAGAAACCCTGCACAGCTACCTACACGAACTCTCTGACACGCAAATCCGAGACGGACTGCACATTCTAGGTGAAGCACCCTCTGATTTGCACTTGGAAACGTTTTTGGCTACATTGACGCGGCTTAGCAACGGCGAGGTGCCGTCTTTGCGAGAAGCAATTGCCCAACTGCAAGGCTACAATTACGAAGAGCTACTGTCAAACCCTGGAAAAATGTGTGGCAAGGGCAAAACTAACGGCGATTTGCTCAAACAGCTTACCCAGCAGAGCCTTGAGTTGATAAAAGCCTTCAACACCCAAGACTTCAACAAACAAGCCATAACCCAAACCGCCCAAGAAGTCCTAGGCAAAACCAGCCCCCACATAACCTGCGTCCTTGAGTACGTCGCAGATTTTCTTGCCCCCGCCATAACCCAAACCAGAGATGAACTAAAGCACACTTTGTCTGCCTGCGAGGGCGCCTATGTTCCTGCGGGTCCTTCGGGTTCGCCTACACGAGGCATGTGCGATGTACTCCCCTCAGGCAGGAACTTTTACTCTGTTGACCCCCGCGCTATCCCGTCACCTGCTGCTTGGCGCGTTGGCGTATCCATGGGCGATGCCCTGCTTGAACGCTACCTCAAAGACGAAGGCAAATACCCCGAAAACATCGGCATGGTCGTTTGGGCAACCGACACAATGAGAACCAAGGGGGATGATGTGGCGCAGATTTTGTATCTTATGGGTGTGGAGCCTGTTTGGGAGAAAACCAGCGGCAGAGTAAAGGGCGTTAAAGCCATACCCGCAAAGGAGCTTAAGCATCCGCGCATAGACGTTACCGTACGCATCAGCGGGCTTTTCCGAGACACCTTCCCCGACGTTGCCAACGTGCTTGACGACGCCGTACGCACAGTTGCCCAGCTAAACGAATCTCCAGACAAAAACTACCTTGCCAAACACGTAGCCGCCGAAACCCAAAGGCGCCTTGCACAAGGCGAATCCGCGGAGGTTGTTAAAGAGCAGGCTCAGTACCGCATCTTTAGTGCGCGCCCTGGAACGTATGGCTGTGGCATAAGTGAAGCTATTGACTCTAAGAACTGGAAAAACCAAGCCGACCTAGCCAACATCTACGTCACCTGGGGCGGCTACGCTTACGGACGAAAAACGTATGGCGCCGCAGTGCCCGAGCAATTCAAGCAGCGTCTTAGCCAGCTAAACCTCACCGTGAAAAACGACAACACCCGCGAATACGACATACTAGACAGCGACGACTGGTACGACGCTCACGGCGGCATGGTCTCAGCCGTTAAAACCTTCAGCGGACAAGCCCCCAACTCTTACTGCGGAGACAGCTCTGACCCTGACCGCGTCAAAGTCCGAAGCACCCAAGAGGAAACCTGCCATGTTCTACGCAGCCGCCTTTTGAACCCCAAGTACATTGAGAGCATGCAACGTCACGGCTATCAAGGCGCAGGCGAGTTGTCGCGTTCGATGGATTCCGTGTTTGGCTGGGACGCCACCGTTGAAGCCGTGGAGGACTGGATGTATGAGGATTTAGCCCAAAAATACGTGCTTGACGAGAAGATGCAGCAATGGCTCAAACAAGTCAACCCCTACGCCCTGCAAAACATGACCGAACGATTATTGGAAGCCATTGAACGGGGCATGTGGCAGACAACCGACGAAATGAAAAAGCAGCTGCAGAGGCTTTATCTGGCTGCGGAAGGACTCTTAGAAGAAGCAAACGAAAAACGGTAAAACTAAACGAGGACACAAACTTGGCTAACTCAGGCAACACTCCAATCATATCGCGCGCCGTTGGCGAACTGCGAGATATTTACTCGGTTTTGTGGTCTGATTTGCGGTTCATGAGGCGCCATCGAATCCGAACAATCGCCACAAGCTTGGTTAATCCGTTTTTGTACTTGATCGCCTTTGGTTATGGCTTGGGACGCGGCATCAGCTTTGAAGGCGTAAGCTACCTAGCCTTTGTTATTCCAGGCATTTTGGCGTTAACGTCCATGACCAACAGCTTCACGGGTGCTGCTTCCAAACTTAACGTTGACCGCATATTCCACAAAAGCTTCGACGAACTTTTGATGTCACCCATTAGCCTGTTTGCCATCGCCGTAGGCAAATCTCTTATCGGGGTTATACGCGGCATGATAAGCGCCACCGCCATCCTAATCGTAGGCGTAGTCATATCCCCTGACATAACTGTCACGCCCGTTTTTGTGTTTATGCTGATTTGCTCTTGTTTTGTTTTCTCTTTTCTGGGCGTGTTCGTTGCGGTTACTGCAAAGACCCATCAGGACATGAACACCTTCAACGCCCTTGTGTTGTTGCCCATGACTTTTCTAAGCGGCACCTTCTTCTCGTTAAATGAGCTTCCAGAATTTCTCAAAACCGCCCTGTACTGCCTGCCTCTTACCCACTCCAGCAGCTGCTTACGTGCAACCGCGCTGTCCCAGCCCTTCCCCTATCTCTCATTCTTTACACTCTTAGGCTTTGGCGTATTCTTTTTTGCCTGCTGCATGGTAGCTCTAAAACGAACCAACACCTAACCCGCACCTTTTTTCTGCGTTTGTTTTCATTTGAAAGCTTTTCTGACGGTTTTTGTTTAGCGTACTCCGTTTTGTGTTGGATGTTTATCCAGTTTTTGTCGGGTAATGCACATATAGGTTCATGTTTTACTCTGTTTTATGGCTGAAAGTTCAGCAGTTTTTGTCCTGTTCCAGATAGGCTTGCTCATTGTTGCCTCCTCACTGGGCTCAGAGCTGTTCAAAAAACTCAAACTACCCAGTGTTATAGGCGCCATTTTGGTAGGCTTGTTCATAGGTGGACCAGGCGGCATAGGGCTCATCACGGATTTGACAGTGATTAACCTGCTTGCCCTGCTGGGTTCAGTGTTGATTTTGTTTACTACGGGTTTAGAGTTTGATGCTTCTGCGTTTTGGCGGTTGGGCAAGAAGGCTTTCTTGTTGACTGTGTTTGGCGTGGTTTTGTCGGTGCTGTTTGGTTACGGTTTGGCTTTGTCTTTGGGGTGGTCGTGGCAGGCGGCTTTTCTTTTGGGCGCGGTTTTGGCTCCCAGCGGAACAAGCGTGGTCGCCTCTATGCTTAGCGCTGCAGGGTTGGTGGAGACAAAACCTGGTTCCACCCTAATCACCGCTCTCATACTTGACGACATTGCAGGCGTTCTCATACTAACAGTGGCTTTAGGCGTAATCTCGCAAGGAGCCTTCTCTGTTGATAACCTACTGCAAGTCAGCCTTGTTGCCACCCTCTTTATCCTCTTAGCCATATCCATAGGCAGCAAACTCTTCCCCATCATGATAAAACGCTTCGAACACTTCCTCTCCGACGAAGTCCTCTTCCCCATGCTCCTAGGCTTAGGCTTGATTCTAGCCTTCATATCCACCCAAATCGGTTTAGCCGCCGTAACAGGAGCCTTCATCATGGGCGCAATCATACCCTACAAAAAAACAGGAGAAAAACTAGCCAACCGGCTCCTTATGATGAACGAGATTTTCGCGGCAGTATTTTTCACCAGCATCGGTCTAGTCATAAACCCCTTTGACATACCCGCTGCGCTTGGTGTAGGCTTAATTGTCTTGGGTGTAGCTTTAGCCGCAAGAATAATCGGCGGCTTGCTGGGCGCAGGCATCTCAGGCTTTCGCGGCAAAACCTTATGGACATTCACAATGGCCCTAACAGTACGCGCAGAAATGTCTTTCATCATCGCCTACGAAGGCGTTGCCCTAGGCATCGTGGGCAGCGACTTTCTAACAATAGTCGCCATAACCGTCATAGGCTCCATGACCGTAGTCCTACCCATACTCTCAAAACTACTCCGCCCAAACCCCCAACACTAACCCCAAACCCGCCTCCACCTGAAAACCAAACTTTAGAAGACAAACGCTGTTTAGGTCATCTCCTCCTTTGCTCCCCTACATTTTGAACTTTCTGACTTTCTTTGCTTTTACACCAACCTATTAGCAGCCTATTAGGATCCAAATATTGATTCTATGCAGAAAGGGGAGGGGGGTCTACACAAGCGGTCTGTTTGAAGAAAACTCAAGTTTTTTTTTAAAAAAAAAGAAAAAGGGTTGGGGCAGGTTGTTTCTGCCTTTGGTTTTTGGTTTTGGGTGGTTAGGGGCTTGGGGTTGTTGGTGTTTTGGGTTTGGGTGCTAGTACGAATCCTCTTACGGTTTGGGCGTCGTATTCGTGGAGTCTGCGCCATCCTGAGGTTGCTTTTGCGTAGACGCGCATGTACTCGACAAAGCCTGCGGTGTCGCATATGCCTAGTATGTCGTTGACGGTGCTTGTTGTTGACATCATTGTGGGGGGTAGTGGGGTGCGTCCTGAGCTGAGGGTTACTGAGGGGTTGCCTCCGCGGGTCAGTGTGAATATGTATGTTGCGAAGCCTTGTGTTCCTACGCCTGAGGGATGTGCTGGGCGATAGTTCATCTGCACTGAGCCTTGGGGTATTTCTAGTGGGGGTGGACCAACTTGGTATTTCATTACGCCACAGTCGTCTCCTGCAGCAACGCCATCAAGGGTAGGTGCTGGAATTTCTGCTTTGCAGCGGCTGTTGTCAATGTGCAGCGCGATGATCATGCTCTTCTTTCCATCACCGTCATCATCCTCAACCAAGCCTGTAGGTGAGAATGCGCCATCATTGGTTAGGGCTACGCATGCGGCATCTTCGGTTTCTACGGTTCCTGAAAGGTCCGTTGAGGTTGGCACGCGGAAGGTAATGCCCAAAGCATCGATGTCTACGCGTTGCCCGTTTTCGTCAAAGAGGTCGACTTTTATCTGGTACAAGCCGCTTTCTGGCCAAAGTACTCCTGCATCTTCTAGGGGCGCTAAGTCTAAGGTGTTGAATTTGGCACTCGCGGTGTCTTCGACGGCGTTGGGTATGCTCCATTGTCCAGTAGGTGGCAGGGCAGGCGGGATTTCAAAGAGGTTCTTATTTGCCAAGGGGACTCCTGGTGATTTTTCGGATTTAGGTCCAAGATTGTAGGCTTCCAGAACTAAGTCGTCGTCTACTTCGTGGGTGTAGTGGCGGTTAATGGTCGCGGTTATCGGGATGAAGCTTCCTGTGGTTCCTTTGCGGTATGAGACCTGATAGTACTTGACGCCTAAATCTTCACGCAGGCTGTTGTCAAATTCTATGCGGGGTCGTAGGGTTTCTCCAAAGGGTGCATCAGTGTCTGTTAAGCCAACGTTTGCAGTGTTTGTGGTGGTGTGCAGGGTGGTTCCGGTGCCGCGCATTTTGCTTAGGGGATGGTTGCCTATAGCCATGAACAGCACCCAGTTTAATGGTGCATTTACTGGCGGGCAGGGCGGGCAGACTCTGGCAAGCGGGTGATCTATATGCAGGGTTACTTCTTGGCTTCCGCATTGGTAATTCCACAAAGTATTGCACAGAACAGGCGTGGGGGCATAGATGGTCATTGGGGGGAGTATGGGGAAGATTTTTTGTTTTACCTTGAAGTATAGGTCGGGTACGTCGGGGTTGTTGCAGCCTCTAAAGAAGAGTGCTTTGAATTTGCCGCATTCGGCGGTTGTGGCTGTTGCAACCAGATCCATGTGGGCAGTTGCGAAGGGGAACAGGCAGATTATGCTTTTGACCAGAGGGGCATTGTTTATGAGGACTTGCCTGAATTGTTCTCCACTTGTCGATTTTGCTAGTACACGGAGTTTTTTGGTTTCTCCGCCTTCAAGAAGTGACAGGGCAGAGTTTTCAGTAACTGCGGCTTCACAGCTGCTTTTCTTAAGCATCATTGCCGCTGGTTTTTCTACTTCTTCCATCAGCTGAGTTTTTGTTTTCAAATCACCTATGACCAGTGGCTGAGGCGGCAATGGTCCTATGTCGATTTCGTAGCGTGGGTTAATGACTGGTTCTGGTGGAGGCGGGTCAATTAGGAATTCTCGTATACGCTCGATAATATCCAAGGGCAGTTTGGCGATGATTTTGGGTATGGCGTCTACTTCGTAGATTTCCACGGTTGCATTGCAGACAGGCAAATCCATGGCGATGCCGCCGCTTACAACTCTTTTTACAACTGTTCCCTGCACAACACAAGCACTTAGCAACCAACAAAGCACCTGTTTAGAAACAACCCTGATTTCAACTGCTTTGTGCAAATCCTTTGGCGTAACCTGCACAAAAACCTGCTCGCCACCCAACCGCAGTAGCTCTCCAACTGAAATCTTCTTCTCTTCCATATTCGGACCAACAACTACTCGCAACGACTGCCCCGTATTTACTACAGGTAAGTTAACATCCAACCGCGCTGTACCCTGCGTGTTTAACGCTGCTTTCCCCAAAAATGCGCCTCCCTTCGAGAAGGCATACGCTGCACCTTTTCCCAATACCTCAGGCTGTGTTTCCCCAAGAACCTTCACCGCAACCGACAAACTAGCTTTGTTACGTCTGGGTGCTGCTGCCACTATCCTACGGGCATCAATTTTCTTAGTGACCTCTTTTTTAGGCATGCTCTTAAAATTCGGACTAGACATCTAAATCACAACCTAGCCTTGAATCTGAATTCTTAATAAGTATTGCCTGATTCCACGGTTTTACTGTCGACTTAACCAACACCACTACACTTGGCTTTGTTTTCCCACAAAAAATTCTTTGCTTTTTGTTTGGTTTATTTAATGCTTTTTTGTGGTGGCGTCTTTGGATAAAAGTTATTACGCGATTGGCGCTTGTTTGTTGTGTATGGTGGCTGTTTGTTTATGGGGCTGGGCATGGTTGAAAGTTTTAAATTGGCTTCTGATAGAAAAATTAGTTTGAAAGATTTTGATGCTGCTTGGCTTCCAGATTGGGCGTCTGAGAAAACAGGCAGCGAAGATAAAAACGCCGTTAAAGAGCAAGCCACCAAGATTCTAGTCCAGAACAAACGAAAGCTTGCAGGGATGCAGCGCCTGTTTTGGGCAAGCGACACGTACGCGATGCTCCTTGTTTTGCAGGGTATGGATACTTCAGGTAAGGACGGCGTGATTAGGCATGTGATGTCGGGTTTGAATCCGCAGGGCTGCCAAGTTTTCAGCTTCAAAACCCCAACCGAAGAAGAATTAGACCACGACTTCTTGTGGCGACACTCCAAAGCCCTGCCCGAACGAGGACGCATAGGCATCTTCAACCGCTCCTACTACGAAGAAGTTCTCATAACTAAAGTCCGCCCCGAAATCTTAGCCCGACAAAAACTTCCCGCCCCCGACAGCAACGGCGACTTTTGGAACAACCGCTACCAAGACATCAACAATTTTGAGCACCACCTCGTCAGAAGCGGCACCGTCATCCTAAAGTTTTTCTTGCACATCTCCAAATCCGAACAAAAACAGCGTTTGCTCAAACGCCTCAAAGACCCTGAAAAACACTGGAAATTCTCGCTATCTGACCTTTCCGAACGCGCCAGATGGGAAGACTACCAACAAGCATATCAAGACATGCTTAACAAAACCAGCACTACCCACGCTCCATGGTACATAATACCTGCAAACAAGAAATGGATAGCGCGCACCCTAATCTCAGATATAATCGTCGCCCAAATTGAAAAACTCAATCTCTCTTACCCCAAACTTACCAAGCAACAACAACGTGACCTGCAAACAGCAAAAACCAAACTCTGCAACGAATAACCCTCGCCTTGCACCTGCAGGTTTTGGTGCCACGCAGTTAGCGTATGTGGTTTATTTTGAGAAGTTAAAGTTTTTGTAGGCTTGGTTGTGTTTTAGGGGTACGCAGACTTTTCTGTTGGCTTTTTCGACGGTGGTTATTTTGACGTCTAGGTCGTAGATTTTTTTCATGTTTTCTTCGGTTATTACGTCGTTTGCGGGTCCTATGTCTATGAATCCTTGGTCTTTCATGGCTCCTACCATGCTTGAGACTATGAATGCGTGGTCTGGAAAGTGTGAGGTCATTATGATTGAGAACCCGTTTTGTGAGAGTTTTTCTATTAAGTCAAGAACTTTGAATTGGTTTCCAAAGTCCAAGTGTGAAGTGGGTTCGTCTAAAAGGATTATGTCAGGTTCTTGGGCTAATGCTTTGGCAAACATGACCAGCTGTCTTTCTCCGCCGCTAATTTCACTGTAAGGTTTTTCTATCAGGTAATCTATGCCCACAGCTTCTAAGGCTCTTTTGGCTATGTTTTTATCTTCTTTTTTGGGTGCGGCAAAGGTGCCTATGTGGGGGGTTCTGCCCATTAAAACGAAGTCAAAGACGGAGTAGGGGAAGACGGGGTTGTGGAATTGGGGGATGTACCCGATTTTTTTTGCTAATTCCATACGGGGTAGGGTTGAGATGTCTTTGTCGTCTAGTCGGATGTTGCCGCTGTCTAAGGTGAATAGGGAGCCGATGCAGCTTAGCAGTGTTGATTTGCCTGCGCCGTTGTGTCCTAAGATACAAAAAACATCACCCTTGTTGAGGGTAAATGAGATGTTCTTGAACACGGGAGTTCCTTGCTTATACGAAAACGATACCTTATTAACTTCTAACTTCAAGACCAACCCACCTTCTGCCTAAACAACAAGTACCCAAAGAACGGTGCCCCAAAAATTCCAGTCAAAACACCAATGGGTATCTCGTTAGGTACCAATGTTCGGGCGACGTCATCAATTATCATGAGGTAAGATGCGCCTATCAGAATTGATGCGGGTATGACTTTGCTGTTGTTGGGACCTACTATCATTCTGGCGATGTGGGGCACAATAAGCCCTACCCAACTAATTATTCCACTTACGCAAACTGCGGATGCAGTAATTAACGTGGCGAAAAAGATGATGATGCCCTGATATTTCTTGATGTCTAACCCTAACGTTTTAGCTTGCGCGTCATCAAGCGACAAGACATTTATTCGCCACCTTAGCAGCAAAAGAACCACTATACCGACCACCATCGGGATTGCGTATTGAATAACTTCGTTAATTGTAATCGATGCAAAGCTTCCCAGTAGCCAAAACACGATTTCTGGCAGTTTTGTTTCGGGGTCAGCAGTGTATTTTATTAGTGAGATTAGTGAGGAAAAAAATGCGCCTACAATTATGCCTGACAGGACTAGGATTAGGGTGGATGAGCGTTTGTACATGCTGTTTATGCCGTAAGCTAGTCCTACTGCGAGCATGCCAAAACCTAATGCGAAAAGCTGGATTGAACTGGCGTCTGGAAACAGCAAAATGGCTAATGCGGCGCCAAAGCCTGCTCCATACGCTACACCCAAGATGTCTGAGGACACCAGCGGGTTCTTTAGTATACCTTGAAATGCTGCTCCTGAAATTGATAAGCTTGCGCCTACAAGGCAGACCATTATCAAACGCGGGAGCCTTACGTTGAATATGATTGTTTCCATAATGCTGGGCCATGTCGGCTCAACATGCACAAAGGGGGAAACCAAAATCTTGGTAACTGTGTCTACTGGAATTGAGTATCTTCCTAAACATAAAGAAATTAAAAAAATGATGATGGGAGCCAAGAGCAAGGCTGCGCCCTTGAGTTTTGGGTTTGACCATTTGCTTTTGGCTTTTTGTTGATCCATTTTCTCAGCTCATGTTTGCTGTGTTTACCGTAGTATTGAGTCGATTTCTGCTTCTGTAAGGTTGTAGTCATAGAATGTTGAGTAGAAGTACTGTGTTTCTGCTCTGATGTCAATGTCTGCGAAGAGGTCTGGATGTAGTGTTTGGGATACCCATTGGATGTTTAATGCTTCTTCAACGCTGTAGCGTGCCCAGTCAAAGACGCCCATTGGGTTAGCGATTACGTCTCCGTTTTGTATGGCAGTAACTTCGCTCCAGGATTCATCATGCAAGAGGTCGTCTTTCATTTCGTTGGCTGTGGCCTGTCCAATAAGGATCATCTCTGGATCCCACGCTAGTATTTGCTCTAATGAAACTGTTTGCATGTTGCCGCCGACTTCTGCTGCTGCGTTGATTCCTCCGCACAGGTTAATCCATGTGTTGATGAGGCCTTCTCCAGCGTCGATTCTTAGGGGTGAGTCAGCTGTGCCTGTGATGTGTAGCACTACTGGTTTGTCTTCCTCGGCGATGTGCGAAGTTACGGTTAATATGTTGTCTCGTACGCCGTTGAAGTAGTCAATGAATGTAACTGCTTTGTCTAGTGCTTCTTCTCCAAGTATCCATCCTGTTAGGTGTACGGTGTGGACCATGTCGTCAAAGTCGTAGAACTGCAATCTTATAACTGTCAGTCCGCTGCTCTCCATTGCGGCTGCTGCATCTTCTCCGCTTGCAGAAACAAACACGATGTCGGGGTCTTGAACCATGAGTTCTTCTATGTTGACTGTGCCATCTGAGTTAAACGGCGTTAGCATTGTTTCTATCTGCGGCAGAATCTTTTGGAACATGGGGTTAACAGTGTTTATGGTGGCTGTTGCAACTAGTTTTTCTTTCGCACCACACATTACAACTACGGTGTTGTGTGCGGGCCATGAGTCTGCTATTCGGTTGATGTCAGAGGGGTCGGGTACGTTTATTATGTTGCCTTTTGCGTCAATTATTGCTCGTGTGTATGCGCCTGTTACTGTTTGGGGCTCGTTTATGGTGAGGGTTTCTTCGGTGTGTGTGTTTGATAGCATGAAGTATGCGTCTGGCACGGTTGTTGAAACGTTGCCTTCAAAGCTGTAGGTTACCTGTGTTCCTGGGGTTACCCATGCGCTGACAGGCAGGCTTGCTAAACTGTAAACTTGGCTATTATCACTGCCTATCTGCACTGTGACTATGTTCTCGTTTGCAGAACTGTCCAGCCCTGTCTGTGCAACTTCGACTTTGTATTGGGCATCAAAGGTGGCTGTTACGGTTGCTTCTTCATTCACGGTGTAATCGTGAGTCTGAGCGCCGCCATCACTCCAGCTAACCCAACTGTACTTCATATCAGCCGAGTTATCATCAGATGACAAAGCCTCCAAAGTATGCGTGGAATCTTTTTCCCAATCAAAACTGGCAGGAGTAACAACAACGGTGCCGTCAACTTTGATTTGACCTGAACCAGCAGGGTTCGAATCAACAGTAACTGGAACAAGGTCTCCATTAGCGCCTGAACCAGGATCATCGTTAATCAACGCGGGAGCTCCAAAAACGACCGCAATGACAACTGCGACAACTGCGACTATTCCTACAATCATAACTTTTTTATTGTCCATTATACTTCCATTCCCGTTATGTTTCCAGTTACATATCGTGTTATACTTAAATTGGTTACGGTTATGTTTAGCAAAAATACATCGGGAACTTCCAGAAAATGGTGTTTTCATTCGAATCTAACTTGGAGTTTGTTCAATAATGGATGTTAACGCTATTGATTGGAACAGCGTTTGGCGTGAAGGCGCTATTTTCATGGTGGGGCATGCAGACAAAGCCTCCTTGTGGGATAGTAACGCTGCGCGGTGGAACCGTATACAAAACGAAAGCGATTACGGCAAGAAAGTTATGGAGCGCCTCAAGCTTCGTCCTGACTGGACCGCCTTAGATGTAGGCGCGGGCGCGGGCATGCTAGCAATTCCCATGGCTAAAGCCTGCAAACACGTCACCGCCTTAGACGGCTCAAGCGAAATGCTAAACCATCTAGCCCAAAACGCCAAAGAATCAGGAGTATCCAACATCACCTGCATAAACAAGCTAATCGAGCAAACCGAAATAGGCGTGGACATAGAACCCCACGATATAGTAATTGCCTGCCGCTCCATGGGACTTGAAAAGGACGTTCAAACCTTCCTTAAAAAAATGGATGAAGCAACAAAACGCTACGCCTACCTAGTTTGGGGCGCAAGCAAACGAATCTTCGACATCGGCATCCACAACGCCATGGGCAGACCCTACGGAGAAACCCGTACCTACCTGGCTCTTTGCAACGTGCTCTACCAAATGGGCATCAGCCCCAACGTCGAAATCTTCCAAGTCCAACCCTCCAACACCATGCTCTACCGCAGCGTAGACGAAGCCGTATCTGAAATAAAAAACAGGTTTGCCCGAAGAAACGACGGCAAAGAATTAACCCCCGCAGAACAAACCAAACTCCACGCGTACCTAGAAAAAACCCTCAAACAAACAAGCACTGGCGACTACAAATTCGAAGACAAAACCCCTTCTCTTCAAGCTCTGATCTGGTGGGAAAAAAGCCTCCCTCGGCATTAACCGACAAAACTCTTAATTCGCCCTTTTGGGCTCTCCCTCTTTTGTTTTGCTTTTTGTGGTTTTTCTTTTTTGCGGGGCTGCTTGGGCGTAAATGCAATATACGGGTTAGGCAGATTCTGATTGGATGATAAGTGTTAAGGCAGCGACGGCGGTTGGGCTTGGCGCTATAATTGGTGCGGGTATATTTGTTTTAAGTGGAACTGCTATTGCCTTGGCTGGCTCGGCTTCGCTTATTGCCTTTGTTATCGTCGGTGTTATCGCTTTAATTATTGGGCTTGAACTGGGCGAATTAGGCTCCATCATGCCTAAAGCTGAAGGCGGCTCTTACTCTTATGCCTACGAAGCTTTTGGCAGCGAACTTGGTTTCATAACTGGCATCATGCTCTATTTTAGCTACGCCTCCTCAATAGCCCCCATATCCCTTGGCTTTGGCTCCTACCTAAACGGCTTAATCGGGTTAAACTCCAACGTTTACCCCACCATATTTGCTATCATCCTGATTTTGGTTCTCGCCGTAGTCAACATTTTAGGCGTGAGCAAAGCCGCAAAGGTCGACTTGGGTTTGGTTGTTATAAAAATCGGTATTCTAATGGTTTTCGTGGCTTTTGCCTTGCTTTTTGCTTTAGGCAACTCTTCCTTGGCAACCGCAAACTTTGTCTCCGACTTCCAACCTGGCAACATAAGCGCCATTTTTGCTTCTAGCGTAGTGATATTTTTTGCGTACGCGGGTTTTCAGTCAATTTCCACAATAACCAACAACGTCAAAGGCGGCGGCGCAGGAGCAGCCAAAGCCATTATCTTCTCCGTAATAATTAGCATGATACTGTATGTTCTGGTTGCAGTTTCTCTTCTATTTCTGCTGCCCTCCAGCCAATACACAATCTCTTCTGACCCCCTCTCTTTTGCCTTGCAATCCTCAGGTGCCCCTGACTGGCTCTTCACCACCGTATCCATCGGCGCTCTAATCGCAACCGCCTCAGCAGTTCTCGCAATAATCCTGGGCTCCTCAAGAGTTCTCTACCAAATAGGCTCAGACAAACTCTTACCCAAACTCGTCAGAAAATACGACAAAAAACGCGACGTAGCTGTAAACGGCGTTTTAATCTCCTCAGCAATTGGAATACTCATGCTCTTCTCAGGCGACATCTACATCATGACCTCCATAAGCAACTTTGGCTTAATCTTCTGCTACCTCATCGCAAGCTTCTCCCTGATTCACTTCAGACGCAACAAAACCCCCGCCACATTCAAAACCCCCCTCTACCCCATCCTCCCCATAGCTGCCATCATCGGCTTAATCACCCTGCTCATAGGCATGTCCAAAGAAGCCCTCATAATCGGCGCCGCCATGATACTAACCCTGCTCGCTGTATACTACACCCTCATAGAAGCTGAATCGCGAGAGGCTGAAAAGATAAAAATCTTCGACTAAGCCGCACTAGGTTTGTGCCTGAATGGCTGCTTGTGGCTAAATCACCTGTGGATGTGCTGCGTGTCAAATGCCTAGTTGTCCTGTAAATTATTTCTATATGTGCTGTAGGATTTTTGAATTTTGTATCAAAAACCGTTGTGAGTCCGTGATATTTCTTGTTTTTGCTAACAGTTGTTTGTTTGATGCGATTTTTTAGTTTATCACCGCTTCATAGCTTTTAAATTGCTGGAAAAGGTTTCGAATATGCGCAAGATACCGCCTTCGGAGGGCTTTTGTTACGAAATTACAGACAAAAACCATAATAGCTGTTTCTCTTGTAGCTTTATTGTTCTTTTTGGCGTTTTATGTTGTGACAGTGATAGTTATTGAGCCCAGCTTTGAGAGTTTGGAGTACCGCGAAAGTGAGGAAGGCATCAATCAGGCCCTAAGCACAATAGACTATCGCCTCTCGGTTTTAGCGGGAACCGTAAAAGACCATTCTGCCTTGGATGATACCTATGCTTTTGTCCAAAACCAAACCCCTGACTATCCTGACTTGAACTTTATTGGAGAAACTTTTGAAAACCTAAACATCAACCTCGTTGCCGTTCGAAGCAACAACGGAACCTTGCTTTATTGCCAATCTTATGCCCTTGACAATTCAAGCTTGATTGAGACCTCTGCAAACACAAAGCAAGCGCTAGCCTTGGATGATGTTATCTGGCTGTTTTCTTCTGTTGAGGACAAAAACTTTGGTCTTATGCTCTTGGATGAGGAGCCCGTGTTTGTGGCTACGGCTCCGATTGTGAACAGCCGCTTTGAAGGTCCCATCGCGGGGGGCATGCTTTTTGGCAAATATGTGAATGCGCAAGAACTTGAGCAACTGCAAAGCATCATGTACATGAACTTCTCTTTAGGCACAATACCTGATTTTAGCGCTACCGAAAATGAGGCAGTGGCTTCTTTGCTTGCAGGCAATCCCATAGTGGTAAAAGAACAAAGCCCAGAAGTTGTCTGTGGCTACACCATAGTTGAGGATATTCATTCAGAACCCTTGTTTGTCCTGCAGGTTTTCCAAAACAGGTTAGCCTACCAGCAAAGCCAATTCGTCATGAACACCTCCTTTATTTTCCTTGCAGTGCTTTCAGTTTTAGTTGCTATTGCCTCTTTGATTTTCCTTGAAAGAAACGTCGTAGAACCCATGACCAAACTGGCATCATACGTGCAGGAAACCTCTTTTGAAAAAACAGAATCCGATGACCTCCCAAGATTCGCCAGTGAAGAAACCGCCCTGGTCGCAAAAGCCGTCAAAGACTCCCTAACTCAACGCCTCGACGCCATGCGAGACGTCTCCACCATGGTCGCCCATGACCTGCGCAACCCCCTAACTGGAATCAAAGGTGCCTCCTACCTTCTACAAAACAAATACGGTGCACAACTTGGAGAACAAGGAACCGCCCTGCTTGAAACCATCAACGACTGCGTAGAATACTCCGATAAAATCGTAAAAGACCTCCTTGACTACTCCACCGAAATAAAACTAGACAAAACCCAAACAGACCCCAAAAAACTAGTCGACACAATCCTTTCCCGCTTCAGCATCCCCGAAAACATCCAAGTAATCAACAAAACACAAAACCAACCCCAATTCTGGGTAGACACCACCAAAATGCAGCGCGTCTTTAGCAACCTAACAAAAAACGCTTTTGACGCCATGCCAAACGGCGGCACCCTCACCATAACCAGCAAAAAAACTGGAAACTACGCCGAAATCAGCTTCTCCGACACCGGCATAGGCATGCCCAAAGAAGTCATAGACAAACTCTGGGTACCGTTCTTCACCACCAAAGCAAAAGGCATGGGCGTAGGCCTCTCCATAACCAAACGCATACTCGAAGCCCACAACGCAACCATAAAAGTCCACAGCACCCCAAACAAAGGCACCACCTTCACCATCCACCTCCCCACAACCAACCCAAAATAACTACGTCACCCTGCCTGCGACACAGTTATTTGGCTACCTGAAAACAAAGCTATGCCAAAAACAGTTTGAAAAAAATTGTGCATGTTTGGTGCCCCTTTATTGGTGGACTGGGGGGGATTTGAACCCCCGACCTCTTGAGTGCAAGTCAAGCATTCATACCGCTGAACTACCAGCCCGTTGGTGGCTTTCTGCATTCATAGTTTGTTCAGGGATATTTAGCTTTTGTTTGGGTGGCGTGTTTCTGTTTGGCGTCTATTGGGCTGGCTGTTTTTAATTGTATGCAGAAAAGGGGGGAGGGGGGGGGTTGTTGTTTGGTGCGTAATGCTTTTTAGTGTAGTTTGCCTTTTGGGGGTTTGTGGTGTTTTATGTCTTCAAATGATGTTAGTCCTATGGAAGCTTCGCGGCAACGGTTTTTGGAACAGCAGCAAGCTCTCAAGGCCCGTATGGGTAAAATTAAGCATAAAATTGCGGTTATTAGCGGTAAAGGCGGCGTGGGTAAGAGTACGGTGACGGTGAATTTGGCGGCGGCGTTAGCTAAGAGTGGGCTTGCGGTGGGGGTTTTGGATGCGGATATTCATGGTCCTAGTGTGCCGCGGCTGCTGGGTTTGACTGGTGCGCAGGTTCAGTATGGTCCTCCGGGTGCGTTTCCTGTATCTGGGCCTTTGGGTATGAAGGTGGTTTCGATTGACTTTTTTGTGGATGAGGAGGTTCCTACGATTTGGCGTGGACCGTTGAAGATGGGGGCTATTCGCCAGTTTTTGCAAGATATTGTGTGGGGTGAGTTGGATGTTTTGCTTATTGATTTGCCTCCGGGGACTGGTGATGAGCCGTTGAGTGTTGCGCAGTTGTTGCCTGAAATTGATGGCGTGGTGGTGGTTACTATGCCCAGCGAGTTGTCTAGCACCATTGTTAAGAAGGCTATAACGTTTGCGCGTAGGCTAAACATGCCCATCATCGGCGTGGTGGAGAACATGAGCGGCTTTATTTGTCCTCACTGCGGCGAAAAAACCGACATATTCCCTGCGGGCGGCGCCCAAAAAATGACCAAAGAATCAGGCGTAGACTTTCTTGGCAGCATACCCATAGACCCCCGCGTTGGCGCCCAAGCTGATCAAGGCAAACCCTTTGTTGTGGAGCAAACCGACTCCGCTGCAGCTAAAGCGTTCCAAGAAATCGTCTCAAAAATCCAAACATACCTCAAAATGCGCGAACAACAACAAACCCCAAACCAAAACAGCCCAGACTAAACGCTGCTTCCCCTCTCTCTTTTTCCTGTGCTTTTTTTAAGCGAAAATAAGAAGAAAAGAAGTGGAGAGCAATTTTTGTGTGTTGTTGCTCTTTTTTGGTGGCTATGGTTTGTTTACGCTTATTTCTATGGTGGATACCATGCGGGTTCTGGTTTCGCCTTCTCGTGGTGGCATCTCGGCGGTTCCGATTGCGATTTTGCTTACTTTGAGGTCTTTTATGAAGCGGTTTCGGGCGATTTCAGCAACGTCGACTGCGGTGGTTATTGCTTGACCTCTTGCTTTAAGGGTTATTTCCTTTAGGCTCCCTGAAGAAAAAGCCGTTATGATAGCTAAGACATAGCTCATTGGTGGTTTGTTTCCGACGAATATGACGTCTTGTTGTTTTTCCGTATTTTTCATCCTCCTTATTTGTTCCTTCATTGATGTTTATGGTGCGTCCAGTGTAGTCTCTCCAGCTTGCACAGAACGCTAAATATCCTTTATAGGTAAAACTAACTTATAAATTCAATTAGAAACCCCTACAACCCGTTTCAAGTAGAACTACCCAAACGCGGGTTTATCCTAAATCAAGAAAAAACCTGCTTCTCCTGCTTTAAACCACCCTGCAACCCCGATTTGTACATAAACAGCCCTAAACCTGCTTTCTCCGCCGCTGTTTTTTACCGCTAACTGCTCTGCACCGTTGGCAAAGCATCAATGTTTTTCTTTAAGGTCAAAACGCAGGAGGTTATATGGCTATGTATTTAAACGGGGTCATTAACATTATGTAGTTAAGTGAGGGTGCCATGCAGACCAAAAGCGATTCTCTCATAGCCTATAATGTTTTGAACAAAAAAATAATCAGCAATGGGTTCTGTACTTTGTGTGGAGCATGTGAGGCTGCTTGTCCTACCCATGCAATATCTATTGAAGGTGAAAAGCATCGGCGTTTGCATGATTGCTCTAAGGATTTGGATTTGTGTCCGATTTGTTATGAGGCGTGTCCGCATTCTGAGGCGCTTTTGCTAAGAACTCTTAAAGCCGTTTCTGATGCGCCTGGCAAGAATGAAGCGTTGGGTTACTACCGTAAAATAGTTCTCGCGCAAGCCACTGACCCTGAACTGCGAAAGCTTAGCCGCGGTGGAGGAGTGGTTACTTCACTTCTAACCTATGGCGTAGAAAAGAAGCGTTTTGACAGCGCCATTGTATCCCGCGCCGAACCCGATAATCCCGCTAAACCCAAAGCCTCCGTAGCTGTAGTACAAGACGACATTATCTCGGCTGTGGGCAGCAAATTCTTCCCCTCCCCTGTAGCCAAAGCATACGGCAGCGCAGTTTACGGATACGGCAAACAAAAAATCGCCTTCGTGGGTGTGCCCTGCCACGTTTTAGCCCTTCGCAAACTGGAAGCTTGGCAACACAAAATCGGAGACAACCTAGACATCACCATCGGACTATTCTGTTTTGGCACATTCTCCATGAGCGCCCTGCTCAAATACATCGAAGATAACTACCACGTTAAACCCTCAGAAATCAAACACATGCGCCTCTCCTCCAAATTTATCGTGCAAACCGAAAAAGACACCATACGCATCCCCATATCCGAAATCGAAAGCATCATCATGCCCAGCTGCCGAACCTGCACGGACTTCACCAACGAATTAGCCGACATATCCGTAGGCAGTGCCTACCCGCTTGAAGAATGGTCCACAGTAATCATTCGAACCAAAGACGGCGAAGACTTCTTCTATGACGCAGTGGAAAACGGCGTGATTAACACTTGGGTTATCGAGCAAGAGCCCCGCGTGTTTGAACGGGTCGTTCGCGCTGCGATTCAGAAACGTAAATCTGCCCTTGAAGAAGCCAAGCACTTCGAAGAAAAATACGGCTACCTCCCCGTGCTCATGCTACGCGAAGCCGAAGAACTCTCCCAAGTCAAAGTCGCCGACATCATGACCAAAAACGTCAAAACCGTCCAAGGAACCGTTTCCGTCCAAGACCTCCTTGACCTCATGGCAAAACAACACCACATCGGCTACCCCGTCGTAAACCAAAAAGAAGAACCCATCGGGCTCATCACCTTAGAAGAAGCCTCCCAAACCGACAAATCAAAACGCGCAACCACAACCGTCAAAGAAATCCTAAACAAAAAACCCATATCCGTCAAACCCGACGACACCGCCATGGATGCTTTCAAGAAAATGACCAAACACGAAACCGGACGAGTCCTCGTAGTAGACCCCGAAAACCCAAAGAAAATCATAGGCATGGTCACCAAAACCGACCTCATGCACACCATGATAAACCAACAGTAACCCCTTCTTCCTTTTGTTTGTTGTTTGGCTTGTTTGTTTTTGTGTGATGTTTTTTGTTTTTTTGGCGTGAGCCTTAAATCTGTGTTTTTTCATCCCCTAAACTACTAAATCACCTGGTCTTTACTGAAAAAATGTTGTCTGGCGGGAAAAATCATGGGCAAGACTTTATCTGAAAAAATAATTGCAAATCACGTTTTAAACGGCAAAACTGTTTGCGGCGGAAAAATCGGGTTAGTTATTGATCATACGTTGACGCAGGATTCTACGGGCACGTTGGCTTATTTAGAGTTCCAAGCGATGGGCATTCCCAAGGTTCGCACTAAACTGAGCCTGAGTTTTGTTGACCACAACATGCTTCAAAACGATTTTCGCAACCCTGATGACCACCTCTACCTGCAAAGCATAGCCGCTAAATACGGCATAACCTTTAGCCGCCCCGGAAACGGCATCTGCCACCAAGTCTACCTTGAACGTTTTGCGCGCCCTGGATACACCTTGCTGGGAAGTGACAGCCACACCCCCACAGCAGGCGGCATGAGCATGATTGCCATAGGCGCAGGCGGCTTAGATGTTGCAGCAGCTATGGCTGGGGAGCCGTTTTATCTGGAGATGCCCAAAATCGTGGGCGTACGCTTAACAGGCAAACTTTCACCGTTTGTTTCCGCCAAAGACGTCATCCTAGAAGTCCTACGAAGAATAAGCGTCAAAGGCGCAGTCAACAAAATCTTAGAGTACTTTGGTCCAGGCGTGAAAACCCTAACTGTTCCAGAACGCGGAACCATAACCAACATGGGCACCGAAACAGGCGCCACCACCTCGGTTTTTCCCTCAGACGAAATCACCCACGAGTTCCTCAAAAGCCAAGGACGCGAAGACCAATGGGTGGAACTTAAAGCCGACGAAGACGCCACCTACACCGAAACAATCGACATAGACCTCTCCACGGTCGAGCCCCTCATCGCCTTGCCCCACAGCCCCGATAACGTCAAAACGGTGCGTGAAGTCGCAGGAACCCCCGTTGCGCAGGTCTGCATAGGAAGCTGCACCAACTCGTCACTACGCGATTTGAAGCTGGTCGCCGCACTGCTCAAAGGAAAGAAAATTAGCGACTCTGTTAGTTTGACCATCTCGCCGGGTTCGAGGCAGGTGTTGGAAAATTTGGCGGTTAGCGGTGATTTGGTGCATATTATTCGTGCGGGTGCGCGTGTGATTGAGAACGGTTGTGGTCCTTGTATTGGTATTGGGCAAGCTCCCCCAACTGGTGCGGTGACGCTTCGCACGTTTAACCGCAACTTCAAAGGACGCTCAGGAACCAAAGACGCCCAAATCTACCTAGTCAGCCCCGAAACCGCCGTAGCCGCCGCCCTAACAGGCGTAATTACTGACCCGCGTGACCTCAAAGATTACCCCCAAATCAACCTGCCCGCAGAGTTTTTGGTAAACGATAACATGTTCATACGCCCCGAAACTGCAGCTCAAACCGAAATCCTCATGGGACCCAACATCAAACCCCTGCCCAGTTTCACGACGCTCCCCGAAAAACTCTCAGGCGAAGTTTTGCTCAAAACGGGTGATAACATATCTACCGACGACATCCTCCCAGGAGGCAGCCAAGTTATGTCTTTGCGCAGTAACATACCAGAAATCAGCAAGCACACTTTTCGACCCGTGGACCCCGAATTTGCAGAGCGCGCATTGGACCGCAAAGGCGGCTTTATTGTCGGCGGTGAAAATTATGGTCAAGGCTCAAGTAGAGAACACGCTGCCTTAGCGCCTAAGTACCTTGGTGTAAAAGCAGTCATTGTCAAGAGCTTCGCGCGTATTCACTTGGCTAACTTGATTAACTTTGGCATTGTGCCCCTAACCTTTGCTGATAAAAACGACTACGACAAGATTTCCCAAGGCGACCTGCTTGAGCTGGAAACCCAAAACCTCCAAGCTGACCTCACAATCAAAAACCTAACCACAGGCGCAACCATTCCCGTGCGGTGCGAACTTTGCGATTTAGACTGCAAAATGATACAGGCAGGCGGAAAACTAGCAGCCATAAAACAAAAACAAACCTCCCCCTCCTCTGCCTAAAGACGATATTCCAAACAAAAAAGCCCTAAACTCGCCATTTGCTGGACAGTTAGCTGTAAACCTGTTTTTGTCATAGTCGAATGCCGATGTTGGTTTAAAGGAAAGGTTTTTACTGTGGTTAACGTATGTGACTTGGCGAATAGTGTAAAGAGTAAAATGAGGTAATAGTTATGTCCGTATTTGCAGCACCAGGAGCATATGACCGTGCAATCACCGTTTTTTCCCCGGACGGAAGGCTTTTCCAAGTAGAGTATGCAATGGAGTTGGTCAATCGTGGAGCCACCATCTTAGGCATTCAATGTGCAGAGGGTGTTGTCTTAGGCGCTGAGGAGAGTCTTGAACCCCTTGAAGAAGCGGGTTATTCTTGGAAAATCTTTCGTGTAGACGAGCATGTTGGCGCGGCTATTGTGGGTTTGAGTTCTGACGCCCGCATTCTAATTGACCAAGCACGTGTTTACGCTCAAAGTAATAAACTAACATACGATGAACCCATAGACACCGAAGTTGTAACCAAACGCATCTGCGACATACAGCAAATGTACACCCAACATGCAGGTGTAAGACCCTTTGGCGTGAGCATAATCTTTGGTGGCGCAGACAAAACTGGACCACGCGTCTTTGGCACACATCCTTCTGGAACATACCGCGGCTACAAGGCAACCGCTTTGGGCGCTGGAAGAGAAACCGTTATTTCAATACTCAAAGAAGAATACAAAGAAGACATGAGCCTAGAAGACAACAAAAAACTCACCGTAAAGTGCCTCGTAAAGGCCCTTGAAGCACGGCAACTGCCGCCCCGCATAAAACTTGCAGTTATCCCCACAGCCACAAAGAAGTTAGAGATGCTCTCGGACGAAGCTGTAGAAGCGTACATCAAACAGTTTAGTTCGGGCAAGTGAATCGTTGATGAGTGAAAAGTTCACAATTGCGCGTCTCACAAAGGATAATGAACATTTCGAAGTGTTAGTTAAACCCCAAAAGGCTCTAGACTACCGCAACGGCAAAATCAGCGCCATAACCGATGTTCTCGCGGCAGAAACCGTTTTTTCTGATGCCAACAAAGGCACCCGCGTCGCGGACGAGCAACTGCGCAAAGCTTTTGACAGTGTTGACCCTTTCGCCATAGCTGATGTCATCATCAAGAAGGGCCAGCTGCAGTTAACCACTGACCAGCGCCGCAAAATGGTGGAAGACAAACGCAGGCAAATCATCGACTTCATCAGCCGACAAGCAGTTGACCCCAAAACCAACCTGCCCCATCCGCCCATGCGCATAGAAAACGCCATGGAACAAATCCGCTACTCCGTAGACCCCTACAAATCCATTGACGAGCAAGCCCGAGAAATCATCCGTTTGCTGCGTCCTATTTTGCCTTTGAAAGTTGAGCAAATCAAAGTCGCCGTTACCATACCTGCCCAGTATGCGGTTCGCGCTTATGGTTCTATCAAAACTTATGGTTCTATAAGCAATGAGCAGTGGCGTGCTGATGGTTCTTGGTATGGCGTAATTGAGATGCCTGGTGGTAGTTATGCCTCTTTCCTAAACAAGTTAGGCGAGGTTACGAAGGGCGCTGGGGAAGCAAAGGTAATGAAGTAACGAAAAAAAGATTGAATTTGAGTAATGGAGGAAAAATTGAGTCATGCCAACATATTTTGAAGCAAAACAACTGGTAACGCCTGGCGAGCTGCTTGCAGAGGGCGAGTATCAACCAGGAGAAAACACGTATAACGAAGCAGGAAAGATTTTCTCCTCTCGCCTTGGACTTGTAGATTTAGAAAACAAGAAAGTCCATGTTGTGGCGTTACGTGCGTTCTACGTTCCCAAAGTAGGCGATTTAATCATCGGCTCTGTTAAGGAAGTCGGGTTCAACGGTTGGACCGTGGACATCAAGGCTCCCTACGATGCGCTACTGCGTGCATCTGACGTTTTAAGCCGACCTTTTAAGCCCCAAAACGACGAACTCTGCCAAGTTCTCAACTCTGGAGACTTAATCGTAGCAAAAATCGCCTCATACGACCGCGCCCACGACCCCCAACTAACCGTCGGCGAACCTGGATTGGGAAAAATCACCCGCGGACAAATCATGCGCGTCACCCCAACCAAGATTCCCCGAGTCATAGGCAGGAAAGGCTCCATGATTTCCATGATAAAGCAGGAGTCTAATTGCCAGATAATTTTGGGTATGAACGGCGTAATTTTGGTCACGGGCAAGAACCTTGAAGATGAAGACCTTGCAATGTCTGCTATACGGAAAATCGAAGAGGAATCCCACACTACAGGGTTAACCGACCGTATCACGCAGTTGCTCAAGGAAGAGAAAGCTAAAGTGGAGGACCCACAAAATGAATGAAAAACATGAAAAACTAATCGACAAAAAAGGTGTACGTCTCGACGGAAGGAAAGCCGACGAGCTTAGACCACTTAAACTCGAAGTAGGCGTGTTATCAAACGCCGACGGCTCAGCATACATAGAACACGGAAAAAACAAGATCTTAGCCGCAGTGTTTGGTCCACGTGAAATGCACCCCAAACACCTCTCACGACCCGACCGCATGGTGCTAAGATGCCGCTACCACATGGCACCGTTTAGCGTCCCCGAACGCAAATCCCCCGCACCCAGCAGACGCGAAGTCGAACTCAGCAAGGTCATCCGAGAATCCTTAGAACCCGCGTTGTTCTTGGATTTGTATCCGCGCACAGGTGTTGACGTGTTCGTGGAGGTCTTGCAAGCTGACGGTGGAACCCGATGCGCAAGCATAACCGCAGCCGCATTAGCCCTTGCAGATTCAGGCATACCCATGCGTGACCTCGTTGTTGCGTGCGCTGCAGGCAAAGTTGAAGACACCGTGGTCTTGGACTTGTACGACGCCGAAGACAAACTAGGCGCCGCCGACGTTCCAGTTGCTTACATGCCAAACTTGGACGCAGTAACACTGTTGCAGATGGACGGCACCCTCTCTCCCGAAGAGTTCGAGAAAGCCGTAACCATGGCGATGGATGGCTGCAAAAAGATTTATGATTTGCAAAAGGAAGCGTTAAAAACGAAGTACATGAATTTGGTTGAAGAAGAGGAACCCGCAGAGGAGGTTGAAGAGTAATGTCTACTTTGATTACTCGTGTGCGTCAACGCCAGCTTGGTCAACTGCTGGAAGAAAACAAGCGTCTTGACGGCAGAGGCTTAACTGATTACCGCGAATTCAAAATTGAAGAAGGCTTAATTGAGAAAGCTGAAGGTTCAGCCAAAATCACCTTGGGCAAAACCGAGGTTCTAGTAGGCGTAAAAGTCGAAACAGGCGAACCCTTCCCCGACACACCTGATGACGGTGTCATGACCGTTAACGCCGAACTTGTTCCTTTGGCTTCTCCAAACTTTGAACCAGGCCCCCCCGATGAAAACTCTATCGAACTCGCCCGCATTGTTGACCGCGGCATACGCGAATCCAAAGCCATAGACAACAAAAAACTGTGCATTGAACCCGGCAAGAAAGTGTTCGTAGTCTTCGTTGATGTCTATGTCCTTAACCACGACGGTAACCTCATCGACGCTTCAGCACTAGCAGCTGTTTCTGCATTAATGAACACCAAAATGCCCAACTATGAAGTCAAAAACGGCGAAGTCGTAATCAAACAAGGCTACACCCCACTACCGCTCAAAGACCACCCCATAACCGTAACTGTTGGCAAACTCAACGGCAAACTCGTCATCGACGTAGGACAAGAAGAAGAACAAGTAATGGATTCTAGGCTCTCCATGGCAGTCAACGACAAAGGCAACATTTGCGCCATACAGAAAGGCGGAGCAGGCTTTTTCACACCGCAACAAATAATAGACGCTTCAAAGCTTGCAAGAGAGAAAGCTTCTGAATTACGCAAGAAGCTTAAATGGTGAAAGTAATGCCACGCACAAAAAAGGTTGGTCCCACTCGAGGTTTAGGAACCAGATACGGTTCCACCGTTCGCAAGCGATACATCAAAGTTATCGCTGGGCTTAAGCGTGCCCACAAATGCCCCCAATGTGGCTTTGTCCGCGTGAAACGTCAAAGCGTTGGCGTATGGAAATGCAGCAAATGCAGTCACACATTCGCAGGCGGCGCATACATGCCATCCACAAAACTGGGAGTAGTCGCAAGACGGTCAGCCTCAAAAGGCACAGTCCTGGGCGCAACCCAAAACTAAACCCTTTTTCCTTTGTTTATTCTTCTGTTTCTTGTTTGTGTAACCTATTTTAGGCTGCAGTAGCTTTTTGCTGTTGGATGTGCTGCTTGTTATGTCTCACGCGACTGTTCGGCTGCATTTTTCTTCCCAAAAACGCCTCAACGCACTGATCGTTGCCCTAAAACCCGAACTTGACCACCAGCTCACAAACCGCTCCACCGTAAACTTGACCCGCGAAGGCGATACCCTAATCTTGAATGTGCAAGCTACAGACACCACAGCTCTGCGCGCCGCCTTAAACTCTTACCTGCGATGGGTAAACTCTGCAGACAACGTCCTACAAACCATCCAACCCCCGCCTTAACTTGGTTGGATGCTTTTCCTGTTGGATACCCCCTCCCCATATCGTTTCTGCATAGAATTGATATTTAGCTGCTGATAGGTTGGTGGCTGCGTGCTTTCTTGGCGTATGTGGTTTATTTTGTAAACGTAAAATTTTAATATGGTTTATCTATTAAACTTTTCAGTGCCTACTAAAGGCTAACTGAACGTGACGAACCATGAACAAAACCGGCAAAACCTTTTCCCAAACAATTCACCTCAAAACGACACCCTTTCTTTCCCTAAAACACCTCAAACCACAAACTTTCAAAATTCTGCCTACGCACGGGGCTTAAGGCATGACGCAGTTAGCAACTAAAACCTTTGTTTTCTCCTCTGAATCCGTCGCAGAAGGACACCCCGACAAAGTCGCCGACCAAATCTCTGATGCCATCCTAGACTACGTCTTAGAAAAAGACCCCAAAGCCCGCGTTGCCTGCGAAACCCTAGTCATGCAGGGAAACATCATCATAACCGGGCAAATCACCACGTCATTTCGCATGGACATTCCCCCAGTTGTGAGAAAAACCCTCAAAGAAATCGGGTTTGATAACGCGCGTGATGGCTTGGATTGTGCAACTTGCGGCATTTTGGTTTCGGTAACTGCACAGTCTCCTGACATCGCCATGGGCGTAGACGAAGCAGAAGACCACGAACAAGGTGCGGGCGACCAAGGCATGGTTTTTGGGTACGCAACCAACGAAACAGCTGAGCTCATGCCCCTGCCTATCGTGCTGTCACACAAACTTGTTAAACGCTTGGCGGAGTGCCGAAAAACAGGCGTGCTACCCTATTTGTGTCCTGACGGAAAATCCCAAGTCACCATAGAATACGCTAACGGAAAACCCCAACGCGTAGCCGCCGTAGTCATAGCCGCCCAACACACCGAAGATGTGGGCACTCAAAAAGTCCGAGACGACATCATCGAGCACGTAATCAAACAAGTCGTCCCCTCTGATTTGCTGGACTCCAAAACCAAATTCGTAATCAACGGCACAGGACGCTTCGTGGTTGGGGGCACGTTGGCGGATTCAGGGTTGACAGGCAGAAAAATCATCGTCGACACGTATGGTGGTGTTGGCAGGCACGGAGGCGGATGCTTTAGCGGCAAAGACCCCTCCAAAGTAGACCGTAGCGGATGCTACATGGCACGCTACATAGCCAAAAACATCGTCGCCGCCCAGTTAGCTGATAAATGTGAAGTGCAAATTAGCTACGCCATCGGAGTTGCCAAACCCGTCTCAGTGATGGTTAACACGTTTGGCACAGGAAAAATCTCCGACGAAAAAATCCTGCAGCTCGTCTTGGAAAACTTTGACATGCGCCCCAAAGCCATCATAACCCAACTTGACCTGCGCCGACCCATATACCAAAAAACCGCCACCTGCGGACACTTTGGCAGAGATGACCCTGACTTCACATGGGAACAAACCAACAAAGCCCCAATCCTCAAAAAAGCCCTCCCCTAAGCAGTTTTTTCTGCTCTCTTCTTTTTGTTTGCCGCATCTGGTGGGTATGTTAATATTTTTTGGTGCTTTAGGTGGTGCGGGGATGTGCTGGTTTGGTTGGGTCTACTTCGCAGAGTTGCAGGTTGATTGTTTTTAGGCATGCCCAGACCTTTGATAACTGCCGCGACCTTTTCTCGGGCTGGCGCGACTCAAAACTCACCCCAAACGGCATCTTTCAAGCACACGAACTCGCTACACAACTCAACTCCTTCAAAATCGATTACGCTTTTACTTCTCATCTGGTTCGTGCTAAACAAACCCTGCAAATTGCTCTGCAAAACCACCCCCAGACGCAGGTGTTTGTTGACGACCGCCTCATTGAGCGTTGTTATGGTTTGTTGCAGGGACAAAGTAAGAAGCGTTTAGAAGAGCAAGACCCAAAATGGTATGCGCGGGTTCACCGTGGGTACGATGTGGTTCCAGAGGGCGGGGAGAGTTTGCGCATGGTGGAGAAGCGGGTGCTTTGCTTTTTTGAGGCGCTTAAAGCGTGGCTTTCATCCAAGCCTGGGAACGTGGCTATTTGCTGCCACAATAATTCGATTCGTCCGCTGCGGTGTGTTTTTGAGGGTTTGACGTTGATGCAGATGCTTGAGATTGAAACGCCCCAGAACAAGGCGTTTGTTTACGATTTTCCCTTGCCCACGGTGGATGCGGGGGGTTTGGGTGGAAAATCTAAAATGGGTTGGGCGGGGCTGGTTGTTTCGGGGCGGGTTCGTTTGGCGTCTGACCCTAGGAATGTTTTGCGTTATTGCTACTGAGGCAAACCTTTCAACGCTATTTTGGTTATTTTCTAAACAAAAACTATTAATAAGATTTAGGTATTAAACTGGTGTTGCGTTAAACGGTGAAAAAATGACAAACCAAACATGCGACGGGAACTACAGCTCCTGCTCATCCAAAGACGGCTGCACTCCCCAACAAAAACAACAATGTGAACAAAACCAGCAACTCAAAACCCAACTAGGAAAAATCAAACACAAAATCGCAATCATAAGCGGCAAAGGCGGCGTAGGAAAAAGCACTGTAACCGCAAACCTCGCCATGGCATTTGCAATGCAAGGACACCAAGACAAAGTCGGCGTTGTAGACGCAGACATCCACGGACCCTGCATACCCAAAATGCTTGGGCTCAAAGGCAAAACCCTACAAGCAGGACCCACAGGCGCACTTTTCCCCGTTACAGGCAAACAAGGAGTCAAAGCGGTATCCATGGACTTCTTGCTCCCCAACGACGAAGCCCCCGTAGTTTGGCGTGGACCCCTAAAAATGCGCGCGATTCAGCAGTTCCTATCTGATATCACATGGGGCGAGCTTGATTACCTGTTCATTGATTTGCCCCCGGGAACAGGCGACGAGCCCCTAAGCGTTATGCAGCTCATCCCCGACATGGACGGCGTTGTCATCGTAACCATGCCCTCAGAAGTCTCCCAAGCCGTCGTCAAAAAATCCATCTCATTTGCCAAACAACTCGGCGTCCCCATCATCGGCATCATCGAAAACATGAGCGGCTTTGTCTGCCCCGACTGCGGCTCCACCGTTAACATCTTCAAATCAGGCGGCGGGAAAAAAATCGCCCAAGACCTCTCCGTGCCTTTCTTGGGAAGCATACCACTTGATCCGCGAATATGCAACGATTCGGATGAGGGAGTTTCTTTCTTGGCTGAGAACCCCTCTTCCCCCGCCACCCAAGCCTTCAAAGCCATAGTAGACGAAATCAAAAACTTCGTCGAAAAAAAGTAAGTGAGGAAAACAAAAAATGAAAATATGTGTAACCTCAACCTCGGATAGTTTAGACGCCCAAGTCGACCCCCGATTTGGCAGATGCGCCTACTTCTTGATTGTGGATTCTGAAACCTTAGAGTTTGAAGCCGTCGCGAACACGTCTCAAGACGCGTCTAGCGGCGCAGGCATCAACGCATCCCAAACCATAGCCAACAAAGGCGCCAAAGTCCTCTTAACAGGCAACGTTGGACCCAACGCGTTTGAAGCCCTCTCAGCAGCAAAAATCGAAATCATCACAGGCGCCTCAGGAACCGTCAAACAAACCCTAGAGAAATACCAAAACGGCGAACTCAACAAAACCAGTGCCCCCACAGTCGGCGGACACTTTGGCATGGGCAAACAACCCTAAGCGTGGAGGAGCAAGAAGTGCCCCATAGAGTTGTGGTTCCTGTAGCAGACCAGACAGGTTTGACAGCTCGCTTAGCAGAACACTTTGGCCGCGCCCCCTACTTCGCCGTAGTCGACCTAACCGACGATTTTGAAATCACCGATGTGCAGACGGTGGAAAACACTGGTGCTCACGCGGGCGGCGTTGCGCAGGCTCACGAGAACATCGAAAAACTCCAGCCCGAAGCCATCATAGTCTACGGCATGGGACGCCCCGGACTGCAAACTTTCCACGACGCAGGCATAACAGTTCTCAAAGCAAACGCCGACACCCTCAAACAAGTCCTAGACGCCTACAAAACCCAGACCCTTGAAGAACTCATAGACGGCTGTCCCCACGCACACCACGGATAAACATAGTTTCTTGCTTGTTTTTGTTTTGAGGTATGTGTCTTGATTGTTACGGTTGCAAGCGGTAAGGGCGGCACGGGCAAAACTTCGGTTGCTGTTAATTTGGCTCTTTCTGTAGGGAACGTTCAGCTTTTGGACTGCGACGTGGAAGAACCCAACGCTCACCTGTTCCTAAACCCAGCAGTAGACAAAACCCAACCCGTCTACACCCAAATCCCCCACATAAACGAAGATTTATGCACCCACTGCGCCGCGTGCTCCAAATTCTGCCAATTCAACGCCCTCTTTGTCGCCCCCGAAACCGTCATGGTTTTTCCCGAACTCTGCCACAGCTGCGGCGGCTGCGCCCTAGTTTGCCCCACAAACGCCATAACCTACGACAGTCACCGCATTGGCACCTTAAAATTCGCTTCAGCAGAAGACGGTTTGGAACTAGTTTACGGTGAGCTTGAAGTTGGCAAGCCCATGGCTGTTCCCGTGATAAAAGCTGTCAAAGCCCAGATGAGCCAAAGTTGCGCCGTAATCATTGATTCGCCTCCGGGGACGTCGTGTCCGTTTGTGGAAACTGCGCGGGAAAGCGACTTTTGCGTGCTGGTAACTGAACCCACACCCTTTGGGCTGCACGATTTAACCATTGCTGTGACTGTTTTGCAGAAGATGACCGTGCCCTTTGGTGTCGTAGTTAACCGTGCAGGTATAGGCGACCGTAAAGTATACGAGTACTGCAAAAAAGAGCGCATCCCCGTGCTCATGGAGATTCCCTATAAACGCGAAATTGCCGAGCTCTACTCAAAAGGCATACCCTTTAGCTCACAGATGCCCCAGTGGAAACAAAACTTCCAAGACCTCTTCACGCAAATCAGGGAGATAACAGAGAAATGAAACAGCTAACAATTCTAAGCGGCAAGGGCGGAACAGGAAAAACCAGCCTCACAGCCTCCTTAGCCGTTCTGGCAAAAAACGCCGTAGTAGCCGACTGCGACGTAGACGCCCCCGACCTACACATGCTCCTGCACCCCCAAATCCTCGAAACCCAACCCTTCGCAGGCTCCAAAGTCGCAACCATAGACCCCGCAAAATGCACCAAATGCGGCATCTGCAAAGAAAAATGCACCTTCGACGCCATAACCCCCGACTTCGTGGTTGACGCTATCGCGTGTGAGGGCTGCGGAGTCTGTGCTTTTGTGTGCCCCGTAGACGCTGCTACCCTTGGTGGACGCGAATCAGGAAACGCGTATCTCTCCCAAACCCCCTACGGCTTCATGTCACATGCCCTGCTCAATCCTGGCGAGGCGAACTCTGGCAAGCTCGTTACGCTAGTTAGAAAAAACGCCAAAGCCCTATCAACCAAACACAACTGTGACCTCATAATTATCGACGGTTCCCCAGGCATTGGCTGCCCCGTTATTGCTTCGATTTCGGGTGTGGATGCGTCTTTGGTGGTTACAGAGCCAACGCTTTCAGGCATTCACGATTTGCAGCGTGTCCTTAAACTGCTTAAACATTTTAACGTGACACCGTTTGTGTGCGTAAACATGAACGACGTGAACCCGCAAAACACCCAACGCATCCTAGATGTGTGCAAACAAAACAGCATCGAAGTCCTTGGCAAAATCCCCTTTGACCCAAAAGTCACCCAAGCCATGGTCAACGGAAAAACCATTATCGAATACGCCCCAAACTCTGATGCGGCACAGCAAATCACAAGCATCTGGAACAAACTACAAAACCTCCTACCCACCAAATAACCCCTCTATGTTCCCATGTGGCGACGGGTACCAAAACCCAAAAAAACCCAAAGCCACCCCTTAACAGTTAGGTGCGATTTCGTGAAACAAGTTCTGCTTACGCCCGCAGCTGGCAAACTCTTAATCTCCAAAGCCCTAACCCAACACCCCTCTGTTCAATGCGCCCTCAAAACAGGCACCCTTGTCATCGTCGCAGGAACCACCAATGGCTACCTAGCCAAAGAAATCCTGCAGCATCTGGGAGAAGAATTTTCCACTAAACGTTTTTTCCGCGGCGTTACTTTGCCTCCCAGCCAAGCCCTAACCACCAATGAAGGCAGACTGCACGATGAAAGCCAATTCCCAGGCGACGTAGTTATCTCTAATGGGGTTTGGCAAAAAGGCAAAACGTTGGCGGATGTTGCGGATTCGTTAAAGCCGGGCGACTGCATCGTGAAAGGTGCAAACGCGCTGGATTTGCAGGGTAGGCAGGCGGCGGTTTTGGTTGGGCACCCTAAAGCGGGGACGGCTGCGGTTGCGATTCCAGCGGTGTTTGGGCGTAGAGTAAAGCTAATTGTTGCGGTGGGGCTGGAAAAGCGTGTAGGCGGTGACTTGAATGCTTTGGCGGAGAGGCTTGCGCGTCCTGATGCTCAGGGTTATCGGTTGTTGCCTCTTCACGGTGAAGTCTTCACCGAGTTAGACGCAATCAAACTGCTTTGTGGCGCGACGGCGGAGTTGATTGCTGCGGGAGGTGTCTGCGGGGCAGAGGGTGCATGCTGGCTCCTGATTTTGGGAACAAAACAGCAAGAAGATGTCGCCCAGCAACTCATTGACTCCGTAGCTGCAACGCCTCCGTTCAAAATGGCTTAGTTGCTCATGGCTTTTCTGTAGCCGCTGGGAAAAACTCCAAATACCTTCAACCCTGAAAGTAACCACAAGTACGCATTACATTTTTCGTGTTGAGGTTGATGAAAAGTTGGAAACTGTTTGGGCAGGTAAATTTTCTTGGAAAAGTTGAGAAGTCAGGTTCTGAAGGTGCGGTGGTTAGGCTGTTTCCAGAGTTTTGCCCTGGACTTGAAGGGCTCGAAACGTTCTCCCACGCCATAGTTTTGTACTGGATTCACATGCGCGACAACCCCAAGGAGCGCAGCGTTTTACAGGTAACTCCACGCAGGCATAAAGGCGCCCCGCAGCTGGGAGTTTTTTCCTGCCGCAGCCCCACACGACCCAACCCCATTGGACTTTGCATAGTTCAAATCCTAAAAATCGACGGCTGCACACTCCACGTTAAAGGCTTAGACGCCAACGAAAGCTCCCCCATCATCGACATAAAACCATATTTCCCACGCGCCGACCACGTCGAGAACCCCCGCGTCCCCAAATGGGCAACCCACGGCCCCTCCACCTGATTTACTCTTTTGTTTCTTCTACAAGCAACGCTTTTTCTGGACATCTGCCTGTGAGTTCCTTGACGTATTTGAGGTTCTCAGAGAAAACGCCCATTAGCATGCATTCTTTTGCTGATGGCTGTTTTGCGTTTGGCTCTAACACTTTTGCCAGCAACTGTGCATGCAACGGGCACCGCCCAACCGATATGCCACAGTCGGTGCATCTGTTTGTGTCCACAACCACCCTGTACTTAGCCATTAGCCAACGCCACCCTCTACTCACACATTTGCTGACTTAAACCTGTTGCCCCCTTAAGTAGTCCGTAGCCGTTAGGAGATGTTCTGTTTGGTTTAACGTTTGGTTTGTGGTTTTTGGCAAACAAGTTTTTTAAATCAAAGTTACCCTTCTTGTAAGCGAGGCGAATAGTGTTGTTGTCAAAAATTCCCATAGACCTTGAAAAAATCAGCAAAGAAAACCTAGACAAAGAAATTTTGCGTGCAGGCATAATCGCAGAGTTTGACGCTATAAACTTGTATGAACAGATGGCTGCCCTAGCTCAAGACCCCAACATCAAGACCATCCTGCTGGATATAGCCAAAGAAGAGAAGGCGCACGTAGGTGAATTCCAAACACTGCTGCTCAAATTCGACGCCGAACACGGCAAAGAACTCGAAGAAGGCAAAAAAGAAGTCGAAGAACTAACCAGCTAAAAACCGCATTCGGTTGCAGCTTCAAAAATTTGTCTTTTTCCTTTTTGGCTCTTTTTATTTAGCAAAAATCTTTTTTCTTCAAAAAAGAAAAGAAGTGGTTGGGGTTTATTGGATTGTTTGGGTGCCTTTTTCTGTGAGGGCGTATTTGCCGTCGCTGGTTTGTTTTGTGAATTCGGCGTTTTGTAGTTGGCGTAGTCCGCTTCGTACTCTAAACAGTGGCTGGTTTGTTTTGGTTGCGACTTCTTCGGGGGTCAACGCGGCGTCTTTGAGGGCTTTGAGGGTTTGCATGCCTGTGGTGGTTGGTTTTCCGTCTGCTGATACGCATGGCATGGTGTTTAGCTCTCGGGGAGTTTCTTTTTGCACAGGTACCAGTCTTTGCAGTCGTAGCCCTCTTTGAGCCTTGCGTCTGCATCTTCTACAGTCATGGGTGGGGGAACAACAACGGGGTCGCCTGGCATCCAGTTCGCTGGAGTGGCTACCTTGTATTTGTCGGTTGTCTGCAATGCATCGATGATTCTAAGAACCTCTTTCATGTTTCTGCCTGTGGTTAGGGGGTAGTAGAGCATGGTGCGTATTTTGCTTTCAGGGTCAATGATGAATACGCAGCGGACGGTTTCGGTTTTGCTTTGTTCTGGGTGGATCATGCCGTATTTCATGGAGACTTCTTTGTTGAGGTCTGCGATGATGGGGAAGGGGATTTTGACGCCCATTTTTTCTTCGCAGTTTCGTATCCATGCGATGTGTGAGGAGACGCTGTCAACGCTTAATCCCAAGAGTTCTACGTTTCGTTTTTTTAGTTCGTCGTAGATTTGGGAGAAACCAATGAATTCGGTTGTGCATACGGGTGTGAAGTCTGCGGGGTGCGAGAACAGCACGAGCCATGTGCCTTTGAAGTCTGAGAGCCTTAGTGTTCCTTGGGTTGTCAAGGCTTCAAACTCTGGAGCTTCTTGACCTAAAACTGGAAACCCAGTTACTTCTTTTTCAACTTCTGCCATTTCAATTCACCTGGTAAAAATTACACAAAACATATACCGTCTATACCATAAAAAGGTTTTCCACACAGTTATATTTTCAAAACAACCCCAAATCTGGCGTTTACACTCAAAAAAAGCGTGAAGAAAAAAGGAAAAGAGCACAGCGGCTCTATTTGCTAAGTTCATCTAGCCGAGACTGAATCTTGGCGAGGGCTTCTTGCATGGCTTTAAGCTGCTCTTCAATGAGGCTCTTTTGCTGATTAAGCATCGCCGCTTCATCTTCGGGCTTGATTGCTGCGGGAGCGTTGAATGCGGGTGACCCATAAAGGTACCGGCAAGCGCCTCTGCCGTACTGCCAGCCTGGACGCTGCCATGGAGGCAAATTGCTGTATGGTCCTGCGCCTGGCCAGTTTCCCTGGCCTCTTCTTCCCCAAGGCATGTGTTTTTCACCTCTAAACATTTATTTTTGTGCTTATGCACATAAGCAATTATGAGATAACGCACAAAAATATATAAGAGTTACGCTGCCCAATCAATAACTGATAACCATGGGCTGGAGATGCCGACAC